>NZ_KV793328.1:16317-153304 GCF_001808425.1 Pseudomonas sp. HMSC08G10 | reverse complement strand
AAGCGGGGAGGCCTGACGGCCTCCCCGCTTCTCTATATATAGAGAGGGTAGGGAGAACTTCATATCACTCCGGTGCTTCTCAAACGCAGCACCGCTTCGATATCCATACCCAACACCTCCTCCAACACAGCGTTAGTATGCTCACCGAGCAATGGCGGCGCCTGACGATACTCGACCGGCGTCTCGGACAACCGAATGGGACTGGCCACCTGCGGTACGCTACCCGCTAGCGGGTGAGCAATATCGAGCGCCAAACCACGCGCCAGCACCTGGGGATCCTGGAACATCTGCGCCAGGTCGTTGATCGGTCCGCAAGGCACGCCTGCCTTTTCCAACTCACTGACCCATTCAGCCGTGGTCTTGAACACCGTGGCCTGGCGAATCAACGGAATCAGCTCGGCACGATGGGCCACACGCTGTTTGTTGGTGGCAAACCTCGGGTCGTCTGCCCACTGTGGCTGGCCAGCCACTTCGGCAAACTTACGGAACTGCCCATCGTTGCCCACGGTGAGAATGAAGTTGCCATCCGCCGTCGGGAAATCCTGGTAAGGCACGATATTGGGGTGTGCATTGCCCAACCGCCGTGGCGGGGTGCCCGTAGTCAGGTAGTTCATCGCCTGGTTGGCCAGGCAGGCCACTTGAACATCCAGCAACGCCATGTCCACGTGCTGACCGACGCCGGTCTGATCGCGATAGGCGAGGGCAGCCAGGATCGCCACTGTCGAATACAACCCCGTCAGGATGTCGGTCAAGGCGACCCCCACCTTGATGGGTCCCGCGCCTTCTTCACCTTCCGGGCGGCCGGTCAGGCTCATCAGCCCGCCCAACCCTTGGATCATGAAGTCATATCCGGCGCGCTTGGCATAAGGACCTGTCTGACCGAAACCGGTGATCGAGCAATAGATGAGCTTGGGATTGACCGCCTTCAGGCTCGCATAGTCCAGCCCATAGGCCGCCAAGCCGCCCACTTTGAAGTTCTCGATGACGATGTCGGACTTCGCCGCCAGCTCACGCACCAGGCGTTGGCCTTCAGGCTGGGTGAAGTCGATGGTAACCGACCGCTTGTTGCGGTTGGCCGACAGGTAATAGGCCGCTTCGCTGGTGTTCTCACCCTGGGCGTCCTTTAGGAAGGGCGGCCCCCAGGAACGGGTATCGTCCCCTGTGCCTGGGCGCTCGACCTTGATCACATCAGCCCCAAGGTCGGCAAGGATCTGACCGGACCAAGGGCCCGCCAGCACGCGCGAAAGATCCAGCACCCGCAGATGTGATAGCGCACCCATGGCCAGCTCCTTTATCAATAGAACGCCTGGATTCCAGTCTGGGCACGACCCAGGATCAGCGCGTGCACATCGTGGGTACCTTCATAGGTGTTGACCACCTCGAGGTTGACCAGATGGCGGGCCACACCGAACTCGTCGGAAATACCGTTGCCACCGAGCATGTCACGCGCCATACGGGCGATGTCCAAGGCCTTGCCGCACGAGTTGCGCTTCATGATGGAGGTGATCTCCACCGCTGCGGTACCCTCGTCCTTCATCCGCCCCAAGCGCAGGCAGCCCTGCAGCGCCAGGGTGATCTCGGTCTGCATGTCGGCCAGCTTCTTCTGGATCAGCTGGTTAGCAGCCAACGGACGGCCAAACTGCTTGCGGTCCAGCGTGTATTGGCGAGCGGTGTGCCAGCAGGCCTCGGCTGCCCCCAGGGCGCCCCAGGAGATGCCATAGCGGGCGGAATTCAGACAGGTGAACGGACCTTTCAGACCGCGCACTTCAGGGAACATGTTCTCTTCCGGCACGAACACGTTGTCCATGACGATCTCGCCGGTGATCGAGGCCCGCAGGCCGACTTTGCCGTGAATTGCCGGCGCGCTCAGGCCTTCCCAGCCCTTTTCAAGAATGAAGCCGCGGATGTCGCCGGCATCGTCCTTGGCCCATACCACGAAGACATCGGCGATCGGGCTGTTGGTGATCCACATCTTGCTGCCGGTGAGACGGTAGCCGCCATCGACCTTGCGCGCGCGGGTGATCATCGAACCCGGATCGGAGCCATGGTTCGGCTCGGTCAGGCCGAAGCAGCCGATCCACTCACCGGCGGCGAGCTTGGGCAGGTACTTTTGTTTCTGTGCCTCACTGCCGAACTCGTTGATCGGCACCATCACCAGCGACGACTGAACGCTCATCATCGAGCGATAGCCAGAGTCGATGCGCTCCACCTCACGGGCAATCAGGCCATAGCACACGTAGTTCAAGCCGCTGCCGCCGTATTCGACCGGGATAGTGGCGCCGAGCAGGCCGACTTCGCCCATCTCGCGGAAGATCGCAGGATCGGTCTGCTCGTGGCGGAAGGCCTCCAGCACACGGGGCGCCAGCTTGTCCTGGGCGAACTGATACGCGCTGTCACGGACCATGCGCTCTTCTTCAGTGAGCTGCTGGTCCAGCAGCAGCGGGTCGATCCAGTTGAAGCTTGCTTTACCGGCCATGAGCGAATACCTCGAAATTGGAAGCTGAGTTTCTTGTGCCTTGATCCTAGGCCCGATCAGCCGTCTGGACAAACGAGGATTGCGCACCGTTTAGTGATATTTTCTCACTTCGAAAAACTGAAAAATCCTAGGTTCAACGGCTGACAAGTGAGGTTGACGTACATGCGCCGCAAGATTCCCAGCACCACGGCATTAGTCTGCTTCGAGGCGGCGGCACGCCACGAGAGCTTCACCAAGGCCGCCCAGGAATTGGCCCTCACCCAGGGTGCCGTCTGTCGGCAAATCGGTGGCTTGGAGGCTTTCCTGAATGTGGAACTGTTCCGCCGCTCTCGCCGCGGGGTGAAGTTGACCGAGGCAGGCTTGTCTTACAGTCGCCAGGTCGCAGCGCAGCTCGATGCGGTCGAGCGCGATACCTTGTCGGTAATGCGTCAGCAGGGTGCGAACGTGATCGAACTGGCCGTGGTGCCGACTTTCGGCACGCAATGGCTGCTGCCGCGCCTGAAGGACTTTCAGGAGCGTCACCCAGACGTCACGGTGAACCTCACCAATCGCACGCGACCGTTCCTGTTCGCCGATACCGCCTTCGACGCCGCCATTTATTTCGGAGACGGGGACTGGTCCGGCACCCAATCCCATCGACTGATGGGCGAAAACCCCGTGCCTGTGTGCAGCCCGGCGCTACTGGAGGGGCAGGGCAGCCTGGAGCCGCGACGCATCGCCGAGTTACCACTGCTGCAACAGACCACCCGACCCTACGCCTGGCGACAATGGTTTGGGCATCTGGACATGAATGTTGAGCGCGACATGAGAGGCCCGCGCTATGAGCTATTCTCAATGCTTGCCCAGGCTGCCATGCACGAGATGGGCATCGCCCTGATTCCGCCGTTCCTGATCCAGCGTGAGCTAGAGGAGGGCAGGCTGGTCATCGCGAACCGCCACGCCCTGGCCAGTGCCAAGGCCTATTACCTGATGATTCCAGATCGCAAGCTGGAGTCCGCTTCGCTGCGCGCTTTCCGCGATTGGCTGGTGCAACAGGCCGACCACTACACCGCAACCCATCGTGACGCCATGAAAACCTGACCCTGTAGTTAATTATTTTAAACACCTACAGATATAAGGATTTGTCGCTAATTAGAAAACTGTTCAGGTTGCATTAAAAATGCCTTCAAACCGTGCAACCACGCGGCTTTCAGAGTTTATTTGCGACATCCACGAACGCATCCGCGAAACGCCTACAAAAAATTGCAGTTTTTACCTTAATCTCCGAATACCTTGTGTTTGACGGGCCGCTTTCGGCTTGTTGCGACATACGGTCACAGGGTGACTTGTAGTTTTGGCTTCGTATCGCTTCAGAACCGGTTGAAGCCCCTTCGGTTCGTCTGCAAAATGCTCGACCCGCCCCGGAACCGGCGGGTTCATGCTGAACGGCCGCACCAGACGCACCACCCGAAGTGCGCTGGCTTCAACAAAGACAAAAGGTCACCGCAGGAGAATAAGTCGTGCACATTGGTGTTCCTCTCGAGACGCAGACGGGCGAAACGCGGGTCGCCGCCACCCCGGAAACCATCAAGAAGCTGGTTGGCCAGGGTCATCAGGTCACCGTCCAACGGGGGGCAGGGCTCAATGCCAGCATTCCGGACAGTGCCTATGAGGCCGCAGGCGCTTCCCTGGGCAATGCCGCCGATGCCTTCGGCGCGCAATTGGTGCTCAAGGTCGTCGCACCCAGTGATCAGGAGCTTGCGCAGATCAACAGCGGCACGCTGCTGGTGGGCATGCTCAACCCGTTCAACAACGACATGATCGCCAAGATGGCCGAACGCGGTATCACCGCCTTCGCCCTCGAGGCTGCACCACGCACTTCCCGTGCCCAGAGCCTCGACGTGTTGTCATCCCAGGCCAACATTGCCGGGTACAAGGCCGTGTTGCTGGCGGCCCATTACTATCCGCGCTTCATGCCGATGCTGATGACTGCTGCCGGTACGGTAAAGGCGGCTCGAGTGCTGATTCTTGGCGCCGGCGTCGCGGGCCTTCAGGCCATTGCCACAGCCAAGCGTCTCGGTGCAGTGATCGAGGCGTCGGACGTACGCCCGGCCGTGAAGGAGCAGATTGAGTCCTTGGGCGCCAAGTTCATCGATGTGCCCTACGAGACCGATGAGGAGCGCGAATGCGCCGAAGGTGTCGGTGGCTACGCCCGTCCCATGCCAGCCAGCTGGATGCAACGCCAGGCCCAGGCCGTGCACGAACGCGCCAAACAGGCCGATATCGTCATCACCACTGCGCTGATTCCCGGGCGCAAGGCACCGACACTGCTCAGCGCCGAAACCGTCGCGCAGATGAAGCCCGGTGCCGTGGTCATCGACCTGGCCGCCGCCCAAGGCGGTAACTGCCCGCTGACCGTAGCGGATCAGGTGGTGATGGCAGAGGGCGTTACCATCGTCGGCCCGACCAACCTGCCAGCCCAGGTCGCTGCCGATGCCTCGGCGCTGTACGCACGCAATCTGCTGGACTTCATGAAGCTGCTGTTCGACAAGGACGGCGCGCTGGTGATCAACCTCGAAGACGACATCGTCGCCGCGTGCCTGATGTGCCGCGACGGCCAGGTCGTGCGCAAGAACGGTTAAGGAGCACGACAATGGAAGACATGCTGATTTCCCATGGCATCTACAACCTGATCATCTTCGTGCTGGCCATCTATGTGGGATACCACGTGGTCTGGAACGTCACCCCGGCGCTGCACACCCCACTGATGGCCGTCACCAACGCCATCTCCGCGATCGTCATCGTGGGCGCCATGCTGGCCGCCGCGCTGACCGTGACCCCGGCAGGCAAGGTCATGGGCACCCTGGCCGTGGCGCTGGCGGCGGTCAACGTGTTCGGTGGCTTCCTGGTCACCCGCCGCATGCTGGAAATGTTCAAGAAGAAAACCAAGAACGAGGGGCAGAAGTAAGCATGAGCATGAATCTGGTAACGCTTCTCTACCTGGTCGCCTCCGTCTGCTTCATCCAGGCGCTCAAGGGCCTGTCGCACCCGACCACCTCGCGCCGGGGTAACCTGTTCGGCATGATCGGCATGGGGATCGCGATCCTCACCACGGTCGGCCTTATCTACAAGCTGGGTGCAGAGCTGGCGACTGCTGGCATCGGCTACGTGATCGTCGGCTTGTTGATCGGCGGCAGCGCCGGTTCGATCATGGCCAAGCGCGTCGAGATGACCAAGATGCCGGAGCTGGTGGCCTTCATGCACAGCATGATCGGTCTGGCAGCGGTGTTCATCGCGATAGCCGCGGTGCTCGAGCCGCAGTCGCTGGGCATCGTCGCCAGCATCAGCGACCCGATCCCCACCGGTAACCGCCTGGAGCTGTTCCTCGGTGCGGCCATCGGTGCGATCACCTTCTCCGGCTCAGTCATCGCCTTCGGCAAGCTGTCAGGCAAGTACAAATTCCGCCTGTTCCAAGGCGCACCGGTACAGTTCACCGGGCAGCACAAGCTGAACTTGATCCTGGGCCTGGCCACCATTGCCTTGGGCCTGCTGTTCACCTTCACTGGCCATTACAGTGCCTTCACCCTGATGCTCGCCTTGGCGTTCATCATGGGCGTGCTGATCATTATTCCGATCGGTGGTGCCGACATGCCGGTGGTGGTGTCCATGCTCAACAGCTATTCGGGCTGGGCAGCGGCCGGTATCGGCTTCTCGCTGAACAACTCGATGCTGATCATCGCCGGCTCCCTGGTCGGCTCCAGCGGTGCGATCCTCTCGTACATCATGTGCAAGGCGATGAACCGTTCGTTCTTCAACGTCATCCTCGGCGGCTTCGGCGCCGATGCCGATGCCGGCGCCAGCGCAGGCTCCCAGGAGCAGCGTCCGGTGAAGTCCGGATCGGCCGACGACGCGACCTTCCTGCTGAGCAACGCCGACAGCGTGATCATCGTGCCTGGCTACGGCCTGGCGGTGGCCCGCGCCCAGCACGCGCTCAAGGAACTGACCGAGAAGCTGACCCACAACGGCGTGACCGTTAAGTACGCGATCCACCCAGTGGCGGGGCGCATGCCTGGGCACATGAACGTGCTGCTGGCCGAAGCCGAGGTGCCGTACGACCAGGTCTTCGAGATGGAAGACATCAACGCCGAGTTCGGCCAGGCCGATGTGGTGCTGGTGCTGGGCGCCAACGACGTGGTGAACCCGGCAGCGAAGAACGACCCCAAGTCGCCGATCGCTGGCATGCCGATCCTCGAGGCGTTCAAGGCCAAGACCATCATCGTCAACAAGCGCTCCATGGCCAGCGGCTACGCAGGCCTGGACAACGAGCTGTTCTACCTGGACAAGACCATGATGGTGTTCGGGGATGCCAAGAAGGTGATCGAGGACATGGTCAAGGCCGTGGAATGATCGCCAGACTCACCTGCACTTATATATAGAAGCGCAGGCAATCCCCTAAAACCCCCGGGTGTCCTGCTCGGGGGTTTTTCGTTTGCATGATCCAGATCAACGGCTCTAAATCCAGCCTTCGCCTACGACCATGGTCGTGGGACGGCAACGGGCGAAATCTCTAGACTGCGCTCCAGTAGCTTCAGTAGCCCGAGATAACAATCCATGTACCGTGATCGTATCCGCTTGTCCTCCCTGCACAGCAAGGTAATGAGTGCGGCTGATGCCGCTGGCCTGATCCAGGACGGCATGACCGTCGGCATGAGCGGCTTCACCCGCGCCGGCGAAGCCAAGGCCGTGCCGCATGCCCTGGCCGAACGCGCCAAGCAGTCGCCCCTGAAGATCAGCCTGATGACTGGCGCCAGCCTGGGCAACGACCTGGACAAGCAGCTGACCGAGGCCGGCGTGCTCGCCCGCCGCATGCCGTTCCAAGTGGATAGCACCCTGCGCAAGGCCATCAACGACGGCCAGGTGATGTTCATCGACCAGCACTTGTCGGAAACCGTCGAGCAGCTGCGCAACCAGCAACTCAAGCTGCCCGACATCGCGGTCATCGAGGCCGTGGCGATCACCGAGCAAGGCCACATCGTTCCGACCACATCCGTAGGTAACTCGGCCAGCTTCGCGATCTTCGCCAAGCAAGTGATCGTCGAGATCAACCTGTCGCACAACGCCAACCTCGAAGGCTTGCACGATATCTATATCCCGACCTACCGTCCGACCCGTACCCCTATTCCGCTGGTGAAAGTCGATGACCGCATCGGCAGCACCGCGATCCCGATCGACCCGGCCAAAATCGTTGGCATCGTGATCAGCGACCAACCCGACTCGCCGTCCACCGTGCTGCCGCCGGACGACGAAACCCAGGCCATCGCCGACCACCTGATCGACTTCTTGAAACGTGAAGTGGATGCCGGCCGCATGACCAACAAGCTCGGCCCACTGCAGGCCGGCATCGGCAGCATCGCCAACGCGGTCATGTGCGGTCTGATCGAGTCGCCGTTCGAAGACCTGACCATGTACTCCGAAGTGCTGCAGGACTCGACCTTCGATCTGATCGACGCCGGCAAGCTGCGCTTTGCCTCGGGCAGCTCGATCACCCTGTCGACCCGCCGCAACGCCGATGTATTCGGCAACTTGGAGCGCTACAAGGACAAGCTCGTCCTGCGTCCACAGGAAATCTCCAACCACCCCGAAGTGGTGCGTCGCCTGGGCATCATCGGTATCAACACCGCGCTAGAGTTCGATATCTATGGCAACGTCAACTCCACTCACGTCTGTGGCACCAAGATGATGAATGGCATTGGCGGCTCCGGCGATTTCGCCCGCAACGCCCACCTGGCGGTATTCGTTACCAAGTCGATCGCCAAAGGCGGCGCGATCTCCAGCGTAGTGCCGATGGTCAGCCACGTGGACCACACCGAGCATGACGTGGACATTCTCGTCACCGAGCAAGGCCTGGCTGACCTGCGCGGCCTGGCACCGCGCGAGCGCGCACGGGCGATCATCGATAACTGCGTGCACCCGGACTACCGCGCCGCGCTGAACGACTACTTCGACCGCGCCTGCCAGCGTGGCGGCCACACCCCGCACATTCTGCGCGAGGCGTTGAGCTGGCACGAAAACCTGGAAGAAAGCGGTCGCATGCTCGCCAGCTGATCCAGCACAGCCTGCCTGGACCTGTCGCGGGAGCAGCCCCATCCTCACCTCTGTGGGGGTGGGCTGCTCCCGCGATTGCATTCGGACCTACACAGTCTGTTGGCTTGCCCGCCTTTAACTCACAAAACTGTACTACTGTACTGGTAAAAACTTCGATTTTGTGTCGACACGAAATCGGAGCGCGCTGCTTTTGCACCAAACAAGTGCGCACCGGTACAGTTTCGCCAATTTCAGGTGCAACAGTCGGCTTAGACAGTTAACTGAGTGATCGCAATACTGTTGAACTGTATCTACTGTTCTGGACGACAGAGGAGGATCATTGGCATCAGTTAAATCACTACCTAATGCCGCCATAAGCGGAAGGATGACACATCATGGAACGTACCCTCAGTTCCGATCTGGTTTTCGAAAACAACGCTCAAGCCTCCAACGCTTCGCTGCCTCTGCGCGCCCTGTCGACCTTGCTGCTGTGGCAGCGTCGTATCAGCAGCCGTCGTCAGCTGGCTCGCCTGGACGGTCGTCTGCTGGCTGACGCCGGTATCACCGAGTCCCAGCGTTACGAAGAGCTGAGCAAGCCGTTCTGGCGCTAAGCCCGGGCTCGCTGGCCTCGGCCGGCGCCCTAGAATTTCAAAAGCCCGTCGTGGGAAACCGCGACGGGCTTTTTGTTTGCAGGGCTCTAGAGCGCGTACCACAGCGCAAAACAGCACAGTTTTGAATAGCAGAGAATTGACCAATACAGTTACGCACAAAGCCCGTCCAGTTAACCTCTGCACCGCCGCCGCGTGATACGCTTCGTTCAGCCGCTTGGTTGAAAGCATCGCGAGCGATCAAACGTGCGGCAGATAACCAGAATCACCCAGACCCTTACGCAGGAGTCCACGACCATGTCCCGTAAACACCTCATCGGCGCCGCCCTGTTGCTGGCCCTGGCCGGCACCGCCAACGCCACCAGCTTCGTCGTCACCACCGACACGGTCGTGCGCGGCGTAGCCGCCTCCACCGACGCTACCTCCGATCTCTCTTCGTCGTTCCGTGACAGCAAGATCGTCCAGGCTGCCCGCGACGATGCCGCGACCTTCGTCGGCAGCGAAGGCGCAATCCGCGGCGCCAAGCTTGAAAGCGCGTTCATCCATATCCGCCAGCAGCTGCCAAGCCTGCAGGCAAGCGACGCGCAACTGGCCCAGGCCATCCTCGCGCTCTGACACTGCTTACCAGCGCGGGTAAGCCCCAAGAAGCTGCCAAAGTGCCAGTGGAAGGGGCTTTACCCGCGAGAGGGCTGCACATCGGCCCCATTCAAACCGGACACACTGGCCTTGGCCGACGTATCCGGGGTAGCCTTCGCCGTTCACCTCCGTCGCCTTCAGAACTCCATGCGTTATTCGTTGCCGTTACTGTTCGCCCTTATCGGCGTGGGAAGCGCCCATGCCATGGATGTCACCACCCAGAGCCTGGTCGCCAGCAGTTACGTCACCAGCAAGGTGACCTCCGCGCCGTTCGACCGCAAGCTGGTCATCCAGGCCCGCGACGACGCCGCAGCCTTCGTGGCCACCGACGGCCAGATCCGCGGAGCACGCCTGCAGGCGGCACTCGATTCGCTGCGTCATGCCCATGCGTACCATTGTGTCGGTGACCGTGAACTGGCCGAGGCAATTCTCGTCCAATAAACATGTCTGACTCCTTGTATCTTCCGGAGATGCTCCATGCGTAAACCGCTGATCGCCGCTGCCCTCGGCATGCTGCTGCTGGCCGACCTGGCCCAGGCACAAACCCTGGTGGCCACCAGCAATATCATCGTCCGTGCCTTTGGCCGTTCGATCGATTTCACCTCTGACACCACGACGTCCATCCGCGACTCCAAAGTGGTGCAACAAGCCCACGATGACGCCGCCAGTTTCGTCGCCAGCAATGGCGAGATCCGCGGCGCTCAACTGGAGGCCGCCTTCGACACCCTTCGCCAGCGCGTCCCAGAAGCACGCGATGCCAGCGACCAGGTTCTGGCCGAAGCCATCCTCGCTCTGTGAACCACGTGCGTGCCTGGCTGCTGGGCTGCGTCCTGACGCTGCTCGGCACGCCCGCCCTGGCTGGCCTGCAGCTCGAGCTGCAGGTCAGTGGCCTCGACCCACATCAGCAGCAGGCCTCCCAAGCCCTGCTCGACGAGGCCATGGGCAAGCTTCCCCCCCGCTTCAAGCAACAGCTGGATCGACGCATCCAGGTCAGCTGGAGCGAGCGTATGCCTACCGACGCCTATGGACAGGCGTCGCCGGTCGCGACGCTTGAGCTCAACCGTCGTCTGCTGCCCAGCCTCACCGATGGCAGCGCGGCCAAAAAGCAGACCGACCGTCCTCACGGCACGGTCCGGCAGGAGCTGCTGGCGACCGTGCTTCACGAGCTGACGCACATTTACGACCGCGCCCGCCTGTGGCCTGAGGCCGAACGCCAGCTGATCACCCGGTGCAAGCGCCAGCAGGACACCTTGGGCAAGATCGGCCTGCCTGAGCAGTGCCGAGGCCAGGCTGAAAGGCGCTTTACCCTGAGCGACGACCCGCGCCTGCTCGATTTGGCCGGATGGCCGCAATATGTCGGCCGTCGCGGCGAACGCGAGCAACACAATGGCCAGCTGGCCCGCAGCCCTGACAGTTATGAATTGAGCAGCCCCAAGGAGTTCGTTGCGGTCAACATGGAGTACTTCCTCCTCGACCCGAGCTACGCCTGCCGCCGCCCCGCCCTGAATCAGTACCTGCGCGACCACTTCGGCTGGGCCCCACAGCAGAACACTTGCGTCAGCGGTCTGCCATTTCTCAATGCCGGGACCGATTTCGGCCGCCAGCCTCTGGGCGAAATCGACCCGCAGCGAGTCTATGAAGTCGATTACCTACTGGCCGAGGCCAACCAGAACTGGGTGAGCCGTTGGGGCCACAGCATGTTGCGCCTGGTGATCTGCGCCCCAGGCAGGCCTCGTGGCCCAGACTGCCGGCTGGATCTGGACCAACACTTGGTGCTGTCGTACCGGGCGTTCGTCAATGACGTGCAGTTGTCCAGCTGGGACGGCCTGACCGGTGCCTACCCTTCGCGATTGTTCGTGCTGCCACTGAGCCAGGTGATCGACGAGTACACCAAGACCGAACTGCGCAGCCTGGCGTCGATCCCGCTCAAGCTCAGCCGTCAAGAGGTTGAAAGCCTGGTGCGCCAGGCTGCGGAGATTCACTGGAGCTATGACGGCAACTATTACTTCCTGTCCAACAATTGTGCGGTCGAGTCCCTGAAACTGCTGCGCAGTGGCACTGGCAATCCACGGCTGAACGATCTGGACAGCATCATGCCCAACGGCCTTCTGGAAGTACTCAAAGGGCGGGGGCTGGCCGATACCAGTGTCCTGGATGACCCACGTGAGGCCCTGCGCCTGGGCTATCGCTTCGACTCCTACCGCGAGCGCTACCAGGCCATGTTCGATGTGCTGAAGAAGCAGCTGCCGATCAAGCAGAACAAAGTCGAAGACTGGCTGGCCCTGGATGCCAAGGACCGCAGTACCTGGTTCCAGCAGGCAGACCTGCGCACCAGCGCCGCGTTGCTGCTGCTCGAACAGGCCAGCCTTCGCCGCCAGCTGCTGCTGGCCCAGGACGAGGTCAAACAGCGCTACCTGAACGCCACCGCCCTCAAGGACGGCAGTATCTCCAAGGCCAACGACACCTTGCAGAAAATGCTCGCCAACAGCGGCTTCCTCAGCCGCCCGGCGGAGTTGCTGGAAAACAAGGGCTACGGCTTACCCCAGCCAGAAGAACGCAAGCAGCTCGAGAAGATCAGCAGCGAGCGCCAGGCTCAATTGCTGCGCCTGAGCACCGACCTGGACAAAGAAGTTAGGGCATTGCTCGAGCCTTCGCGGGCCCAGGAGATCGCGGCGGTAGAGGCCAATGTGAAGCAGATCGGCGTGCATCTGCGGGAATTGCACAAAGCCGCCGGCGGTTTGCAGCTTCCCTGATACCGCTCAGGTTGGTGGGGCTGTTTCCGGACTTCAAAGGCTCTCCTGCGCCTCTCCAGGCAAATCCTCATCCAGATGCAACCAGGGCAACCGGCTGCTAGTCCAGATGTGCCGATTGGCACGTACGCGCTCCGGGTGGTCCAGGGTCGCCACCGTCACGTCGATGCTTTCGGGGCTGTGTAGCGTCAGCAGCGCCACATGAGCCCCGCAGTTGGTGCAAAAGTAACGGCTGCAACTGGCCGGAGCGACATAACAGCCCGGCGTGCCCGTCAACCATCTGAAATCGTCACGAGGCAAGGTCAGCCAGGTCACCACCAGACCTCCGCTGACCCGCCGGCAGATCGAGCAGTGGCAATGGGCGACATCTGTAAGATCGCCTTGCAACCGATAGCGCAGGGCGCCGCAATGGCAGCCACCTTCCATTACATCGGTCATCGGCACTACCTCCTGTCGCCTGGTTTCAGCCGAAAGCTGGCTGAAAGCTTCCGCCAATAGGATAGCCCCACCACCGGCAGCAGACCGGTCAGCCAGGGCACCCGGAAGTTTCCGCGCCCGGCCCAATCAACAACAACAATGGTGATACCCGATGTTTTCCTGTGCCCGCCTGTTCGCTATACCCCTCCGGCTACTCCCCGCGCAGCGCCTGACGCGCTGACCCGCCCGAATCGACTTTCCTTTCGCAGCGCACCGCCTGGAGTACCGCCATGCTGACCTTCCTCGGCTTCGCCATGGTCATTTCGTTCATGTACCTGATCATGACCAAGCGCCTGTCGGCCTTGATCGCCCTGATCCTAGTACCGATCCTGTTCGCCCTGTTCGGCGGCTTCTACAGCCACATCGGCCCCATGATGCTCGAAGGCATCAGCAAGCTCGCGCCCACCGGCGTCATGCTGATGTTCGCCATTCTCTACTTCGCCCTGATGATCGACTCCGGCCTGTTCGACCCGGCCGTGCGCAAGATCCTCAAACTGGTCAAAGGTGACCCGCTCAAAGTGTCGGTCGGCACCGCGGCGCTGGCTCTGGTGGTCTCGCTCGACGGCGACGGCGCCACCACCTACATGATCTGCTGCGCCGCCATGCTGCCGCTCTACAGCCGCCTGGGGATGAGCCCGCGGATCATGGCCGGCCTGATCATCCTCGCTGGCGGCGTGATGAACATGACCCCGTGGGGCGGCCCCACCGCGCGTGCCGCCAGCGCCCTGCATGTCGACCCGTCCGACATCTTCGTGCCGATGATCCCGGCAATGGCGTTCGGCGTGGTGGCGATCCTGGCCATCGCTTACCTCTACGGCAAGCGCGAACGGGCTCGCCTGGGCGAACTGCACCTGCCCACCGACGACATCGACCACAGCGAAATCACCGTTTCGCAGTTCCCGGAAGCCCGTCGACCGAAGCTGATCTGGTTCAACGGCGCCCTGACCGCTGCGCTGATGGTCGCCCTGATCGCCGGCGCCTTGCCGCTGCCGGTGCTGTTCATGATCGCCTTCAGCATCGCGATGATCGTCAACTACCCGTGCCTACAGCAGCAAAAAGACCGCATCGCTGCCCACGCCGGCAGCGTACTGGCCGTGACCGGGCTGATTTTCGCCGCGGGCATCTTCACCGGCATCCTCTCCGGCACCGGCATGGTCGAGGCCATGTCCAAGAGTCTGCTGGCGGTGATTCCCGAGGCACTCGGGCCGTACCTGGCGGTGATCACGGCGATCGTCAGCATGCCGTTCACCTTCTTCATGTCCAACGACGCCTTCTACTACGGGGTTCTCCCGGTACTCTCCGAAGCGGCCAGCCACTATGGCATCACTCCGGTGGAAATGGCCCGCGCGTCGATCGTCGGACAGCCGGTACACCTGCTGAGCCCCTTGGTACCCTCTACCTACCTGCTGGTGGCCCTGGCGGGTATCGAATTCGGCGATCACCAGCGCTTCACGCTCAAGTGGGCAGTGCTCGTGTGCCTGTGCATAATGCTCGCCGCGCTGCTCATGGGGATTTTCCCGCTGTTCAGCAGTCTGTAAGAAACGCGCACTATTCAACCGCGACGCACCCGCTTGGGTGCGTCGCCCTTATCGTTCAAAGGAAAACACATGGAATGGCTGACCAGCCCGGAAATCTGGGTTGCCTTTTTTACTCTTACGGCGCTTGAGATCGTTCTCGGTATCGACAACATCATCATGATCTCGATCCTGGTCAGCCGCATGCCCAAGCACATGCAGCCGCGCACGCGGATCTTCGGCCTGGCCCTGGCCATGGTCACCCGCATCATGCTGCTGCTGTCGATCACCTGGGTGATGCGCCTGACCGACGACCTGTTCGTCATCTTCGAGCAGGGCATCTCGGGGCGTGACCTGATCCTGTTCTTCGGTGGCCTGTTCCTGCTCTGGAAGAGCTCCCAGGAGATCTACCACGGCCTCGAAGGCGAGGACGAAAACCCAGAAGAGCCCAAGGGCGCAGGCGGCAAGTTCTTCTACACCATTATCCAGATCGCCATCATCGACATCGTGTTCTCGCTGGACTCGGTGATCACTGCAGTGGGCATGGTCTCCCACGTACCGGTGATGATCGCCGCGATCATCGTTGCCGTGCTGGTGATGATGCTCTGCGCCGGCACCATCAGCGAGTTCATCGACAAGCACCCGTCGCTGAAGATGCTGGCCCTGTCGTTCCTGATCGTGGTCGGTACCGTGCTGATTGCCGAATCCTTCGACGTGCATGTGCCAAAAGGCTACGTCTACTTCGCCATGGCGTTCTCCCTGGCGGTCGAGGCGATCAACATCCGCATGCGCACCGCCTTGGCACGAAAGCAGGGCAAGGAGCATGAGCCGGTGAAACTGCGCAAGGACATTCCGGGTCAATAAGATCAGGAAGCGCAAGAAAGAAAGGGCCCTTCGGGGTCCTTTCTCGTTTCTGGCGCGAAGTTCCTTTGGGTTGATGACAGCCCTTTCATGACTCAAATGTTTCAAATGCCTGGCGAGCATGCGAAGCTGGCGGCAGGTCCGCAAAACAACTAAAGCTTCAGTGAGCCCCAAGAACAGCCCGCCCCCGGGCCCGGCTCACAGCTTCACCTATTGGCCCCAGCCTGGGGCACAAGGCAACAAGGGGGCCCAGAACATGCTGACCCTGCTCAACCTGCTGTCCGCCGTGGCCTTGCTGGTGTGGGGCACGCATATCGTGCGTACCGGCATCCTGCGCGTGTACGGCTCAAACCTGCGTCGTGTGCTCAGCCAGAACATGAGCAAGCGCCCACTGGCCTTCGTCGCCGGCATCGTGGTCACCGCCATGGTGCAGAGCAGCAACGCCACTGCGATGCTGGTGACCTCGTTCGTGGGGCAGGGCTTGATGGCCATGACCCCGGCACTGGCGATCATGCTGGGCGCCGACGTGGGCACCGCGCTGATGGCGCGGGTGCTGACCTTCGACCTGTCGTGGCTGTCGCCGCTGCTGATCTTCCTCGGGGTGATCTTCTTCCTCTCGCGCAAACAGACCCGCGCCGGCCAGCTCGGGCGCGTGGGTATAGGCCTGGGACTGATCATCCTGGCCCTGCAATTGATCGTGCAGGCCGCCGCGCCAATCACCCATGCCCAGGGTGTGCGAGTGCTGTTCGCCTCGCTGACCGGCGACATCATGCTCGATGCCCTGGTGGGCGCGCTGTTCGCCCTGGTGTCCTATTCCAGCCTGGCCGCCGTACTGCTCACCGCCACCCTCGCGGGCGCCGAAGTCATCAGCCTGCCAGTGGCGATCGGCCTGGTGGTGGGCGCCAACATCGGCAGCGGCCTGCTGGCCTTCTTGACCACCAGCATGCAGAACTCCGCCGGCCGCCGGGTCGCCCTGGGCAGTCTGTTGTACAAGCTGATCGGCCTGGTACTGATCATTCCCGTGCTGCATCCGCTGGTGGACTGGATGGACTCGCTGAGCTTCAGCCCCCAGGAACTGGTGATCGGCTTCCACCTGCTCTACAACACGTTGCGCTGCCTGGTCATGCTGCCCACAGTCAAACCCATGGGCCGGTTATGCAGTTGGTTGCTGCCAGAGCGCGAGAACGGCAATGGGCCGATCAAGGCACGCCACCTGGACGCCACCGCCTTGGGCACACCGAGCCTGGCCCTGGCCAACGCTGCCCGCGAGACTCTGCGCCTGGGAGATATCGTCGACAACCTGCTCGAAGCCATGCTCGGCGCGCTGCGCGGCACCCAGACCGCACTGCCTCAGCAAGTGCGTGCCCTGGGCGAGGATGCCGAAGCCTTGTACAGCGCCATCAAGCTGTACCTGGCACAAATGTCCCGGGAAGACCTGAGCGAACAAGACAACCGGCGCTGGGCAGAGATCATCGAACTGGCCATCAACCTAAAGCTCGCCAGCGACCTGATCGAGCGCATGTTGCGCAAGGTCCAACAGCAAAAAACCTCGCAGCGCCGAGAGTTTTCCCAAGTCGGGCTGGAAGAACTCACTGGCCTTCAGGAGCAGTTGTTGGCCAACCTGCGCCTGGGCTTGTCGGTGTTCCTCAGCGCAGACCCCGAGAGTGCGCGTTTGCTGCTGCGCGAGAAGCGCCGTTTCCGCGCACAGGAGCGGCGCTTGGCTCACGCCCATGTCAGCCGTCTGCAACGTAAAGTGGTGCAAAGTATCGAGACCAGTTCGCTACACTTGGAGCTGATCGCCGACATGAAGCGATTGAACTCTTTGTTCTGCAGCAGTGCCTATGTCGTACTGGGCGGCGCGGATACGGGCGGACTTCTGCTCGACAGCGTGCCGGACGAGGCCCGCCTGTCCTGAAATTCGCATACACCTGGAGACCCGAGCTCGCCGATGCGTTGCCTGATGTTCGTTTGCCTGCTGATCTGCAGCCTGCCCTCGTTTGCCCTCGATCGTTCGCGGGTGGAGGGTTATCTGTTGCCCAATGGCCTGCAGGTGATCCTCAAGTCCGGCTATGAGCGCGATCACGTGGCCATTCGCCTGGTGGTCGGCGTCGGCCTGGATGACTTCGACTGCGACCAGAAGGAACTGCCGCATCTGCTTGAACACCTGCTGTTCAGCGGCATCGACGACACCGGCGAAGGGGGCCTGGAAGAGCGCCTGCAATCGCTGGGCGGCGAGTGGAATGCTTACACCAGCAGTGCCGACACCACCTTCGTGATCGAAGCGCCCGCGCGCAACCAACGTAAGGTCCTCGACCTGCTGCTGTCAGTGATCCGCGATACCCGCATCGACGCCACGTCCCTGGAGACAGCGAAAAAGATCATCGAACGCGAGGACGGCGGCCATTACGGCCACCTGCAACGCTGGCTCGACCGCCAGGACATCGGCCACCCAGGCAGCGACCAATTGGCCGTGGAGCTGGGCCTGAAGTGCGCCGAGCGCTCCAACCTCGAGGATATGACCCTCGAGCAGGTGAAAACCTTGCGCGAACGCTGGTATGCCGCCAACAACATGACCCTGATCGTGGTTGGCGGCCTGGACCGCCTGCTGCCGGCCTACCTGGAACGCACCTACGGCGAACTGCCGGCCACCGAGCCGGGCGAACGTCGAAACCTCGATACCATCACTCAACAGGCCGAACAACGCCGCGACCTGACCCGCGGCTGGCTGGGGGACAGCGTCAAGCTGCACTGGCTGTTCATCGAACCTGCGGCCGACAACGACCAGAACGCCACCCTCGATCTGCTCTCGCGCTATCTGGACTGGGCCCTGTACGACCAGTTGCGCCTGCGCCATGGCTTGTCCTACGGACCATCGGTGCGACGCGAAAGCTTCGGCGATACCGGCATGCTGGCCTTGAACGCAGACCTCGAGCGACAGGATGTCGACCAAGCGATCAAGGTAACGGAGCAGTTGTTCGATCATTTGCGCAAGAACGGCCTGGACCCGGACACCTTCGCTCGCATCAAGGACGCGGCCATCGCCCGGGAAAGCTGGAGCACCCAGGGCAACAGCGCCTTGGCGGACTATTACTGGGGTGCGCTCAACGACTACAACGACGGGCGCTTCCGTGACCCGGCGCGCAAGCTGCGCCAGGTGAGCCTCAAGCAGGCCGATGCCGCCTTGCGCGCCTTACTCAAGGAGCCCGGCTATTTGCGCATCGAAAAGCCGCTGCTGGGCTTCGACGAACTCTATGGGCTACTCGCTTTGCTGCTGGGAGTAATCCTGGCCGTTGGCCTGCTGCGTCTGCGACACCATCGGGCAGCTGAGCCCGACGACGCTACACGCAAGCCCTGATTTGGCAGTATCCTGCGGCATCATCTTGCCAGCTCCATCCTGTCGCGAGCTTTTACCGCGATAGGGCGTGCCTGGCCTCACTCACGTTCTTGTCTGTTGCGTCCATGCCCCCGATACCCCATTTCGTCATCCGCGTGATCGAGCTGCTCAAGCGCTACCCCGGCGTCATCGCGCTGGGCGGTTTCTTGTCCGGCATCGGCAGTTTCATCCTCGTCGATCGCCAGGCCAGCCTGGCCAGCTGGGTTGCCGTGCTCATGCTGGTCAGCTGGGTCTGGCTGATGCTGGAGAACACCCTGACGGGCTTGTTCGCTAAGGTGTTCAAGCGCGAGATACCGCAGCCGCTGCTGCGTTACGCGACACAGATGATCCACCAGGAAAGCCTGTTCTTCGTCCTGCCGTTCTTCTTCATCACCACCACCTGGAACAGCGGCCAGCTGGTGTTCACGGGCTTGCTCGGCGCGGCCGGGCTCATCTCGATCATCGACCCGCTGTACTACAAGTGGCTGGCGCCCCGACGCTGGCTGTTCCTGGCGTTGCACACCCTGACGCTGTTCGCCGCCTTGCTGACTGCGTTGCCGATCATCCTGCACCTGACGACCGCGCAAAGCTTCAAACTGGCATTGATTGCCGCCATGGCGCTGTCGTTCCCGAGCCTGGCCAGCAGTTTCCCGATCAACAACTGGCGCCGCGCGGTGGCGTTGGTGCTGGTGACGCTGACGGTCGGCGGCGGCGGTTGGCTGTTGCGCTCCTGGGTACCTCCGGCGACCTTGTGGATGACTGAAGTGGCCGTCAGTACTGAGGTGCAGAACCGCAAGCCCGGCGACTCTCTCGAGGAAGTCCCCGTCAGTCGCATCCGTAGCGGTGGCCTGTATGCCTACACCGCCATCAACGCCCCGCGCGGCCTGAACGAGCGCATCTATCATGTGTGGCAGTTGAACGGCAAAGAAGTCGACCGCATCGCCCTGGACATCCACGGCGGGCGTAAGGAAGGCTATCGAGCCTGGACCCACAAGCAGAACTTCCCACCCAACCCGGTGGGCAAGTGGCAGGTGAGGGTACTGACCGAGGATGGCCAGGTGATTGGCGTGCTGCGCTTCAAGGTGCTCGACGACGCACCAGCCCAGTGATGCTTGGGCGCGACTGTCTCGTGTTGCTTTCACCGATATGTTCGCGGGTGAACCCGCGCCCCCAGTGCCGGTGGCAAGCGACAGCCCAGCAGCCCCAGCCGCTCTGGTGCGCTATGATCTGAGTCGACGCCTCGCGCCCTGTCAGATGCATGGAGCCTATGACCACCCCCAGCGCTACCCTGGACACCAGCAGCCAACCGGCCTGCCTACGCATCGCCGGTGATTGGACCTTGGCCCACTACGCCAGCCTCAAGCGCGAGAGCGAACGGTTGCGCTCACAGTATGGCGACGACACGATCGCCGACCTGAGCCAGCTGGGCCGACTCGACACCGCCGGCGCCTCGCTGCTGGCCGAGTTGCTCGGCTCCGAGCGCCTGTCGCATTGCACCCATGACCTCCCCGAAGCCAGCCGCGCCTTGCTCAAGAACGTCTACTGCTCGGTGCAGGACTACTGCATCCCGGTCAAGGAAGCCGAGCGCCCCGTCTTGCTGCTGTTGCTTGAGCGCATCGGCTGCGCCGTCGCGACCCTCTGGGAGGACACCCGGCAATTGCTCGGTTTCATCGGCCTGATCCTCGAGACGCTCGCTCGCAGGGCCTGGCAGCCTCACCGCTGGCGGGTCACGCCGGTGGTCGCGCACATCGAGCAGACCGGCCTGGACGCCGCACCGATCGTGGCACTGCTGACCTTCCTGGTGGGCGCGGTGGTGGCGTTTCTCGGCGCCACGGTACTGGCGGATTTCGGCGCTACGGTGTTCACCGTGGACCTGGTAGCGTTTTCCTTCCTGCGGGAGTTCGCCGTGCTGCTGACCGCCATTCTCATGGCCGGACGCACCGCCAGCGCCTTTACCGCACAGATCGGCTCGATGAAAGCCAATGAAGAAATCGATGCCATCCGCACCCTGGGGCTCAATCCCATCGAACTGCTGGTGGTGCCGCGGGTGCTCGCCTTGCTGATCTCCCTGCCGCTGTTGACCTTCGTCGCGATGATCTGCGGCATCGTCGGCGGCGCCGTGGTCTGTGCCCTGTCCTTGGATATCTCCCCAGCGATGTTCCTTTCGCTGCTGCAGAGCGACATCGGCGTTCAGCACTTCATCGTCGGCCTGGTCAAAGCACCGTTCTTCGCCTTCCTGATCGCCGCCATTGGCTGCCTGGAAGGCTTCAAGGTCAGCGGCAGCGCCGAATCGGTGGGGGCGCACACCACCTCCAGCGTGGTCCAGTCGATTTTCGTGGTGATCGTGCTCGATGCTGTGGCCGCACTGTTCTTCATGGAGATGGGCTGGTGAGTGGCGCACCAGACGTAGTGATCGAAGCCCGGGGGCTATGCAACCGATTCGGCACCCAGAGCGTGCACGAGAATCTCGACCTGGACCTGTACCGCGGCGAGATCCTCGCCGTGGTCGGTGGCTCGGGCAGCGGCAAGTCGGTGTTGCTGCGCAGCATCATCGGGCTGCGCCGGCCCAACGAAGGGCAGGTCAACGTGTTCGGCCAAGACCTGGCCACCCTGAACAGCGAGCAGCGCTCCCTGGTGGAACGACGCTTCGGCGTGCTGTTCCAGAAGGGCGCGCTGTTTTCCTCGCTCACGGTCACCGAGAACGTGGCCTTGCCCTTGATCGAACACGCCGGCCTCTCGCGCGCCGACGCAGAGCACCTGGCGGGGGTCAAGCTGGCCCTGGCCGGCCTGCCGATCTCCGCCGCCGACAAGTATCCGTCCTCGCTGTCCGGCGGCATGATCAAGCGCGCCGCCCTGGCCCGCGCCCTGGCGCTCGATCCGGACATCCTGTTCCTCGACGAGCCCACCGCCGGCCTCGACCCGATCGGTGCCGCCGCATTCGATCAATTGATCCTGACCCTGCGCGATGCCCTGGGTCTTTCGGTGTTTCTGATCACTCACGATCTGGACACGCTCTACACCATCACCGACCGGGTCGCGGTGCTGTCACAGAAAAAGGTCCTGGTGGCCGGTCCCCTGGCCCAGGTCGAGCAGACCGACGATCCCTGGATCCACGAATACTTTCACGGCCCGCGCGGGCGGGCGGCGGAACAGGCCGCCGCTGGCGCCGGGCAGGAGCGCTGAACAATGGAAACCCGAGCTCATCATGTTTTGATCGGCCTGGTCACCGTCCTGGTGGTGGCCGGCGCCATGCTGTTCGGCCTATGGCTGACCAAGTCGAGCGTCGATGACACCTTCAAAGACTACGAAGTGGTGTTCAACGAAGCGGTGTCCGGCCTGTCCCGGGGCAGCCCGGTGCAGTACAACGGCATCAAGGTCGGCGACGTCAGCACCCTGCGCCTGGACCCCAAAGACCCGCGCCGGGTCCTGGCCCGCATCCGCCTGAGCGCCGACACGCCGGTCAAGGAAGACACCCAGGCCAAGCTGACGCTGGCTGGCGTCACCGGCAACTCGTTCATCCAGCTCAGCGGTGGTACGCCGAAAAGCCCTGAGCTCAAGGGCAAGGACGGCAAACTGCCGGTGATCGTCGCCTCGCCGTCGCCCATCTCGCGCCTGCTCAACGACAGCAGTGACCTGGTGACCAACATCAACCTGCTGCTGCACAACGCCAACCAGATGTTCTCCGAAGACAATATCGCGCGCCTGAGTAACACCCTGGCCAACCTGGAGCAGACCACCGGCACCTTCGCCAGCCACAAGGGCGGTATCAGCCAGGCCATCGATCAATTGGCCCAGCTCGGCAAACAGGCCAATGCCACCTTGGCCGAGACCCAGGCCTTGATGCGCAACGCCAACAGCCTGGTCGGCAGCGAAGGCAAGCAGGCCATCGACAGCGCTGAACAGGCCATGCAGTCGCTGGCCGAGAGTACCCAGACCATCAACCAGATGCTCAATGACAACCGCGAGGCCATCGACGGTGGCGCCCAGGGCCTGAATCAACTGGCGCCGGCCATCCGAGAACTGCGCGAAACCCTCAACGCGCTCAAGGGCATATCCCGGCGCCTGGAGGCCGACCCGAGCGGCTATCTGCTGGGCCGAGACAACAACAAGGAGTTCCAGCCATGAGACCGACGCTGCGCCTTCTGGCCTGGGCCGCCACCTTGAGCCTGGCCACCGCCTGTTCGATCCTGCCCAAGACCGAGCCGGTAGACATCTATCGCCTGCCCGTGAACCAACCCAGCCGAACCGTTAGCGCGCTGGACTGGTCGTTGCGTCTGAACAAGCCCCTGGCCAGTGAGGTCCTGGCCACACCCCGTATCGCAGTGATCCCTCAAGGCGATGTGATCAGCAGCTACAAGGGCGCACGTTGGAGCGATCCAGCGCCCTTGCTGATACGCAACCGCTTGCTCGATGGTTTCCAGCGCGACGGACGGGTGCAGCGCCTGAGCGCCGATGACAGCAACCTGCAGGCCGATTACGAGCTGGCCGGGGAGTTGCAGGCATTCCAGAGCGAGTACCGTGCACAGGACGCGGTGGAGGTGGTGATCCGCTATGACGCGCGCCTGGTGGACGGACGCAGCCAGCGCATCCTCGCCAGCCATCGCTTCGAAGTGCGCCAGCCGCTGGCCGACAAACAGGTGTCAGCGGTAGTGGCGGGGTTCGGCAATGCCAGCGACCAGCTGGTAGGGCAAGTGGTGAACTGGACCGTCACCCAGGCCAGCCAGGCTCAGGCGAAGAACCAGTAGCAGACCAAAATCGCCGCGATCACCCCGGACAGCTCGGCGAGCAGGGCGCACCCCACGGCGTGCCGCACCCGCTGGATGCCCACCGCGCCGAAGTACACCGCCAGCACATAGAAGGTCGTCTCGGTGCTGCCCTGCACCGTCGCCGCCACTAGGGCAGGGAAGCTGTCGACGCCGTGGGTCTGCATGGTCTCGATCAGCATGGCGCGTGCCGCGCTGCCAGAGAATGGCTTGACCAGCGCCGTGGGCAGACCATCGACGAAACGAGTGTCCAGGCCCATCCACTCCACTGTGTGACGAATGCCATCCAGCGCCAGCTCGAGGGCGCCGGACGCACGCAGCACACCGACCGCGCACAACATGGCGACCAAATAGGGCAGCAAGCCCTTGGCCACATCGAAACCTTCCTTGGCGCCCTCGACGAAGGCCTCGTAGACCTTGACCCGCCTCAGCGCACCAATGACCAGGAACAGAATGATCACTCCGAACAATGTCAGGTTGCCCAGGATCGACGACAGACTGGCCAGCGCCGTTGCCGAGAGGGTGCCGAGAAAAGCCATGAACGCCCCCAGCAACAAGGCGCCAGGCACCAGGTAGGCGAGCACCACCGGGTCCCACAGGCGCAGGCGCTGCATGACTGCCACCGAGAGCAGGCCGACCAGGGTCGAAGCACTGGTGGCCAGCAGGATCGGCAGGAACACCAAGGTCGGGTCCATGGCCCCTTGCTGGGCGCGGTACATGAAGATCGTCACCGGCAACAAGGTCAGAGACGAGGCATTGAGCACCAGGAACAGGATCTGCGCATTGCTCGCGGTGGTGCTGCTGGGGTTGAGCTCCTGCAGGGCGCGCATGGCCTTCAGGCCGATGGGTGTTGCCGCGTTGTCCAGGCCCAGGCCGTTGGCGGCGAAGTTCATGGTGATCAGGCCTAGGGCAGGGTGCCCAGGCGGCACTTCCGGCATCAGGCGAGCGAACAAGGGCCCCAAGACCTTGGCCAGCCACTCCACGATACCGGCCTGTTCGGCGATTTTCAGGAAGCCCAGCCAGAGGGTGAGGGTACCGAACAGCAGGACCATGACCTCCACCGACAGCTTGGCCATGGCGAAGATGCTCTCGACCATTGCCGCGAAGATGCCGGCATTGCCGCCCACCAGCCATTGGGCCAGGGCGCTGACCGCCGCCACCAGGAAAAAGCCGAGCCAAAGGCCGTTGAGCATCCGTATGTTCCCCCTGAAAAATGCCCGAATGATAGCGTATCGCGCCAGTGGGCTGGGGCCAGGGCAAGGGCTTTGCCCTTGTTCGCGGGTAAATCCGCTCCGGCAAAGCCATGACAGACTGCCAGGCAACAAAAAGCCCCGATCAAGTCGAGGCTTTTTGTGAGGTGCGTGTGCTTAGTGATTCTGCTGAACGGCCTTGGCAGGCTCGCTCGCAGTCGCAACCACGGCGTCATGCTTGTGGCCGGCCAGCAGCGAGCTGTAGTAGCGCTCGCCCTTGGCGGCGTCGTACATACCTTCCCAACGCGCGATGACCAGGGCGGCCAGGGCATTGCCGATCACGTTCAGGGCGGTGCGGGCCATGTCCATGATGCGGTCGACACCGGCGATGAATGCCAGACCTTCCAGCGGAATGCCCACACTGCCCAAGGTAGCCAGCAAGACCACGAAGGAAACACCCGGCACACCGGCGATGCCCTTGGAGGTGACCATCAGCGTCAGCACCAGCAGCAGTTGCTGACTCCAGGACAGGTCGATGCCGTACAGCTGGGCAATGAAGATCGCCGCGATGCTCTGGTACAGGGTCGAGCCGTCGAGGTTGAAGGAGTAACCGGTCGGCACCACGAAACTGCAGATCGATTTCGGCGCGCCATAGGCTTCCATCTTCTCGATCACGCGCGGCAGGACGGTCTCGGAGCTGGAAGTGGAGTAAGCCAGGATCAGCTCGTCTTTCATGATGCGCATGATCTTGATGACCGAGAAGCCGAACAGGCGGGCAACCAGGCCCAGCACCATGAAGGCGAAGAAGGCGATGGCGAAGTACACCAGCAGGACCAGCTTTGCCAAAGGCAGCAACGAGGCGAAGCCAAAGTTGGCGACAGTGACCGCGATCAGGGCGAACACACCGATCGGCGCGTAGTTCATGATCATGTGGGTGACCTTGAACATGGTCTCCGACACAGCCTGGAAGGTGCGCACCAGTGGGTCGCGCAGATCGCCCGGCAGGCTCGACAGGCCCAGGCCGAACATCACCGAGAAGAAGATGATCGGCAGCATCTCGCCACGAGCGACAGCAGCGAAGATATTGGACGGGATCAGGTTGAGCAGGGTTTCGATGAAGGCATGCTCATGCTGCACCTCGGCCGCAGTGGCCTGGTACTTGGAGATGTCGACGGTGCCCAGGGTGCTCATGTCGATACCGGCACCTGGGTGGAACAGGTTGGCCAGCACCAGGCCCACGACGATGGCGATGGTGGTCACCACCTCGAAGTAGATGATGGTCTTCAGGCCAATGCTGCCCAGTTTCTTCGCGTCGCCAACTCCGGCGATGCCCACGATCAGCGACGAAATCACGATCGGGACGACGATCATCTTGATCAGGCGAATGAAGATGTCACCGGCAGGCTGCAGGACATTACTGATCCACCATGCCTTTTCTGCACTGAAATGGTTCAGCAGCGCGCCGATCGCAACGCCCAGGACAAGTCCGATGAGGATCTGCCAGGCGAGGCTCAGTTTTGCCTTCTTCATGTCTTTACCCTTTCTTCTAGTGGTCATGGGTGCCAGGCGGAAAAACGCATCCCAGAGCCTTTGCCAGCGTATTGGGTAGCGTTGGACTTCCGTGCGGCGACGCCATCGAAGGTCACCGCAAGCGAGCGTCGGACGCTCCGGCCTGCGAAAAAAGGCGGCAACTATTGCGACGGGACGGGGGTCAGTCTAATGCCGTAAATGACTACCATATGCCGAATCGGCATGAGGCTTGAGGGGAAATTCGCGCATCAGAAGGGGTTGGTTTTTCGGCGTTCGGATTCCCGAACAAGACCAAAGCGCCATTTTTCGGCCGATTTATCGGCATCCATACGAGGGTTTTCTACCTTTGTTCGACAATCCGAATGGTGTCAAAGGTACTAAAGGTCCGCGACGCGCCCATCGAAAAAATTTCGATATACGGTCGAGACAAAATGTGTCTTGAGGGAAAAATACTGAAAGCAACCAGACGTCTTTCTTATATAGGCGTCTCGGAAGTCTGACCTGGCTTTGCGCCTAATCTGACACCGCCGGTCAAAACTTCCGATACCGCCCTACCTGACCCGGCCCATTGCGGAGGTACTCCCTGTACCCCTAGGCCACTCCGATCCTGCAACAATCAGAACAGCCCAGCCCCTTGGTCATGCGTCACCCCTCCTCGGAGCGGCGCACCATAGAAGCCTGAAAGATAAAAAGGTTCAGCTTCTAGGACGTTACACATGCGTGACCCTTGGTCAGTACCACTTCGGATCCCGCTTGAGCTGCTCCTGCAGCATGGCTTTCATCCCATCGTCCGGATCACCCAGCCAGCGATACTGCGCATGTCGGGTGGGTGACTTGTCCGAGGGCAGGCCTTCGGGGACTTCGACGAGCATCCCGTAGGCATGATCCTTGTCCCAACTGAACGCCACCACGAGGCGCTTGTACGTGCAGTTGGACGGCGATTCGCATAAAGGGCCCACCAAGTACTGGTCACCATCCTCGGTAACCGCCGACATCTGGTGTTGCGAGCTGCCGGATAAATTGATGACCCAATCGGGCAGGCGCTCCTCGCCCTTGATCGTGTCCTGCCACGTTTCGCGGTAATCGGGGTCCGAACCGAGCAGCTGATCGACCCGAACCTGGCCGTCATTGGCCGCCATCGCCGCTGCGCTACCGCCCAGTAACAGGGCAGTAGCCAGGGCTTTGCATAGCATCCGGCTCATGCTCAACCTCTGCCGCGTCCGAAGAAGAAAGAAGCCACGAACAGCACCAGGAAGACGATGAACAGAATCTTCGCAATGCCCGTGGCGGCGCCGGCGATACCACCGAAGCCCAGCACGGCAGCAACGATGGCGATGATCAGGAAAGTGATAGCCCAACTCAGCATGATGGTTCTCCTTTCTTTTTGAAATCGATCCGGTACGGCATTCAGAACACCCAGCGTTCTTCATGGACGACAGTGTCCAGATGGGCTGGCGAAGCCTTGGCAGCCGGCAACGGCGCGGTGGCTTTGACCAAGGTGTTGGCACGGCTCGCCTGGATCTGCGTCAACAGCGCGGTTTGCGCCGCCACCTGCTCGGCCAACCGCGCCGTCTGCCAGCTGTAGTAGAACTGGCCAGCGGCCAATGTCAGCAGTAGCGCAAGGCCCAGAAACAGGCACTGACGCCAGGGCAAATCGGCGATCTGCGGGCGGTTGACGAATGGGCGATTCATGCCGGCTCCTCCTGCTGTGTTTTTATTCGAACCTAGACAGGAAGTTGCAGCCTGCATGCCAGTCTTCGCCTTCTTATAAAATCCTTTTAAATCAGTAACTTAGATGGAACACCAAAGACCATCAAGCACGTATCCTGCACGATGGCCTATCTGGGGTCGTGCGTTTTGCACGATCAGCCCTCAACCTTGCTCGCGACTTTCAACAGGTCGGCATCCACGCCTCTCACGCCGATGATCTGCCGCGCCACCTCCACGGCAATGGTCTTCTGCTCGCTGCTGACCACCTCACCGGAAAGCCGGACCATGCCTTGTTCGCTCGCCACCTTGAGGTTCAGGCCGTCGAGGTTGCGGCTGTAGCGGTAACTGCTCTGGATCTTGTCGACGATCCAGCTGTCGCTGGGCTGCGGGCCGTCCGGTACATCCACAGGCTTTTCCCGCGCCTTGGCCATGGCGGCGCTGTCCAGGCTGACCAGGTTGTTGACCAGGTGCACTCCCTCGGTGGTCCGCGCCAACACGCCTGCCAGCTCCTTGGCCTCGGCGCTGTCGACCTTGCCACGCAGGGTGACCACGCCCTCGCGGCTTTCCACTTCGATAGCTGCCTTTTCGGTAATACGGCTCCAGAGCAGCCGGGCTCGGATCACCGCTGCCAAGGTGGCGTCCTCCAGACGCTG
Organism: Pseudomonas sp. HMSC08G10; assembly: GCF_001808425.1. Lineage (NCBI taxonomy): Bacteria > Pseudomonadati > Pseudomonadota > Gammaproteobacteria > Pseudomonadales > Pseudomonadaceae > Pseudomonas > Pseudomonas sp. HMSC08G10. The sequence continues at coordinate 124,700 of NZ_KV793328.1, read as the reverse complement.
GGCATAGGCGCGCAGTTCAAGCGGCCGCTCGACCAGCGCCGGGTTTATCTGCAGTTGGTTGTCGACTTGCTCGATGCCGTGGGTGGCAAGCGCGACATGCTCGGCCAGCTGACGCTCGACATTGTTTTCCACCTCGCCGGTCAACCTGGCGTTCGCGCCATTGACTGTCACTTCGATGCGAAAGGGGTTGAGCACCCGGTTCAGCGACAGAGCTGACTGCAGGGCGCCTTGCAGGCGCGCGTCCTGGACGGGATCGGCGAAAACCGGCGGCACGGCGGTCAGCACGCACGTCGTCAGCACCAGGATTCTCAGGGAAAAAGACATGTCAGCTCCTCCATCGGTGACATATAAAGAGAGAACCGTCGCAACCCCCATGCCAGTCCGCTGTCTTCTTTCTGTCAGCCTGCCCTGGCAGGGCCAGGAGGCAGGAAAGGCTATTGGCTAGCATGCAAAGGGCGGATTCCTTCAGAATTGACCATGCAACTTGCCCGATTTTTCCGACACTAATTGAGATCAATCCCGAAGGAGCGCAGGAAAATGGAATCAGCCCAGGACAACCAAGGCCGCATTCTGCTGGTGGATGACGAATCCGCGATCCTGCGAACCTTCCGTTATTGCCTGGAAGATGAAGGCTACAGCGTCGCCACGGCCAGCAGCGCCGCCCAGGCTGAAGCGTTGCTGCAACGCCAGGTGTTCGACTTGTGCTTTCTCGATCTACGCCTGGGCGAAGACAACGGCCTCGATGTCCTGGCGCAGATGCGCATTCAGGCACCGTGGATGCGCGTGGTCATCGTCACTGCCCATTCAGCGGTCGACACGGCGGTGGACGCAATCCAGGCCGGTGCTGCTGATTATCTGGTCAAACCCTGCAGCCCCGACCAACTGCGCCTGGCCACCGCCAAGCAGCTGGAGGTCCGTCAGTTGTCCGCTCGCCTGGAAGCGCTCGAAGGCGAGGTACGCAAACCCAAGGACGGCCTGGATTCCCACAGCCCGGCCATGATGGCGGTGCTGGAAACTGCCCGGCAGGTGGCGAGCACCGATGCCAACATTCTGATCCTGGGTGAGTCCGGTACCGGTAAAGGTGAACTGGCCCGCGCCATCCATGGCTGGAGCAAGCGGATGCGCAAGGCCTGCGTGACCATCAATTGCCCCTCGCTCAATGCGGAATTGATGGAAAGCGAGTTGTTCGGCCACACCCGCGGCGCCTTCACCGGGGCCAGCGAGAGCACCCTCGGCCGCGTCAGCCAGGCGGACGGCGGGACGTTGTTTCTCGATGAAATCGGTGACTTCCCCCTGACCCTGCAGCCCAAGCTGCTGCGGTTCATCCAGGACAAGGAGTACGAGCGGGTTGGCGATCCTGTCACCCGCCGCGCCGATGTACGCATCCTCGCGGCGACCAACCTCAACCTCGAAGAAATGGTTCGTGAAAGTCGCTTCCGCGAGGACTTGCTGTACCGCCTCAACGTCATCACCCTGCACCTGCCCCCCCTGCGTGAACGCAGCGAAGACATCCTCATGCTCGCCGAGCGCTTCCTGGCCCGCTTCGTCAAGGAATATGCCCGGCCCGCGCGTGTGTTCAGCGACGAGGCCCGCACGGCACTGCTCAACTACCGCTGGCCGGGCAACATCCGCGAACTGCGCAACGTAGTGGAGAGGGCGAGCATCATCTGTCCGCAGGAGCGCGTGGAAGTCAGCCATCTGGGCATGGCCGAGCCTCCCACCAGCAACGCACCACGCATCGGCGCCGCCCTGAGCTTGGACGAGCTAGAGCGCGCCCACATCGGCGCGGTGCTGGCGGCCAGCGATACCCTGGACCAGGCGGCCAAGACGCTGGGGATCGACGCCTCGACTCTGTACCGCAAACGCAAGCAGTACAACCTATGAAGTGGCCCATGAAGCTGCGCACGCGGCTTTTCCTGAGCATCTCGGCCCTGGTCACGGTCGCCTTGCTCGGCCTGCTGCTTGGGCTGGTCAGCGTGATGCAGATGGCTACAGTGCAACAGCGATTGGTGGGTGACACCACCCATACGCTGGAGATCGCCCTCAAGCTACGACAGAACCTTGGAGAGCAGTTGAAGCTCATCCTCGATGCGGACACCGACCCACGTAATCTGGTGACCCTGCAGGAAGACTTCCAATCCCTGCTCAACCAAGGCCTTGCCGAAGGCGGCGAGCGCACCGCCTTCAGCAAGGCCAGCAGCAATTACCAAGCCTTTCTCCAGGCCTACCGCGAAAGCGCGGCGCCCGCGCGCAGTATGGACACCGAGCAACCTTTAGGCGCCGCCTTCAATCAGGTCCGTACCGACCTGATCGACTCCCACAAGCAGGCCCTGGAGCGCATCACACGCAGCGAAGAACAAGCGCGCGACCGCGCCCTGCTGATCAGCGGCGTGCTCGGCTTGATGGGACTGTTGGTAGTGGTGCTCGGGTTCGTCACAGCGCACAACATCGCTCGCCGTTTCGGCCAACCCATCGAGGCCCTGGCCAAGGCCGCCGATCAGGTCGGCCAAGGCAATTTCGACGTCACCTTGCCAGTCACCCAGGCTACCGAACTCAACCAGCTCACCCGGCGCTTCGGGTTGATGGCCGATGCCCTGCGCAAACACCAGGCCACCAACATCGATGAACTGCTGGCCGGCCAGCAGCGCCTGCAGGCCGTGCTCGACAGCATCGACGATGGTCTGCTGATCATCGACCGCCAAGGCCGCCTTGAACATTTGAACCCTGTGGCGCAACGCCAGTTGGGTTGGGACACCAGTCGAGTTGGAACGGGCCTGGCCGAAGCATTACAGCGCCCGGAGCTCGAGCCACAACTGCATCAGGTCCTGCGCGGCGGTAGCCTGGACCGACCGCCGGACGACCTGAGCATCGAGGTGGACGACGAAACCCGTCTGCTGACCTACAGCCTGACGCCGGTCAGCCACCCACAAGGGCCGATCCTTGGGGCCGTAATGGTGCTGCACGACGTCACCGAGCAGCGAGCGTTCGAGCGGGTGCGCAGTGAATTCGTCCTGCGGGCTTCCCACGAGCTGCGTACGCCGGTGACCGGCATGCACATGGCGTTTGGCCTGTTGCGAGAACGGGTGACGTTTCCACCCCAGGCGCGGGAGAACGACCTGTTGGACACTATCGGCGAGGAGATGCAGCGCCTGACCCAACTGATCAACGACCTGCTCAACTTTTCCCGCTACCAGAGCGGCCTGCAAAAGCTGGAGCTTTCGCCCTGCAGCATCGAAGAGCTACTCAAGCGTGCCCATTCCCGCTTTGCCGAGCAGGCCGCGCAGAAGAACATCGAGGTGTTCATCGACGTCGAGCCCCCTCTACCACGCATCCCGGCAGACGCCGCGCAGCTGGACCGGGTGCTGGACAATCTGTTGCACAACGCGCTCCGTCATACCGCCAACGACGGGCGCATCCGGTTGCATGCGCGGCGGCATGCCGAACGAGTGATCATCGGAGTGGAGGACAACGGCGAAGGCATCGCCTATGGCCAGCAAGCGCGGATCTTCGAACCCTTCGTCCAGGTCGGCCGCAAGAAAGGCGGGGCCGGTTTGGGCCTGGCGTTGTGCAAGGAGATCGTCCAGCTGCATGGCGGGCGGATGGGTGTGTATTCCCGTCCAGGGCAGGGGACACAGTTCTACATGACTTTGCCCGTGTAGAACCTCCACTGCGGGCTGTGTGCTTCGCGAGTAACCTGCGCCCAGAGGATCCAGGCCGCTCTCGACAGCACCATTGAACTTGTAAGAGTGGGTTCACTCACAAAGTTCGCCGCCGGCTATTTGCCTTTGCGCCGCTGACGAGTGACCAGTTCGGTGAACTGCCGGGCACTGAGCGGATGGGCAAACAGCCAGCCTTGCCCATAATTGACACCTTCGCTATTGAGTAACTCCGCCTGGTCCTCGCATTCGATCCCTTCGGCAATCACCCGCAGGTGCAGGGAGTGGGCCATGCGAATGATGTGCGGCGCCACGCCGCTGCTCGCGGCGTCATGCCCCAGCGCATCGATGAAGGCCTTGTCGATTTTCAGGCAGTCGACCGGGAGCGTCTGTAGGTAAGCCAGGCTGCAATAGCCTGTGCCAAAGTCGTCGATCAGGACCTGATGCCCCACCGCGCGCAAGGCCTGTAAATTGTCACGCGCCACCACCACATCGATCAGGCCCCGCTCGGTCACCTCGAAGGCGATCTGGCTGGCCGCCACCCGGTGATGCGCCAGCAATCGGGCCGCCACCCTCCCGATGCGGGGCACCATCACGTCACAGGCCGCCAGGTTCACTGAGATGTACAGCGAAGGATTGGCCCGCAACAATTGGCCCAACTGCTCCAGTACCCGTTGCAACACGAAGTCCGTGATCTGGCGGATCTGCCCAGTGTTTTCAGCCAACGGGATGAACAGATCGGGACTGGTCAACGAGCCATCCGGTCTTAGCCAGCGCACCAAGGCCTCAGCACCGACGCAACGGCGACTGTCGAGCTCGAAAATCGGCTGATAAAGCACCTGCAGCTCGCCCCGACGCAAGGCGTTCTGCAGCTCCGAACTCATCGAGCGCCGTTGCAGAATCAACTGCAGCACCAGCCAGCCGACGCAACAGGCCAATACCAGGCTGCCCGGAAACAGCAGCCAGAGCATCCCGTTCATCTTCAGAGGCAGGCCCGCCCGAGGCGCGATCAACACCAACTGGTAGTCGGGCGAGTTGGTCGGCATGTGATAGAGCAACCAGTCGTTCTTCTCCAGCAACGACTGGTTCGGTGGCGGCGGCCAATCCACTGTCGGCGGAGGCCAGCGCTGGGGCGGGCCGAGCACGGGGATCGCCCGGGTACCATGGTCGAGCACGACCAGCACGCTGCCACCCGGCGGCAAGTCGACCACATCGGAAAGATGACCCCGCGAGGTGGATACCAGGAACTTGCCGCGCCCCAGCATCAAGGCGGCCAGGTTCTCGTTCGGCTCGGTGCTGGTGTTGAGCCAATAGCTGTAGGTGGGCCCTTGGATGTCCGGAGCACGAAGGGGTTCGAGGGTGCTTTCAGCGCCACGGCTGGAGCAGACCACCGCGCCATCCACATAGGCGGCCTCATAGATGAATCGCGAACTCAAGCCGATCTGCTGCAAGGCCGCGACCATCGCCGCATCACAACCGCGCAGAGGTTGCGCCTGCAATTGGTCCACGCCTTCGCGCAACTGGCCGAAGATCTGTTCAAGGCGCTCCAGGAAACGCTCGCCCCGGGCGTTCATCTGGGCGCTTTCGTTTTGTTTCATCTGCTGCAGCGCGACACCAAAGCTTCCTGCGAGCAGCACGATTGCGCTGGACAATGCGGCCAGCCCAGCCAGCATCCAGGGACGGTGGAAAATTTGACGCAGTGTCGCAAGGAAGGCTGACATCACAGGCATCCAGTTGATTACCAAGAGGTATAGCAACTCTGCGAGAAGTCAGCCTGCCCGTTTGGCGTATGACACCATCAGAAAGGTTTCGTTACCGTTATTCAGCGCGAGCGATTCAGGACTTGCAGCATCGCGGCGGTCTGTGCATCCGGCATGCCGTCGAAGCGCTGAGGACGGAAGCGCATCTGGAAGGCCGCGATCACATGGCGAGTGGCAACATCCAGCTCGCCGGTCTGCTCGATCGCATAACCGAATCGCGCCAATTGCTGCTGATACCAGCTGATCGTCGGAGGATTGACGCTGAAATATGCCTGTTGTCGTGCAACGGCATTTGCGTCCGGCCAAACGCCAAGGCCGGCATCGGCGAGACGTTTCCACGGGAACAGCGGGCCTGGATCAAGCTTGCGCAGCGGCGCGATATCACTGTGGCCGATGATGTGCCGTGGCTCGATGTGATTGCGCTTGACGATATCCTTGAGCAACGCGATCAAGGCCTGGATCTGAGCCTCGCTGTAGGGGTGCCAGACGCGCCCGTTGGGTGTGTCGGTGTAGCCTGGGTTGACGATCTCGATGCCGATGGAGCTGGAGTTGAGCCAAGTACGCCCTTGCCATTGGCTGTCGCCGGCATGCCAGGCCCGGCGGTTTTCATCAACCAGTTGATAAACGGTGGCTGGCCCATCGCCGACCAGGTAATGGCTGCTGACCTCGCCATGGGTCAGCAAGGCCAAGGAGCGCTCCAGGGATGCGTTGGTGTAATGCAGGACGATGAACTGGATACGGCTGTCGTGGTTGACGGAAGGATGGTTACGGTCGATCCGCAGGCCGGTGGAGCAGCCAGCCACCATCAACAACATCAGCCCGGCAAAAAGCGTTTTCATGGGAGAGGGCACGTCAGTAAAGTAATCGGCAACAGCGCTACAGTATAACGTGCACTTCTCACTACAGCTTGAGAAACGCAATCACCGCGTGCACATCAAAAGAAACTCCAGGTCGTTGTCGCCACTGGGTCCTTTCTTGTCGACCAGCTGAGTCATCACGTCGACCTTTTCTGCCGAAGGCTTGCCCGTTACCTTGGCTTGTCCATGCAGCTGGCGATCGTAACTGCTGGCATCGATGGCAGAGACTGTGCAAAAGCCCGGGTCCTGCCGCACAACCTGCTTGTTCAACTTCAGCTTGTACAAGCTGAAGTAGTTGGGCTGGGGCTGATGGGTGATGTCGGAGATCCATTTCGGGGACTGCCGCAACAGCGTGCCATCCGCCGCCACATGAGCGGTAAACACATGTTCTTTGGCCATTGCGGTCGTCTGCACGGCCAGCACCATGGCAAACACGGCCAATCCGTTGAGTGCTTTCATCTGCTATTTCCTGTTCGATCAAGGGGCCGAAACCTGTCCATCAGGTTTCCGGTCGACCATTGTCAGCACCAGGGTCGCAGTGAATGCGGTAAATAATTATGCCTGCTCCACGCGATTGCGGCCCTGATCCTTGGCTCGGTACAGCGCGTCGTCCGCGCGCTTGAGAACCTGGTCGCCTCGCTCGCCAGAGCGGAAAGCGCTCAGGCCGATAGAGGTGGTGATCACCACCCGCTCGCCCTTGAAGTGGAACGGGCAGGCCTCGACGGCCGCTCGCAAGGTCTCGGCCAGCTTGAGGCCGACAGCAGGCGAGGTCTGCGGCAGCAGCACGACAAACTCCTCGCCGCCAAACCGGGCGATGAAATCCTGCCCTCGCAGACGCTTGCGCAACTGGTCAGCGACGATCTTGAGGACCTTGTCGCCAGCCAGGTGACCATAGTTGTCGTTGATACGCTTGAAGTGGTCCAGGTCGAGAATAGCCATCAGCAGATGCCCGCCGTGGGCCTGCCAGTGCTGGACCTCCCGCTCGACGCGCTCCGACCAGGCCGCACGATTGGGCAGCCCCGTGAGGGGGTCGAGCAGGGCTTTCTGGCGCTGTTCCTCCAGGTGTTCGCGATAACCGAGGGCTTCCTGCTCCATATTCGCCACTCGATCGGCCAGGCCCTTCAAGCGGTCCGCCAGCGCCTGCTCACGACGATCGCGCTCATGCTGGTGCTCATCCATGGTGTTCAGCAAGCCTTCGAGGCGGTTCTCCAGGATGAGCTTGAGGCTGTCCACGTCCGCGGCGCCCTGCACACTGCTTTGCAGGCCATCGACCTGCTCACGCAACTGGTTGTCCAGTTCACGCGCGGCGCAGCTGTTGTCGGCATGCCCGGCACTGGCCTCTTGCAGGTGGCTCTGGAAGGTTTCCAGGCGCCCGTTGAGCTGTTGCAGGTAGGCTTCGAATTCATGCTGGCCGCTATCGGTGATGGCCAGCATCAGCACGGCCAAGTCATCGAGCACCGGAATCAGCTCGTACCAGTTCAACCCACGCGATACCCGATCGCGCATGGCCAACGCCTGTGCCTTGTGGCGCTCCGGTAGGCTCAGGTCGTCGAGCAGGCCGATCAGCGTCTGCTCGATATGCGCCGCGACGGTACTGTAGGGGGGTTCCACAGCGTCAGGGAGGGCATACGGGCCTTCAGCTTCCAATATGCTTTGCACATGAGCAAGCTCTTGCTCGGCGACAACGGCAGACGCGTCGGCAGGCTCGATTTCAATGGGTGACGACGAAACTGCCTCAGGGCTTTCAGGCAGCGGCAGGGGCTCCAGCGCTCCTTCGCGCGGGCGAGGCTCGTCGGTACCGCTAAGCTCAGCTACCTCGACGTCCGTTTCAGGGGGCAGCGCATCGTCATCGCGCTCAGCAGCCTGCCCAGGGTCTATCTGCGGTTGCGCCAAGGGATGCAGTTCATCCACATCGGCCAGCGCCGCAGGTTCGGCCAGCGTTTTTTCGAGGACCTCGGCAGGCCTGGCCTCAGCAAGCTGGGTGGCCGGCTCCAGGTCCGCCTCGCGGCCGCCGAACAGCCGCTGGAGGAATCCTGGTCGCGGCTCTTCATCGGGCCTTTGCAGCACGCTCAGGGCGCGACCCTGCAGGCCGCTCAGCTCGCCCAGCAGCGGCGGCAGCTCTCGGGACTGGCTAACCCCACCATCGAGTTTCTTTGAAAGTTTCTTCAGGGGCCGGGCGATATCACCGGGCAAGGGCAAGCGCTGCAGTTGCTCGACCAGCGAGGTCAGGGCTTCGCTGACCTGCGTCATGCGGGTCTCGCGGCGCTGCTCGGAGTCCAGAACGGCTTTTTCCAAGCGTGGCAACAGGCCCGCAAGCCCCGCGTCCATGTTGTCGCTGCGAATGACCTCGCGCATTTCCTTCATGCACTGGTCGACTGTCTTGTCGCTGCCCTCGGCCGCCAAGGTGCTGCGCACCAGGCCGCGACGCAGCAGATCGAGACGAGCTTCCCAACGGCGCTCCAGCTTCTCTTGCTGTTCGATGCTTTTGAGGTACTTCTCTTTCCAGCGCTCGCCTTCGTCTGTCATGCCTGGATCCGCAAACCGGTGATAGCAATCAGCCCAAAGCCGGCAGCGTATCCACAGTCAGTGCATCAGGCAAACGAATCTCGACGGCAACCGGAAGGTGGTCGGAAATTGGCTGGGCCAGCACCTCGACCCGTTCCAGGGTCAGGCTCGGGCTGAGCAGGATGTGATCCAGGCAGCGCTGGGGGCGCCAGCTGGGAAAGGTGGCCTCGACCTGAGGCGCGATGAGGCCCAGATCGCGAAGGGGCGAATGCTCGAGCAGGTCATTGGCATGGGTGTTCATGTCGCCCATGAGCACCTGATGGCGGTAGCCGCCGATCAACTCGCGGACATACGCCAATTGCCGGGCCCGTGTCTTGGCGCCGAGCGCCAGGTGCATCATCACCACGATCAGGGCGTCTTCGCCTTCGCCAAAACGCACCAGGATCGCACCTCGACCGGCTGGGCCAGGCAGGGGGTGATCTTCAAGATGCTGTGGCTTGAGGCGGCTGAGCACGCCGTTGCTGTGCTGGGCGAAACGCCCGAGGTTGCGGTTGAGCTGCTGGTACCAGTACGGAAATGCCCCGAGCTGGGCCAGATGTTCGACCTGATTGATGTAACCCGAGCGCAGGCTGCCGCCATCGGCTTCCTGCAAGGCCACCAGATCGAAGTCACCGAGCAGTTCGCCGATCCGCTGCAGGTTGCCGGCCCGCCCATTGTGCGGCAACAGGTGCTGCCAGCTGCGGGTCAGGTAGTGTCGATAGCGCTCGGTGCTGATACCGACCTGGATATTGAAACTGAGCAGGCGCAGTCGCCCATCCGCCGGCAAGCCTGATGCCTGCAGGTGATGCTCGTTGACCTGCGGTTGCCGCAGGCCAACCAGGCGTGTGGAGCGAAAGCGGCTCATGGGCAACGCCGCTTATTTAGCGGCGCGCTCCTTGGCGATCAGCTGGTCGGCGACATCCAGCACGCCTTCCGGCCCGCCGGCGGTACCCAGGTCGAAGCGGTACTTGCCGTTAACGACCATGCTCGGCACGCCAGTGATTTCGTACTTCTTCGCCAGGTCCTTGGCCTGCTGCACCTGGCCCTTGATGGCGAACGAGTTGAAGGTGGCGAGGAACTTGTCTTTATCCACGCCCTGGGTGGCGAGGAAGTCGGCCATTTCTTCAGGCTTGGTCAGGCGCATGCGCTTGTTCTGGATAGCATCGAAGACCGCGGCATGGACGTTGTGCTCGACGCCCATGGCCTCGAGGGTCAGGAACATCTGACCGTGGGCATCCCAGGGGCCGCCGAACATGGCGGGCACGCGCTTGAAGTTGACGTCGGCCGGCAGTTTCTCAGCCCATGGATTGATGGTCGGTTCGAAGTGGTAGCAGTGCGGGCAACCGTACCAGAACAATTCGACGACTTCGATCTTGCCCGGGACGGAAACAGGAACGGGGTTGCTCAGCTCGAAATACTGCTGACCTTCGACAGGCTCCGCGGCCTGTACGGCGGTCACTCCGAATACGCTGGCGGCGACCAGCGCAGCGCTGAGAATCAGTTTACGCATGCTTTACTCCTGAGCAGTCATTGGTCGCCTCGACGCGACCGGTAGCTAAGACCGGTCGGGAAGGGCTCGAGTTCTGTAGTGTAACGGCTATGGACAGAAAAAAGGGCGGTCCAGGCCGCCCTTTCATCTTTGCCAGGCAGCATTAACCGAACGTTAATGCGCAGGACCTGCGAGGGCCTGTACAGGGTTCAGTGCAAGCCCTGGATGTAACTGGCCAAGGCCTCGATGTCCTTGTTGCTCAGCTTGCCTGCGATCGAACGCATGGTCATGGCATCACCGTCATTGGTGCGGTTGCCTTCGCGGAAGTCGGTGAGCTGCTTGGCCACGTACTGGGCGTGCTGCCCCCCCAAGTGCGGGAAGCCCGCCAGGGCGATGCCTGCGCCATTGGGCGAATGGCAACCGGTGCAGGCCGGCATGCCTTTCTCCAGGTCGCCACCGTTGAACAGCGCGCGGCCACGCTCGACCAGCTTGGGATCAGCCGCACCGACACTGCCCTTCTGGCTTGAGAAGTAGGCGGCGATATCGGCCAGGTCCTGATCGTTGAAATTGGTCAGCATGCCGGTCATCTCCAGCACGGTACGCTTGCCGGACTTGATATCGTGCAGCTGTTTTTCGAGATAGCGCTGGCCTTGGCCGGCAAGTTTGGGGAAGTTCGGCGCCAGGCTGTTGCCGTCAGGGTTGTGGCAGGCTCCACAGACGGCTGTCTTGGCCTGACCGGCAGCAGCATCGCCTTTGATGGGTTCCGCAGCATTGGCCGCACCTGCGACACCCATGGTCAACAGCAGACTCACGAATAGTTTGTTCATCAGCTAATCCAACACGGCTAGGGGTGAAATGTTATGTATCGGGACTGTCGCTCATCCAGAGGATGACAGACCGGTAGTCCTCGGTACTGCAGTCCATGCACAATCCACGCGGCGGCATAGCCTTGAAACCCTGGGTAACATGCGCCACCAATACGTCCATACCTTGCGCAAGCCTCGGATTCCATGCTGCCCGATCACCCCGCTGGGGGGCCTGTGGCAACTGCCCGGCATGACAGGCCGCACACGTGCGGTTGTACAACGCCTCGGGATCCTGTGTAGCCTGAGCGCTTAAAAACGGCAGGAACATACCGACAGCAAGCAGCCATTTCGCCATGCGCAACGACCTTTCAGGGTTGGGGGCCGCGCTGCGTTCTAATGCGCGAGCTATTGTTCGACACCCCATGCACATCATCCTACGCCGGGATAATGCGCACACAAAAACTGGGGCATTATATACTTCCGCCATCCAAACGGAAACGACACAGCTTGCCGCGCCCGGCGCCTGAATGGCTGGCCTTGGCAACACCCATATCGGATATCCCATGCAAGTCAAAAACCCCATCCTCGGCCTCTGCCAGAAAGCCAAATTCGCCCTTAGCGCCGCCAAGGTCGAACAATGCCCTCAAGACCAGGGTTACGAGGTGGCTTTCGCCGGTCGTTCCAACGCCGGCAAATCCAGCGCCCTCAATACCCTGACCCATGCCAGCCTGGCGCGTACCTCCAAGACCCCCGGGCGCACCCAACTGTTGAATTTCTTCAGTCTGGACGATGAACGGCGTTTGGTCGACCTGCCAGGCTACGGATATGCAAAAGTCCCGATCCCACTCAAGCAGCACTGGCAGCATCACTTGGAAGCCTACCTGGGCAGCCGTGAGTGCCTGCGCGGAGTGATCCTGCTGATGGATGTGCGTCACCCGATGACCGATTTCGACAAGATGATGCTCGACTGGTCCAAGGCCAGCGCCATGCCGATGCACATCCTGCTCACCAAGGCCGACAAGCTCACCTTTGGCGCGGCCAAGAACACGCTGCTCAAGGTGCAGTCGGAAATCCGCAAGGGCTGGGGCGATGGGGTGACCATCCAGTTGTTCTCGGCCCCCAAGCGCCTGGGGCTCGAGGAAGCCTACGGCGTGTTGGCCGAGTGGATGGAGCTGGAAGACAAGCCCGCCTGAGGACAAGGCCGTGTCCGGTGGGAGCGTACGCTTGATACCCCATGGCAGGTAAAGCCGCTCCCACAGCGCCACGCGCAAGTTGATCGCCAAATTCCAGGCAAAAAAAACCCCGGACTTCGTATGGGGAGGGGGAAGTTCGGGGTTCAAGTCCGGACCGCTAGGGCGGGGTCCGGGTATCTGCCAACACTTAACACAACATAGGAGCATCGAAAGGCTTCACCAGCCATTCAGTTACTCTGAGTCCCGCTTCACCGGTTTAGTTCCAAGGCCCTGAAAACTATTTGCGATAGTTTCATGAAACCTCAGAACCGCCAGCGCTGAACCGACAGTGGATCCACGTCTCTCGACGCAGATCCTACCCTGCTTCCCCTGCTCGATTCAGTGAGCTTCGTCCCAATTCGAGCCAATGCCCACCTCCACGAGCAATGGCACATCCAGCTGCGCGGCATTGCTCATGTAGGGACGGATCTGCTCCCGTACCTGTTCGACCAAGTCCTCACGCACCTCCAGCACCAGTTCGTCGTGCACCTGCAGGATCACGCGCGCGTCCAGGCCGCTATCGGTCAGCCAGTTATCCACAGCCACCATGGCGCGTTTGATGATGTCCGCCGCGGTGCCCTGCATCGGCGCGTTGATCGCGGTGCGCTCGGCGCCCTTGCGCAGCGCCGGGTTCTTCGCGTTGATGTCCGGCAAATACAGGCGGCGACCGAACAAGGTTTCGACGAAGCCCTGCTCGGCGGCCTGGGCGCGAGTGCGCTCCATGTAGGCCAATACGCCAGGGTAGCGGGCGAAATAGCGGTCGATATAGTCCTGGGACTGCTTGCGATCGACACCGATCTGCTTGGCCAGGCCAAAAGCGCTCATGCCGTAGATCAGGCCAAAGTTGATGGCCTTGGCACTTCGGCGCTGGTCGTTGGTGACTTGCTCCAGCGGCACGCCGAAAACCTCCGCGGCGGTAGCCCGGTGCACGTCCAGATCATTGCGGAAGGCATGCAGCAGCCCTTCGTCCTTGGCCAGATGGGCCATGATGCGAAGCTCGATCTGCGAATAGTCGGCCGCCAGCAGCTTGTAGCCGGGGCTGGCGATGAATGCCTGGCGAATCCGACGCCCTTCGGCGGTGCGCACCGGAATGTTCTGCAGGTTGGGATCGCTGGACGACAGGCGCCCGGTGGCGGCCACAGCCTGCTGGTAGGAGGTGTGGATACGGCCGGTGCGCGGGTTGATCTGCTCTGGCAGCTTGTCGGTGTAGGTGCTCTTGAGCTTGCTCAGGGAGCGGTATTCCATCAGTACCGTGGGCAGCGGGTAATCCTGCTCGGCCAGTTCGGCCAACACCGCTTCGGCCGTGGAGGGCTGGCCCTTGGCAGTCTTGCTCAGCACCGGCATGCCCAGCTTGTCGTAGAGGATCACGCCCAACTGCTTGGGCGAGCCCAGGTTGAATTCCTCGCCTGCAAGCGCGAAGGCTTCACGCTCGAGCTCGGCCATCTTCACGCCCAGCTCACCGCTCTGCACCTTGAGCAGCTCGGCATCGACCAATGCCCCTTGGCGTTCGATCTTGGCCAGCACCGGCACCAGAGGCATCTCGATGTCCATCAAAACCGGCTGCACGCTCGGGGTCTTGGCCAGACGCTCCTGCAGGGCGTGGTGCAGGCGCAGGGTGATATCGGCGTCCTCGGCCGCGTAAGGGCCGGCCTTTTCCAGCGGGATCTGGTTAAAGGTCAGCTGCTTTGCGCCTTTACCGGCAATGTCCTCGAACGCGATGGTGCTGTGATCCAGGTACTTGAGCGCCAGGCTGTCCATGTCGTGGCGGGTGGCGGTCGAATCCAGCACGTAGGATTCGAGCATGGTGTCGTAGGTCACGCCGCGCATCTGGATGCCCTGCGCCGGGTCGCCGCCCAGGGCACAGTTGGCCAGGATATTGATGTCGTACTTGGCGTTCTGACCGATCTTGCCCTTGGCCGGGTCTTCCAGCAGTGGCTTGAGCGCCAACAATACGCTGTCGCGGTCCAGTTGCGTCGGAGCGCCCTCGTAGTCATGGGCCAGCGGCACATAGGCAGCCTCATAGGGCTCGACCGCGAACGACAGGCCGACCAGCTTCGCCTGCTGTGCGTCCAGGCTGGTGGTCTCGGTGTCGAAGGCGAACAACGGCGCCTGGCGCAGCTTGTCGAGCCAGACGTCGAAGCGCGCCTGATCGAGAATGGTTTCGTACTTGGGCTCGATCTTGGCCTGCGACGCAGGGGGCGGTGCGACCACGTCACCGGCCTGGGCCGCATCGCGCTGAACCTCGGCGATCCAGCTCTTGAACTCCATCTCGGTATAGAGCGCCAGCAATGCGTCACGGTCCGGCTCGCCGCACACCAGCGCCTCGACTTCGATGTCCAGCGGCACATCGACCTTGATGGTCGCCAACTCGTAGGACAGGAACGCCGCCTCGCGATGCTCCTCGAGCTTGGCCGGCAGGCCCTTGGCGCCACGAATCGGCAGCCCCGGTACCTTGTCGAGATTGGCGTACAAGTCGCTCAGGCCGCCACCGATACCCGTCAGCAAGCCGACGGCGGTCTTTTCGCCAACCCCCGGCACACCGGGGATGTTATCGACCTTGTCGCCCATCAGCGCGAGGAAGTCGATGATGTGCTCGGGACCGACACCGAATTTCTCGTGCACGCCAGCGACGTCCAGCACGCTACCGGTCATGGTGTTGACCAGCGTAATGTGCCCGTCCACCAATTGCGCCATGTCCTTGTCGCCGGTCGAGATGATCACTGGCCGATTCAAGGCCGCGCTGCTGCGCGCCAGGGTGCCGATGACATCGTCGGCTTCGACACCTTCGACACACAGCAGGGGATAGCCCAAGGCCCTGACGCTGGCATGCAGCGGCTCGATCTGCACCCGCAGATCATCAGGCATGCTCGGGCGATTGGCCTTGTATTCGGCGAACATGGCATCGCGGAACGTGCCTCCCTTGGCGTCGAAGACCACCGCGAAGAGGCTGTCCGGATACTGCTTGCGCAGGCTCTTGAGCATGTTCAGCACACCCTTGACCGCACCCGTGGGCATGCCCTTTGAGGTGGTCAGCGGCGGCAGCGCATGAAAGGCGCGGTAGAGGTAGGAGGAACCGTCCACCAGGACGAGGGGCGCTTGGCTCATGAGGAGAATCAACCTTTTCGGCAGGTCCGGCGCTAGAATAGCGGGAACAATTGACGACAAAGGGACAAGGTTATCATGCGTACACTCAATCGCCTGTTACTGCTCGGTCTGTTGGCCACCATGCCAGTCGTCACCCTGGCGGCGGAAGACGCCCCATCGGCAGATCCCGATGTAACCATTCGCACGGAAGGCGACAAAACCATCCAGGAGTACCGGCAGAACGGTTTCCTGTATGCGATCAAGGTGACGCCCAAGCACGGCAAGCCTTATTTCCTGGTACGCGCCGATGGCTCCGAAGGTAACTTCATTCGATCCGACCAGCCGGACATGCTGATTCCGTCCTGGAAGATCTTCGAGTGGTAATCTGAGGCGTATCGTTCACATCAACCAGGCACTTCCGGGTGGAAGTGCCCGCACGGGCTTCTTTTCATCATGTCAGTCTTCACCCCTGTGACCCGGCCTGAGCTGGAAACCTTTCTGGCGCCGTATGAGCTGGGCCGCTTGCTCGACTTCCAGGGCATCGCCGCCGGCACCGAGAACAGCAATTTCTTCGTCAGCCTGGAGCAGGGGGAATTCGTCCTGACGCTGATCGAGCGCGGGCCAGCCGAGGACATGCCGTTCTTCATCGAATTGCTCGATGTGCTGCACGATGCCGACATGCCAGTGCCCTACGCCCTGCGCGACCGCGACGGCAATGCCCTGCGCGAACTTTGCGGCAAGCCCGCGCTGCTGCAGCCACGGCTGTCGGGCAAGCACATCAAGGCGCCGAACAACCAGCACTGCGCCCAGGTCGGCGAGTTGCTGGCGCATATCCACCTGGCCACTCGCGAGCACATCATCGAGCGTCGCACCGACCGCGGCCTGATCTGGATGCTCGAGGCCGGGGCCGAGCTGATGCCAGGCCTGGATACCGGGCAGGGCCAGATGCTGCAGGCTGCGCTGAACGAGATCGACGCGCACAAAGCGCAGATCCTGGCCTTGCCACGGGCCAACCTGCACGCCGACCTGTTCCGCGACAACGTGATGTTCGAAGGCACGCACCTGACCGGCGTGATCGACTTCTACAACGCCTGTTCGGGGCCGATGCTGTATGACATCGCCATCACCGTGAACGACTGGTGCCTGGATGAAGCCGGCGGCATCGATGTGCCACGCGCCCAAGCGCTGCTGGCCGCCTATGCTGCACTGCGTCCG
Organism: Pseudomonas sp. HMSC08G10; assembly: GCF_001808425.1. NCBI lineage: Bacteria > Pseudomonadati > Pseudomonadota > Gammaproteobacteria > Pseudomonadales > Pseudomonadaceae > Pseudomonas > Pseudomonas sp. HMSC08G10. The sequence goes on along the minus strand of NZ_KV793328.1, from coordinate 108,057 downwards.
TTCACCGCTGCCGAAGCCGAGTTGTGGCCGGTCATGCTGCGCGTGGCATGCGTGCGGTTCTGGCTGTCGCGCCTGATCGCAGCCCAGGCGTTTGCCGGGATGGATGTGATGATCCACGACCCGAGTGAGTTCGAGGTGCGCCTGGCGCAGCGTCAGCAGGTGGCTTTGAGCCTGCCGTTCGCCCTCTGAACCCCGTCTGCTTCTTCGCGGGTGAACCGCTCCCACAGCGACAGCGCCAGGCTTGAAATGCGCGCTATCCCTGTGGGAGCGGGTTTACTCGCGAAAAGGCCTCCATCGATTCACAGCTGTTCCAGGCATCCCGTCAGTTCATTGCCCAGCTTCTCCAGCAACCGCTCATAGCCTTTGGCATCCACAGGATCGTTCCCTCCCAAGGCATCGAGCTCGGCCAGACGCACCGGCAGACCAGCCGTCAGTGTTTCGGCCAAGCGCGGGCGCAGTGGCGGCTCGCTGAACACACAGGTCTTGCCCACTTCCTGCAGGCGTTTGCGCATGGCAGCGACATGCTGCGCGCCCGGCTGTACTTCGGCAGCCACATTGAACACACCGGTGTGCTTGAGGCCATACGCCGCCTCGAAGTAATCGAAAGCCTCATGGAACACGAAGTACGGCTTGCCTTCGACACCTGCTACCCGGGCCTTGATGCGCAGGTCCAAGGCATCCAGACGGTCGATGAACGCCTTAAGGTTGGCCTGGTAACGAGCGGCATTCGTCGGATCGGTGGCGGCCAGGTCGCTGGCCATCTTCGCCGCGATCACCCGCGCGTTGGCCGACGACAGCCACAAGTGCGCATCCAGGCTGCCCGGGCGGTGGTCATGATCATGGTCATCGCCGTCATCCTCATGGGCATGGCTGTCCTCGCTAAAATGGCGCAGGTGCATGCCTTGGAGCGACTGCACCGCAACGCTAGGCTTGGTACGGCCGTTGATCACCCGGGGCAGGAAGCTTTCCATGTCCGGGCCGACCCAATACAAAAGGTCAGCATTGGCCACGCGTCGCACGTCGGAAGGGCGCAAGGCATAGTTATGCGGCGAAGCGCCCGGCGGCAGCAACACATCCGGGCTGCCAACGCCGTCCTGGACCGCCGCGGCGATCTGCTGCAACGGTTTGATACTGGTCAACACGCGCACCTCGGCGTGAGCCGAGAAGGCGATGAAAGCGACAAAAAGGGCAAGCAATCGGGACACGGTGAGTACTCGGCGGGCCAGAAAGAGGTAACATAATAACGTCTCTGTCCAGAACCGTCGCCGCCCATGTCCATCACGCCGCTGGCCAACCGTCCTCATGATCATTCCCACTGCGTGCACAGTGCACTGGCCGAGGCCGACGCCCTGTGCACACGCCAGGGCCTGCGCCTGACCGCCTTGCGCCGCCGGGTGCTGGAGCTGGTCTGGCAGAGCCACAAGCCGCTGGGTGCCTACGACATCCTGGCCGTGCTGAGCGAACAGGACGGCCGCCGCGCTGCGCCGCCGACCGTGTACCGCGCCTTGGATTTTCTTTTGGAAAACGGCCTGGTCCACCGCATCGCCTCGCTCAATGCCTTCATCGGCTGCAGCCACCCCGAGCACGTGCATCAGGGCCAGTTCCTGATCTGCCGCGCCTGCCATGTGGCCATCGAGCTCGAACAGCAAAGCATCAGCGAGGCCATCATCACCAGCGCCAAGGGCGTAGGCTTCACCGTCGAAACGCAGACCGTCGAAGTAGTGGGCCTATGTGGCAGCTGCCGGGGGCAGGCATGAGCGATGCGTTGATCCGCCTCGAACAGGTCGGCGTCACCTTCGCCGGCGAATCGGTGCTCGACAGCATCGACCTGTCGGTGGCACCTCGCCAGATTGTCACCCTCATCGGCCCCAACGGCGCCGGCAAGACCACGCTGGTGCGCGCCGTGCTCGGCCTGCTCAAACCGCACCGTGGCAAGGTCTGGCGCAAGCCTCGGCTGCGTATCGGCTACATGCCGCAAAAGATCCAGGTCGACCCCACCCTGCCACTGTCGGTACTGCGCTTCCTGCGCCTGGTACCGGGGGTGGACCGCGCCGCGGCGCTGGCGGCCTTGCAGGAAGTCGGCGCCGAACAGGTGATCGACAGCCCGATCCAGACCATCTCCGGCGGCGAGATGCAGCGTGTGCTGCTGGCTCGTGCGCTGCTACGCGAACCGGAGTTGCTGGTGCTCGATGAACCCGTGCAAGGCGTGGATGTGGCCGGCCAGGCCGAGCTGTACAGCCTGATCACCCGCCTGCGCGACCGCCACGGCTGCGGCGTGCTGATGGTCTCCCACGACCTGCACCTGGTCATGAGCACCACCGACCAGGTGGTGTGCCTGAACCGCCACGTGTGTTGTTCCGGGCATCCGGAGCAGGTCAGCGGCGATCCGGCGTTCGTCGAACTGTTCGGCCAGAACGCCCCGAGCCTGGCCATCTACCATCACCATCACGATCACCGCCACGACCTGCACGGCTCGGTGATCGCCCCTGGCGCACACGTTCATGGAGAGCACTGCAAGCATGGCTGATTTTCTTCTCTACGCCCTGCTCGCAGGCTTGTCCCTGGCCTTGGTGGCCGGCCCCCTGGGATCGTTCGTCGTCTGGCGGCGCATGGCTTATTTCGGCGATACCCTGTCCCACGCGGCATTACTTGGAGTCGCCCTGGGCCTGGCGCTGGATGTCAGCCCCGCCCTGGCGGTGACCGTCGGCTGCCTATTGCTGGCGATCCTGCTGGTCACCCTGCAACAACGCCAGCCGCTGGCCTCCGACACCCTGCTTGGCATCCTGGCACCGAGTACGTTGTCCCTGGGGCTGGTGGCACTGAGTTTCATGCACGACGTGCGCATCGACCTGATGGCCTACCTGTTCGGCGATCTGCTGGCCATCAGCCCCACCGACTTGGCCTGGATCCTGGGCGGCAGCGTCGTGGTCCTGCTGTTGCTCGCGGCCTTGTGGCGTCCGCTGCTGGCCGTGACCGTACATGAGGAACTGGCGATGGTCGAAGGCTTGCCGGTGGCGAGCCTGCGCCTGGCCTTGATGCTATTGATTGCCGTGGTCATCGCCGTTGCCATGAAGATCGTCGGTGTACTGCTGATCACCTCGCTGCTGATCATTCCCGCCGCTGCGGCACAGCGTCACGCCCGCTCACCGGAGCAGATGGCCATAGGCGCCAGCCTGCTGGGCGTGGTCGCCGTCTGTGGCGGGCTGGCGATGTCATGGTTCAAGGACACCCCGGCCGGCCCGTCGATCGTGGTGTGCGCCGCGGTGCTATTCTTGCTGAGCCTGGCGTTGCCCAAGCGCTGAAAATTTAAGGATGCGCGCAGGTGCATCTTGCAACCTTTTGTCAGGTAAAGGGTCTGTAAGACTTATTTTCGAGCGTGCGCACCAGGGTGTAGACTTGCTCGCTTTTTGCGCAAATAGAGAGTCGCAGGAATGAAGCCGTTCGCCTCCCGTTTTCTGCTTGTTGCCGTTTTTTCCCTGTTCTTGGCGGCCTGCTCCAGCACTCCGCCTGAACAGTCGAACGCGCCTGCCCAGGCCGATGCCTGGCAAGCGCTGCAACAAAGCATTGCCAGTAATGAGCTGGCCACCGCTGAAGACCAGTTGGCCGCGTTGCAGGCACAATCGCCAGACGATGCACGCCTTGAGCAGTACCAACGCCAACTGGCCGAAGCCTACCTGCAGCGCAGCCAGATCGTGCTGCAGAAGGGCGACGTCAATGCTGCCGCGACCGCGCTGGCCCGTGCCCGCGCGCTGATGCCCCAGGCCCCGGCAGTCACGGGGGGCGACGCCGTGGCCCAAGCGCGCAAGGCCGAACTTGAAAAGGCCGAGGCCGCGCTCAAGGCCGCCGAGGCCAAGCCCAAGGCCCGCGTCATCGACCCCAGTGCGCCGAGCACCGTGGTGGCGCTCAAGACCACCGACATCCGCGCCATGCGCCGCCAGCTCGATGACGTCGCCGCCGATGTGGTGAACTACCAGTGCGATGTGGTGTTTCAGGTGCCGCGCACCGACGATGCACCCTGGCTCAAGACCTTGCTCGACAAGCGCGTGCGCAAGCTCGATAGCGGTTTCGAGCTGAACCAGCGCCATGAAATCCAGCGCTCGCTGCCCGCGCAGGTAGTGCTGGTCCCACGTCAGCCCTGAGCATTGCGGGGCGCGCTGCGCCCCAATCGCAGGCATGGCCAGCTCCCGCAGAGCGCGGGAACTGGCAAAACACAGCCTGGCCTACGCCGGAATTGCCTCGGCCACCGCCTCCCGCGCCCACACCCGATGTTGCTCCAGCGCTTTCACGAAGGCAGCTACCGCCTGCTGATCATCCCCCAGCAGCAGGCCTGCATCCTCATTCAAGCCCAAGGCATTGAGCAATGCCTTGCCCTCGCTGGCCATTCCCATGGGCTTGAGGTGCTTGTAGGCCTCAAGCAGATAATGCTTGGCCAAACCACTTTTCCCCAGCGCCTCCAGCGCCGCCTTGCCGGCCGGCACCCACAACCCATCGATCATTACCGATGGCATCCCCTCCATCGAGGCATCCACCGCCAACGCCTTGCCCTCGGCAGTCGTCACCGGCGCCGACGTCGGCCCCAGAACAAGCACGCGTGCGCTTTGGGCCTCGAAGGCTTTCACCAGCCGATCGACACTGGCGCCTTCCACCCCATCGGCCACCAACAAAGCAATCTTGCGTCCCTTGATGCCCACACTGCCGGGGTGGTTCATCTGGCTCAGCGCCGGTGACTGCGCTGGCGTCGATCCCTTGACCTGTACCGTTGCGGCTTTGGGCGCCGGCAAGCCGAGGTTGGTCGCCACGGCTGCGGCGAGGTCCAAGTCGATGTTGGCCAGGATCTCGTTCACCTCCCGCACCCGGATGGCCTCGCGCTCGACCTTGCCCAGCTCGAAGCTGTAGGCCTTGATGATGTGCTGCTGCTCGGTCGGGCTCATGCTCTGGAAGAACAACCGCGCCTGGGAGAAGTGGTCGCTGAAAGAGTCGCTACGCTGACGGATCTTGTGCCCGTCGATGCGCTCCTGATAACTCTCGAAGCCTCCGCCATGGGGTGCTGGCGGCGTTTCCTTGGGCCAACCGCCATCGATGGAATTGGGCTCGTAGGAGGCACGCCCCTTGTCGATGGTCATGCGGTGCATGGCATCACGCTGGCTGCTGTGGTTGGGTACGATCGGCCGGTTGATCGGAACTTCATGGAAGTTCGGCCCGCCCAGGCGGCTGAGCTGGGTATCGGTGTAGGAGAACAGGCGCCCCTGCAGCAACGGGTCGTTGGTGAAGTCGATTCCCGGCACGATATGCCCGGGGCAGAAGGCGATCTGCTCAACTTCAGCGAAGAAGTTGTCCGGATTGCGGTTGAGCACCATCTTGCCCAGCGGCGTCACGGGCACTAGTTCTTCGGGAATGATCTTGGTCGGGTCGAGCAGGTCGAAGTCAAAATTGTGCTCGTCTGCCTCCGGCACGATCTGCACGCCCAGCTCCCACTCGGGATAATCACCGGTCTCGATCGCCTCCCACAGGTCGCGGCGATGGAAGTCCGGGTCCTTGCCGCCAAGTTTCTGCGCCTCGTCCCAGAGCACCGAGTGCACGCCCTGGCGCGGCTTCCAGTGGAACTTCACGAATGTGGCCTCGCCCTGGGCATTGATCAGGCGGAAGGTGTGTACGCCAAAGCCTTCCATCATGCGCAGGCTGCGCGGAATGGCCCGATCGGACATCGCCCACATGACCATGTGCGCCGATTCCGGTACCAGTGAGACGAAATCCCAGAAGGTGTCGTGGGCCGACGCCCCGGTGGGGACTTCGTTGTGCGGTTCGGGTTTCACCGCATGGACGAAATCCGGGAACTTGATCGCATCCTGGATGAAGAACACCGGCATGTTGTTGCCCACCAGGTCGAAGTTGCCCTCGTCGGTGTAGAACTTGACGGCAAAGCCGCGCACGTCGCGCACAGTGTCACCCGAGCCGCGCGGGCCCTGCACAGTGGAAAACCGCACGAACACAGGCGTGATTTTCTGCGGATCCTGCAGGAAGCCTGCCTTTGTCAATTGCTCGTGGCAGCCATAGCTCTGAAAGTAGCCATGAGCACCGGTGCCACGGGCATGGACGATGCGCTCGGGGATCCGCTCATGGTCGAAGTGGGTGATCTTCTCGCGCATGATGAAGTCTTCGAGCAGCGAAGGCCCACGCACGCCGGCCTTGAGGGTGTTCTGGTTGTCGGCAATCTTCACACCTTGATTGGTGCGCAGGGCTTGGCCGGTGGCATCGCTGCGCACGCTCTCCAGGCTTTGCACCTTGGCGTTGGTGTTGGCCCGGTCAGGCGTGTGGGTTCCGGCCAGCTGGCTGTCCCTGGGCGAATCCGGAGTCTTTGGCATGTCGGTTCTCCTCGTCATGGCTTTCAGGCGCCCCGTTCGGGCTCGTTCCTGTAGTGACTGGAAGCGCCCCGTGAGCGTTCAATCGGATTACCGGTTGTCGCGTTATGCCCAGCGGATTGGTTGATGACGAAATAAATGCTAAGAACAACTATGGGAAAAGGCTAAAATGCGCGACCCCGGCTAACCGCTGACCCAAATTCCATGCGCCCCACAAGGTTCGCTCAGTGATCGAGTTTCAACATGTCCACAAGACCTACCGCGTATCCGGTAGGGATATCCCCGCCCTGAACCCGACCAGCCTGACCATTGAAAATGGCCAGGTGTTCGGCCTGATCGGGCATTCCGGCGCCGGCAAGAGCACCTTGCTGCGCCTGATCAACCGCCTGGAGGCCCCAAGCGGCGGCAAGATCATCGTCGACGGTGAAGATGTCACCGCCTTCGACGCCAACCAGCTGCGCCGCTTCCGCCAGCAGGTCGGGATGATCTTCCAGCACTTCAACCTGCTGGCCTCCAAGACCGTTGCCGACAACGTCGCGCTGCCATTGACCTTGGCTGGCGAGCTGTCGCGTAGCGAGATCGACAAGCGTGTGACCGAACTGCTGGCTCGCGTCGGGCTGTCGGACCACGCCAAGAAGTACCCCGCCCAGCTTTCCGGTGGCCAGAAGCAGCGCGTGGGTATCGCCCGTGCCTTGTCCACCAACCCCAAGATCCTCCTGTGCGACGAGGCCACCAGCGCCCTGGATCCGCAAACCACGGCCCAAGTCCTGCAGCTACTGGCCGAGATCAACCGTGAGCTGAAGCTGACCATCGTGCTGATCACCCACGAAATGGACGTGATCCGCCGGGTCTGCGACCGCGTGGCAGTGATGGATGCCGGGCAGATCGTCGAGCAGGGCGCGGTGGCCGATGTGTTCTTGCATCCGCAGCACCCGACCACCAAGCGTTTCGTCCAGGAAGACGAGCAGGTGGATGAAAGCGAGCAGCGCGATGACTTCGCCCACGTGCCAGGGCGTATCGTGCGCCTGACCTTCCAGGGCGATGCCACCTACGCACCGCTTCTGGGCACCGTGGCCCGCGAGACTGGCGTGGACTACAGCATCCTGGCCGGACGTATCGACCGCATCAAGGACGTCCCCTATGGACAGCTCACGCTCGCCGTCACCGGCGGCGACATGGAAGCGGCGTTCGCCCGCTTCAAGGCAGCTGATGTTCATATGGAGGTACTGCGTTGATGGACGCCCTTAATTTCTTCGCCAACGTCGACTGGGCCGAAATCTGGTTGGCCAGTATCGACACCATGATCATGTTGTTCGGCTCGCTGTTCTTCACCGTGCTGCTGGGCCTACCCCTGGGCGTGCTGCTGTTCCTCTGCGGCCCGCGGCAGATGTTCGAACAAAAAGGCGTGTATGCGCTGCTGTCGCTGGTGGTCAACGTGCTGCGCTCGCTGCCGTTCATCATCCTGCTGATCGTCATGATCCCGATCACCGTGCTGATCACCGGCACTTCGCTGGGGGTCGCCGGTGCGATTCCACCGCTGGTGGTGGGTGCGACGCCGTTCTTCGCACGCTTGGTGGAAACCGCCCTGCGCGAAGTGGACCGCGGCATTATCGAGGCCACCCAGTCGATGGGCGCCACCACCCGCCAGATCATCACCAACGCCCTGCTGCCCGAAGCCCGGCCAGGCATCTTCGCCGCCATCACCGTCACTGCCATCACCCTGGTGTCCTATACCGCCATGGCCGGCGTGGTCGGTGCCGGCGGCCTGGGCGACCTGGCCATCCGCTTCGGCTACCAGCGCTTCCAGACCGACGTGATGGTGGTCACCGTGATCCTGCTGCTGATCCTGGTTCAAGTTCTGCAAAGTGTCGGCGACAAACTGGTCGTGCATTTTTCCCGTAAGTAACCCCAATGGGGTCGGCCTGGCCGACCCGTTCGGGGGCCGTCGCGGCCCTCACAAGGAGTGATCAATGAAGAAGCTGCTTGCTGTCGTCGCCGCTGTCGCGGCCTTCTCGGCCAACGCCGAGTCCCTCACCGTCGCGGCCACCCCGGTTCCGCATGCCGAGATCCTCAACTTCGTGAAGCCGCAACTGGCCAAGGAAGGGGTGGAGCTGAAGGTGAAGGAATTCACCGACTACATCCAGCCGAACGTGCAAGTGGCCGAAAAGCGCCTGGACGCCAACTTCTTCCAGCACCAGCCGTACCTGGATGAGTTCAACAAGGCCAAGGGCACCAATCTGGTCAGCGTCGCCGGCGTACACCTGGAGCCGCTGGGCGCCTACTCGAGCAAGATCAAGAAGCTCGACGAACTGCCGTCCGGCGCCACCGTGGTCATCCCCAACGATGCCACCAACGGCGGCCGTGCCCTGTTGCTGCTGGACAAGGCCGGTGTGATCAAGCTCAAGGACAACAAGAACATCCTTTCGACCGTCAAGGACATCACCGGCAATGACAAGGGCCTGAAGTTCCGCGAGCTGGAGGCGGCCACCATCCCACGCGTGCTGACCCAGGTCGACCTGGCGCTGATCAACACCAACTACGCGCTGGAGGCCAAACTCAACCCTGAGAAGGACGCCCTGGTCATCGAAGGCAGCGATTCGCCCTACGTGAACATCCTGGTTGCCCGTCCGGACAACAAGGACGCCGAGGCCATCAAGAAACTGGCTGCCGCCCTGCATTCGCCCGAGGTGAAGCAGTTCATCACCGAGAAGTACAAAGGTGCGGTGATTCCGGCGTTCTAAGCCGTCTGCGCGCTGAATGTTTCGCGGGTAAACCCGCTCCCACAGTTACGCCACAGGCCAAAGCGCCGCGGTGAACCTGGGGGAGCGGGTTTACCCGCGAAGCTTTTCAGCCGCGGGTTCAGTCCCGCTTGACCAACCCTGGCAGCTGCGCCACCAGCTTCTGGTTGTTCATCGGCGCACGGATGAAACCACGCTGGCGACCATCCGGGCCGACCACCGCCAGGTTGCCGCTGTGATCGACCGTATATCCAGGCTTGCTGGTATCAGCCGGAATGAACGGAATGCTCAGCCCATTGGCCAGCGCCTGGGTATCTTCGATCGACCCCGTCAACCCCACGAAGTCCTTGTCGAAATAGCCCAGGTACTGCTTGAGCTGGTTCGGTGTGTCCCGGTTCGGGTCCACGCTCACCAACACCACTTGCAAGCGCTCCAGCGCCTCCTTGGGTAGCTCGCTCTTGACCTGACGCAACTGGGCCAGGGTAGTCGGGCAGATGTCGGGGCAGTAGGTGTAGCCGAAGAACAGCAGCGACCACTTGCCCTTGAGCTGATCCAGCGCCACGGGCCGGCCGTCCTGGTCGGTCATGGTCACGTCCGGCACGGTGCGGCTCTGGGGCAGCAGAATGATGCCGGCGTCGATCAGCTCGGCCGGGTTCGCCTCGCTGCGACCATTGAGCACCTTGTTGACGGTCAGGCCGAGGATCAAGGCGACGACGGCGACGAGGATGAAGACGGTTTTCTGGGTTCGGGTCATAGGTTCGGCAACAGGTAGTGGTCCAAAAGCAGTGCGATGAACAGCATGAACAAGTACCCGATAGAGTACTTGAAGGTCTTGATCGCAGCGTGCGGCCTGGTGCCACGGTACAACACCCAGGCCCAGTGGAGAAAGCGCAGGCCCAGGGCCAGGGCACAGATCAAGTAGAGCGGGCCGCTCATGTGGATGACGTATGGCAGCAGGCTCACCGCCAGCAGCACCAGGGTATAGAGCAGGATGTGCAGCTTGGTGTAGCGCTCGCCGTGGGTCACCGGCAGCATGGGGATGTCCGCCTTGGCGTACTCCTGCTTGCGGTGGATGGCCAGGGCCCAGAAGTGCGGCGGGGTCCAGGCGAAAATGATCAGCACCAGCAGCAACGGCTCGGCGCTCACATGCCCACTGACCGCCACCCAGCCCAGCAACGGCGGCGTTGCACCCGCCAGGCCACCGATGACGATATTCTGCGGCGTGGCGCGCTTGAGAAACCCGGTGTAGATCACCGCATAGCCCAGCAACGAGGCGAGGGTAAGCCAGGCGGTGAGGGCGTTAGTGAAGACCAGCAGCACGGCCATACCCGCCAGCGACAAGGCGAGTGCGAAGCCCAGCGCCGGCAAGGGCGCAACCCGACCGTCAGCCAGCGGTCGCTTGTGGGTACGGACCATCAGTGCATCGATGCGCCGGTCCACCACATGGTTGACCACCGCCGCGCCCCCGGCGCAGAGGGCTATACCCAGGTTGCCGAACAACAGGATGGGCCAAGGCACCCCGGCCCGGGTGGCCAAGAACATCCCCGCCAGCGAGGTGATCAGCATCAGCACCACCACCTTCGGCTTGGTCAGTTCCAGATAGTCGCGCCACCCGGCCCGCGCCGGGCGTTCACTCAGAAGCGTCGCCACGCATTAGCCCTCGTGTGCGCGGTGCCACCTGCACTGGTGACCGGTGTGAGTCGCCAGCCATGGCCAACACGGACCTTGTCCACCACGCGAATCCGGTAGTTCACCAGCACCATGCTCAGCAGCAACAGAGCACCGCCCGCGTTGTGCGCAACGGCCACCCCCAACGGCAGATGGAACAGTACGTTGCTGATACCCAGGCTGACCTGCACGCCCAGCACCAGCAGCACCAGCCGAGCCAGTCCGGTGAGACCGTTGCGGTGCAGCTTCCAGCTCAACATCAGCAACACCGCAACGACCATCAGCGCGCCGAGCCGGTGACTGATGTGAATGGCGGTGCGGGCATCACTGTCCAGTTGTCCACCGAGGTAGTTGGGCCCCACGTGCTGGGTCAGGTGAAAGCCGTTGCTGAAGTCCGCCGCCGGCCACCATTGACCGTGGCACGTGGGCAGATCGATGCAGGCCACCGCGGCATAGTTGGCACTGACCCAGCCTCCCAAGACGATCTGCCCGATCACCACCAGCAGCGCCAGCGCCGCCACCCGACGCAGGCTCAAAGGCAGCTTGGGCAACGGCGCAAACGCGCGAGATAGACGCAGCGATAGCAGGAACAGCAGGCTGAGCGTGGTGAAGCCGCCCAGCAAATGGGCAGTGACCACCTGCGGCCATAGCTTGAGCGTGACCGTCCACATGCCGAACGCCGCCTGGGCGAGCACCACCCCTAGCAACAGCACCGGCAGGCGGTACGGCTGGCCGTCCCGGGCATGACGGCGCACCGCCTGGAAGGCCAGCAGCGCGATCACCGTCGCCAATGTGCCGGCAAAGTAACGGTGGACCATCTCGGCCCACCCCTTGGCCTCCTCCACCGGATGGTCCGGGAAGCGCAGCTCGGCGTGTGCCAGTTGGGCTTCGGTCTTGGGCACGCCAATGAAGCCGTAGCAGCCCGGCCAGTCGGGACAACCCAGGCCAGCGTGGGTCAGGCGGGTATAAGCACCGAGCAGCACGACCAGCAGCGCCAGCACGGTGGCACACACAGCAAGGCGGTATCCGGGTCTGGCCATGGCGGCCTCCTAGCCGATGTTGGACAGCTTGAGCAGATGGCGCAGGTCGTCGAGCACCTGTTTGCCGTTGACCTTGGCGTCGTAGCGCAGCACGAGGTTGCCGTGGGGATCGACAATCCACAGCTGCGGACCGGCTACATCGACCTTCTGGCCATAACGCTGGGTATCCAGCGGGTAACGTTGCAATTGCGGGTATTCACGCTCGAGCGTGCCCTGGAATTCGCCGGGCAATGGCTGGGCGGCGGCCAGGGCATGGCTGGCGCGGCTTGCATCGCGGCCCAGGCCAATCTGGATCTGCCGGGCCAGATAGACCAGTCGCTGGCAATCCTCGATGCAGGTAGCCGGGGCGCTGACCAGCAATTGCCAGCGTGCTTCCTGGGCATCGATGCCGATATCCGCGCGGCTTTGACCGTTGCCGATCATCTCGCCGTGGTAGCTGCGCCCCTCTGGCACCCAGAACTGCAGCTTGTACATGCTGGTGGCCAGGATCATTGGGCCCAACACCACCAACAGGATCAGGATCAGCTGCAAACGCCCGCGGCTTCTGGGTTTGCCACGTTCAGGCACGTCCAGTGGACTCGTTACGCCGCCCATGGGGGTTCTCCTTTTTGTCATGCCAGCCGAAGTAGAGGTAAAGCAGCACCAGCGCCGTGGCCAGGGCGAACCACTGCACGGCGTAGCCCAGGTGTTTTTCCGGACCCAAGGCGACCACCGGCCAGTCCAGCCGGTAGCTGGCCGGGCCAGGCTCCAGACGCAGTTCATGGGCAAAGCCCTCACGGCCGAGCTGTTGCCACAGTTGGGCAGGGTCGACGGCGGTCAGCAGATGTGGCCACTGGCCGCCGACCGGGTCTGGGTGCAACTGGAAGGTGGCGCCCGGCGCGACATAGACCCAGGCCTCGAGCGCCAAGGCCTGGGCAGGTGTCTCGAAACGGACCGGCTCGCGACGATCCGGCCAGGGCAGCCAGCCCCGGTTGACCAGCAGCCACAGGCCACTGGCCTGGTCATGAAACGGTTGCAGCACCTCCACACCCGCCCGGCCGTCGCGAATGCTGTTGTCCAGCAACAGGCTGTGTTCACCATCGAAGCGGCCATACAGGTGCACGCGACGATAGGCCGGATTGGCCACCTGTGGCAGTTGGCCGCCGGCCAGGGGCGCCTCGATCCTGCGTTCGGCGAAGGTTGCCAGCAGTGCACGTTTTTCATCGGCACGGCCCAGTTGCCAGCAGCCGAGCGCGATCAGGCCCGGCAGCAGCGCGAGCACCACCAAGGTTGGAACCAGGCCTGGGCGAAACGGCTTCACCGTGTCCTCGCCAGGTCGATCGCTATACTTGGATTCATCACCGCATCCCCCCGGAGTTTCGCCATGCTCAAGGCCGCGATTGTCCTGATGCTGTTGGCCACCATTGCCAGCCTGTTCAGCGGGCTGGTGTTCCTGGTCAAGGACGACGAACACTCGACCCGCTTGCTCAAAGCCCTGACCGTGCGAGTCACCCTGGCCACCTTGACCATCGCCCTGGTGGCCTGGGGCCTGATCAGCGGCCAACTGGTCTCCCACGCCCCCTTCTAAGTTTTCACCCGCTCCCATCTGGTCCGTCGGTGCTCTCTAAAGGCAGTTGCCCTCAGTTCAGAGCACGTACACGAAGATGAACAACCCGACCCACACCACATCGACAAAGTGCCAGTACCAGCTCGCCGCCTCGAAACCAAAGTGCTTGTCCGGATCGAAATGCCCGCGCAGCACGCGGCAGAACATCACGATCAGGATCAGCGTGCCCAAGGTCACGTGGGCACCGTGGAAGCCGGTGAGCATGAAGAAGGTCGCGCCGTAGATCCCTGAGCCCAGCGTCAAGCCCAGCTCGGTATAGGCCTCGTGGTACTCGAAGGCCTGCAACGCCAGGAACGACAAGCCCAGCAGGATGGTCAGCCCCAGCCACAACTTAAGCGGCCCACGATGGTTCTTGCGCAGGGCATGGTGGGCGATTGTGATGGTCACGCTGGAGCTCACCAGCAAGATGGTGTTGATCAGCGGCAGGTGCCACGGATCGATGATTTCCTTCGGTGGCGGAAACAGCTTCGGATCCGGCGTGTGCAACAACGGCCAGGCGAACTCGAACGTTGGCCACAGCATATGGGCGATACCCTTGTGTCCCTCGCCGCCGAGCCAGGGGCCGGCCAGAACTCGCACGTAGAACAGCGCGCCGAAGAACGCCAGGAAGAACATCACCTCCGAGAAGATGAACCAGCTCATGCCCCAGCGGAACGAGCGGTCCATCTGCGCGCTATAGAGCCCGGCGTGGCTTTCCTTGACCACCGCACCGAACCAGCCGAACAGCATGTAGGCCAGAAACAGCGCGCCGACGAAGAAGATCAGTGGCCCATGGGACTCGGGGTGACCGGCCTTGAGATCGTTGAACCAGGTCCCCAGGCCGAACACCGTGATGAACATCCCGATGGTCGCGATGATCGGCCACTTGCTCTGCGCCGGGACGTAGTAGTGCTCATGACTTGCCATTGCTGTTCTCCTTCCCTTAGCGGGCGCCCTGGACGTCCTGGGCCGCGACATGAGCGACCGGTGGGTGGCGAGCGGTGATGTCGAACAAGGTGTAGGCCAGTGTCAGGTGCTTCACATTGGCCGGCAGGTCGCGATCGACGATGAACCGCACGGGCATCTCGATGCGCTCACCGGGTTGCAGCACCTGCTGGGTGAAGCAGAAGCACTCGGTCTTGTGGAAATACGCCGCGGCCTCGGCCGGGGTGATGCTGGGTATGGCTTGGGCACTCATGGGCCGGTCGGTGGGGTTGCGGGCGATGAAAATCATCTGGTTGACCGCGCCCGGGTTGACCTCCAGCTGGTCGGCGGTGGAATAGAAGTCCCAGACCATGTCGCTGGCGTTGGTGGACATGAACTGCACCCGCACCGTGCGCGACGGGTCACTCACCTGGCTGCCCTCGTATTGCCCGCCGGTCTTGCCATTGATGCCGAAGGCCTTGCACATCACGTCGTAGATCGGCACCAGGGCAAAACCAAAGGCGAACATCAGCACCGCCAGCATCAAGAGACGCGTGACCAGGCGTCTGAGCGAAAGGCCGTTCATGCCCGGCGCCTCACTTCACATCCGGTGGTGTCTGGAAGGTGTGGTAAGGCGCCGGCGAAGGCACCGTCCACTCCAGGCCATCGGCGCCATCCCAAGGCTTGGCCGGTGCCGGCGCGCCGCCGCGGATGCACTTGATGACGATGAACAGGAACAGGATCTGCGTGGCACCGAAGGTGAAGGCCCCGATCGACGACACCATGTTGAAGTCGGCGAACTGCAGGTTGTAATCCGGAATACGCCGAGGCATGCCGGCCAACCCCACAAAGTGCATCGGGAAGAAGGCCAGGTTCATGCCCACGAACGAAAGCCAGAAATGCAGCTTGGCCAGGGTTTCGTCGTACATGTATCCGGTCCATTTCGGCAGCCAGTAGTAGGCCGAGGCGAAGATGCCGAAGATCGCCCCCGGCACCAGTACGTAGTGGAAATGGGCCACGACGAAGTAGGTGTCGTGGTACTGGAAGTCCGCCGGAGCGATGGCCAGCATCAGCCCGGAGAACCCACCGATGGTGAACAAGATGACGAACGCGATGGCGAACAGCATCGGCGCCTCGAAGGTCAGTGCACCCTGCCACATGGTGCTGACCCAGTTGAACACCTTCACCCCCGTGGGCACGGCGATGAGCATGGTGGCGTACATGAAGAACAGCTCGCCAACCACCGGAATTCCGACCACGAACATGTGGTGGGCCCAAACAATGAACGACAGGAAGGCGATCGCGCCGGTGGCATAGACCATCGAGGTGTAGCCGAACAGCGGCTTGCGCGAAAAGGCCGGAATGATCGAGCTGACCGCACCGAAGGCCGGCAGGATCATGATGTACACCTCAGGATGCCCGAAGAACCAGAACACGTGCTGGAACAACACCGGGTCGCCCCCGCCGGCAGCGCTGAAGAAGCTTGTGCCGAAGTGGATGTCCATCAGCATCATGGTTACCACGCCAGCCAGCACCGGCATCACCGCAATCAGCAAGAACGCGGTGATCAGCCAGGTCCAGACGAACAGCGGCATCTTCATGAGCGTCATGCCTGGGGCACGCAAGTTGAGGATGGTGGCGATCACGTTGATCGCGCCCATGATCGAGCTGATCCCCATCAGGTGGATGGCGAAGATGAAGAACGTCACGCTGGCCGGTGCGTAGGTGGTGGACAGCGGGGCGTAGAAAGTCCAGCCGAAGTTGGGGCCTCCGCCTGGGCTGAACAGGGTCGAGACCAGCAGCAGGAAGGCCGCTGGCAACAGCCAGAAGCTGAAGTTGTTCATCCGCGGCAAGGCCATGTCCGGCGCGCCGATCATCAGCGGAATCATCCAGTTGGCCAGGCCGACGAAGGCCGGCATCACCGCGCCGAACACCATGATCAGGCCGTGCATGGTGGTCATCTGGTTGAAGAACGCCGGTTCCACAATCTGCAGCCCCGGCTGGAACAGCTCGGCGCGGATCACCATGGCAAAGGAGCCACCGAGCAGGAACATGGTGAAGGCGAACCACAGGTACATCGTGCCGATGTCCTTGTGGTTGGTGGTCAGCACCCAGCGCATCAGGCCCTTGGCCGGGCCGTGGGCGTGGTCATGGCCGTGGGCGTGGTCGTCGATCACTGCACTCATGTCCTGTCTCCTGCAATCCATTGATTGCCGCGAGTTACCCGGTTCATTGCGCCTCCGCCTGCTTGAGCGCCAGCACGTCTTTCGGCGTGACCATGTCACCTTTGTTGTTGCCCCAGGCGTTGCGTTCGTAGGTCACCACGGCGGCGATGTCGACTTCCGAAAGCTGCTTGCCGAACGCAGCCATGGCGGTACCGGGACGGCCGTGGAACACCACGTTCAGGTGCTCTTCCTTAGGCCCTGTGGCGACCTTCGAGCCCTTGAGCGCCGGGAACATCGGCGGCAGGCCCTGGCCCTCGGCCTGGTGACAGGACACACAGGCGGTGTGATAAACCTTGTCGCCGCGCTCGACCAATTCCTCAAGCGTCCACTCCTTGCTGGTCAGCTCCTTGAGCTTGGCAGCCTCGGCTTTTCGCTCGCCCAGCCAGGCGTCGTAATCGGCCTTGGACTTGACCTCGACCACCACCGGCATGAAGCCATGGTCCTTGCCGCACAGTTCGGTGCACTGGCCGCGGTAGATGCCGGGTTTCTCGATGCGCGTCCAGGCCTCGTTGACGAAGCCCGGGATGGCGTCACGCTTGACCGCGAAGGCCGGCACCCACCAGGAGTGGATGACATCGGCGGCAGTCACCAGGAACCGCACCTTGGCCCCGACCGGCAGCACCAGCGGCTGGTCGACTTCCAGCAGGTAATGCTCGTCCTTGGGCGCCTTGTTGTGGATCTGGTCGGTGGGCGTGGCCAAATTGCTGAAGAACTCCACGTCCTGGCCTAGGTACTTGTAGTGCCACTTCCATTGGTAGCCGGTGACCTGGATATCGAGGTCCGACTCGCTGGCGTCATAGATGTCGATCAGGGTCTTGGTGGCCGGGATGGCCATGGCCACGAGAATCAGGAAGGGAACGACGGTCCAGAGGATCTCGACCCAGGTGTGCTCGTGGAAATGCGCAGGCTCCTGGCCGGTGGAGCGGCGGTGGATGACCATCGACCAGAACATCGCGCCAAACACCACGATGCCGATGACCACGCAGATCCAGAAAATGGTCATGTGCAGGTCGAACACGGCGTTGGAAACTTCCGTCGCCCCCGGTGCCATGTTCACGGTCCAGGCGGCTTGTGCCTGGCCAAACACCAACCACAACAGGAGGCCCATCCAGACATGTGGATGTCGCATCATTGCGGGTTCCCCTTATCGTTCTTGTTGTCCCGGAGGCGTGGACGACCGTACGGCTAAGGAGGGGATGGCGGCCAAGACTGCCTGGCTTCGACGACCGAGCCCCTGCAAATGGCAGTCGGGCCTCATCAACGAATCACGTTCAACCCGAGTATAGACAGCGACCAATGGCACGCAACGAAGGCCATGAAAACAACTTCATCGATTGACGTAATCGCTTGAAAGCCTTGCAGTTACAGGGATAGAGCAAAATGATGGCATATTGATATAACCACGCGAACAGACGTGCCTCGGGGTTATAACAAATGCGTCTTAGGCATTCTGGTAAGCGAGCTAACTTAGTGTCTTCCGTTTGTAACGCCTTGTCCCTGGAGTTGTCATGAACATCGCTGCTGTCCGCGAGCAGATCACCCACGCCCACCAACACGAGGGCCAGACCGGCCAACTGAAACAGCGTCTGGAACAACAACTGCCGCATCTGCATCCATCGATCCAACTGCCCGAGCAGGATGCCCAGGGTACTCTGGCGCGCTTCGTCAGCGCCTACATCGATCAGGTTCCGGAACTGCTGGAGGCCGCCCATGAGGTGGCCCGCGAAGCCGGGATCGAGTCGCAGATCAAGCCGGTGCTGAAAATCGCCGAAGCCTACTTCCTGCAACCGCCCAGCGTCATGCAGGGCCATGTCGGCCTGGATTGCCTGCTGGACGAAGCCTACCTGGCCCATCGCCTGGTCGAAGAGGTCAATGACCTGTACATCCGCCACTTCCAGCAGCCGCTGATTCCGGTGGACACCACCGTGGCCAACCTGATCGCCCATCAGTTGATCGGCGAAACCTTCGCCAACCAGTTGGATGAAGTGGTGCACCACTCGGTGGACGAAATGCTCGACGACGAGAGTTTTGCCGTGGAGTCGGTCGAGACTTACCGGGAGAGACTCTGCAGCCCCGAAACCGGCGCGGCCTGGAAGCGCTGGCCCTGCCTGTCCCGCCAGCTGGGCGTGGAGCTCGGCCAGCCGGTCTGATCGACCTGACACATCGCGAGTCAACCCGCTCCCACCAAGGCCCCGAGCCGGCGGTTAGAAGAGGGCTCACCCGCGAAGGCGACACCCTGGAGCAGGACAGGCGCCGCTCCCACCGGGATCGAGCCGCTCTCAAGACTTGAGCAATCCCTGTGGGAGCGGGTTTACCCGCGAATGGGCCGCAAAGCGGCCCCTCGTGCGTCAGGCCCCAATACCCGCCGTCGTGCGCAGGCGCCCCTCGATACGCCGCTTGAGCCTGCGCTGTTCGATCACCAGGCGAGACCCCTTGGCCGCATTGCTGCGCCCCCAGTCTTCGAGCAGTTCGAGGCAGGAGTGGTCGATATAGCTCAGGTTGCCCAACGGCACGTGCAGCGTGGTCCCTTGCGGCACGCGCTCCAGCACCTGGGTCAGCGCCGGTACTTTGAGGAACGTCGCCGCGCCGCTCAGGCGCAGCTCCATGTGCCCGGGTTGCGCCAGGGTGACCAGGCCAATCTTCAGCCGCGCCGCCTTGAGCGCCAGCTTGAGCAAGGTCAGGGCAAAGCCCAGCAGCACGCCAGTCAGCAAGTCGGTGAAGATGATCGCCAGCGCGGTCGCGGCATAGGTGAACATCGGCATGCGGCCATAGCGGCCCAGCCCCCGGAATGCCTTGAAGTCCACCAGTTTGATACCGGTGTACACCAGCACACCCGCCAGGCTGGCCACCGGAATCTGCTGCAACACGCTGCTAAGCGCCACCACGAAGGCCAGCAGCCACAGGCCATGGAAAATCGCCGACCAGCGGGTCTGCGCACCGGCCTGGACATTGGCCGAGCTGCGCACGATGACCCCGGTCATCGGCAGCGCACCGAGCACGCCGCACAACATATTGCCCAGCCCCTGCGCCGACAGTTCCCGATCGAAGTCCGAGCGCTGGCCGCTGTGCATGCGGTCCACCGCAGCGGCGGATAGCAGGGTTTCGGCACTGGCGATGAAGGCCAGAGCGAAGGCCGCGACCAGCAGGGAAGGGTCGGCCAGCTTGAGCAGATCATCCGGGCGCAGCCAGTCGATGGCTTCGGACAAATCCGCCGGCACCTGCACCCGGTTCACCGGCAGGGCCAGCCACAGGCTGACAGCGGTCATCGCCGCGACGCCCAACAGCGCGCCAGGTACAAAGCGCAGGCGCTGCGGCCGCCACCGTTCCCATGCCCACATCAAAGCAATGGTGCCCAGGCCTAGGGCACCGGCCTGCCAGCCATTGCCCGCGCGCTCCAAGGGCAGCGCCGAGGCCAGTGTTGCCGGGAAGCCCAGCAGGTTTTCCACACCCGAGGGCTGTGGCGCGCTGTCGAACATCACGTGCACTTGGGACAGCACGATCAGCACACCGATACCCGCGAGCATCCCATACACCACCGCAGGCGCCGTGACCCGGAACCAGCAGCCCAGGCGCAGGCGTCCTGCCACCAACTGCAACAGCCCCGCCAGCAACAGGATCGGCCCCAGCATGGCCATGCCATGCTGGCGCACCAGCTCGAACACCAGCACTGCCAGGCCGGCCGCCGGCCCACTGACCTGCAGGGGCGAGCCAGCCAAAAAGCCCACCACGATGCCGCCGATGATGCCGGTGATCAGGCCCTTGGCAGGCGGCATGCCAGAAGCGATCGCGATGCCCATGCACAGGGGCAGCGCCACCAGGAAGACCACCACCGAGGCCAACAATTCTCGCGGCAATGCCGCTTTGATCTGTGTCTTGTTCACCATGAAGCTCCTTTCTCAAGTTTGGCGGCCACTCCAAGGCCGCAGGCACGGGGAACCCTGACACGCGCGCAGGCGCGGGCCGCCAGCAAGCCGGCAGGTCAGTCAGGGAAATTCAAGGCAGCCGACAGCCAGGCCACACCCCGCAGGGGTGCGACCGGCTATCAAGAACAACGCAGGTGTTCGGGTCGCTTAGTAGCGGCCTCTCGGTGTAGCGCAGGGGATTGGCTCACCGGCAGTGAGCGGCAGGAAGCTGTCGGAAGCGGCGTCGTAGGCTTCGATCTGGCTGGTCTCGATGTCGTAGACCCAGCCATGGATGAACAGCTGGCCGGCTGCCAGGCGCGAGGCGACCGAAGGATGGGTGCGCAGGTGATGCAACTGGGCGATGACGTTTTCCTTGGTCAGCACCTGCATGCTTTCGTGCTCGCTGCCGCAGGAGCAGTTGTCCTCGACCACGGTACGGGCCACTTCGGCATGACGCAGCCAGGCCTTGACCGTGGGCATCTTCTCCAGCGAGTTGGGGTTGAGCACCGCACGCATGGCGCCGCAGTCGGAATGACCACAGACAATGATGTGGTGCACGCCCAGGGCCATCACGGCGTATTCGATGGCGGTGGAAACACCACCGTTCATCTGACCATAAGGCGGAACGACGTTGCCGACGTTACGGGTCACGAACAGATCGCCCGGCGAGCTTTGAGTGATCAGCTCCGGAACGATGCGTGAGTCGGCACAAGTGATGAACATCGCGCGTGGCTTCTGCGCGGTGGCGAGCTTCTTGAACAGCTCTTGCTGCTCGGGGAAGACGTCATGGTGAAAACGCAGGAAGCCGTCGACGATATGCTTCAGGGCAGCATCGGCGCTTTCGGCAGGTGCGGCCGGGACGACCTTGTTTGGGTCCTTGACGGGCATGATTCATCCTCTTGGCGGTTGTAGGTAAGGTCCATTTTACCGGGGAAAGATTCTGGCTATGCAGGGCGTTAGATGACACGCACAGGCGATAAATCACAATCTCTTGTCGACTTACGCTACGGGAGAAAACTTAACTGAAACTGAATTCGGAGGCTCTAGAACGGGCGTTCTAGGTTTCTAGAAAGGTTTTTGATAATAGCAAAAAAATATCAATCGCCAAGATACATGACTGAAAATAATGCATCACATTAGTTGGATTAAACCTTTCGCCCTGTAGCCCCCTGAATAGAGGCCTTGAGCGCCTGCAACCGTCGCGCCACACCCTTACGTTGCCAGGAGCGCTTTCCTACGAACCGCACAACCTTCATCCCATATATCGCCAGCATTTGCCGATAGTAGGATTCGCTCCGTTCTTAACTGCGAAGACACGGACCGTCCATGCCCCGTCGCCACCTCATGCTCCTGAGCTGCCTGATATTCTGCCAACCCCTGCTCGCCCAGGCACAACGCGCCGAACTGCTGGATGTCTATCGCTCTGCGGTTGAACACGATGCCCAGCTCAGCGCCGCTCGCCACGAATACCAAGCGCTGCGAGAGCGAGTCCCTCAAGCCATGGCCGGACTGCTACCGACCCTTGATGCCGGCATCAGTATCGAGGGCAGCCGCCTACAAACCGACGAAGCCAACGGTGATCGCATACGCAGCGGCACTCTCCAGCAGGCCAACCTCACCCAGCCCCTGTTCCGCCTGGACCGTTGGCACGCACTCAAGGCCGCCGAAGCCGGCACAGCCCAGGCTGCACTGCAACTGGCCGAAAAAGAGCAGGCGCTGATACTGCGGGTCGCCGAGGCCTATTTCGATACCTTGCGCACACTCGATGCCCTGGCCGCCGCCAAGGCTGAAGAAGCAGCACTCAGGCGCCAGCAGCAGCAGGCTCGGGAACGGTTGGTCAATGGCGCATCCAGCATCACAGATGTGCTGGATGCACAGGCCGCCCATGATGTTGCCAGCGCCAACCGCAAGCGGTTGCAACGCAAGGTCGAAGACACTTTCGAAGTGCTCCACCGCCTCACTCGCCAGAAATATACCCAGATTGCTGGCGTTACCCACCAGCTGACAACACGCACACCGGTACCCGCGCAAGCCGAAACCTGGGTTTCCCTCGCTCTGCAAGGCAATCTTTCATTGTTGTCCAGCGAGCACGCCAGGGATGCAGCCGAGCACACCAACCGGCAGCGCAAGGCAGGCCATGCGCCAACGCTCGACGCCGTGGCGTCCTATCGCAAGGGAGACAACGACCGTTTCGGCTACAGCACCCCTGCCAATTCCGCGCATGGCGGCTATCGCGACAGGATCAGCCAAAGCTCCCTGGCCCTGGAGCTCAAGGTTCCGCTGTATGCCGGCGGCCTGCACAGTTCGCAGGTGCGTGAAGCCAACCAACGCCTGGCCCAGCGCGAAGACGAGCATGAAGATCGTCGCCGCGCTGTTACGTTGCAAACCCGAAGTCTGCACCGCGCCATACATGCCGACGTGGAACAGGTCCAGGCTCGTCGGCAAAGCATCTACTCCAGCCAGGCAGCGTTGCAGAGTACCCACGCAGGCCGTGTATTGGGATCACGCAACACCGCGGATGTGCTCAATGCCGAGCGCCAGCTGTACCGCGCTGTCCGCGAGTACAACGATGCTCGTTACGATTACATCATCGATTCACTAAAGCTCAAGCAGGCCGTCGGCAGCCTGGCCTCCCAGGACCTGCTCGAGTTGTCCCACTACCTGAGCCGCGACTACGACCCCGACCGCGACTTCCTCCCCCCGAGGCCAGGCAACCTGCCCACCATTAAATGATTGGATGAATATTAATCATTCTATGGCAGCTAGATGGGTGCCGCCTTTTTCAAACCAAGCTAACCCATTCAAATAGTTAGCCTTATTAGGTCGTTATGACCTGCATGGACGCGTTATGAGTGAACACCAACCAGATAGCCCAGACACCGGGCTGATCTGCCTGCTGATGCTGGCCCGTTTCCACAACGTGGCAGCCTCCGGCGAACAGCTGGCCCACGAATTCACCGATGGCCAGCAAGCCTTCGCCACCCCGCAACTGCTGCTGGCGTCGCGCAAGCTCGGCCTCAAGGCCAAACGCGTCGAGACCCGCCCCGAGCGCCTGGCGCAGACGCCACTGCCGGCAATTGCCGCCGACCGTGAGGGCGGCTTCTTCATCATCGCCCGCATGGACCAGGGCAAGGTGCTGATCCAAGATCCGCGTGCCGAGCGACCCGAGGTGATCGACTTGGCCACCCTAGAGCAACGCTGGAGCGGCGAGTTATTGCTGCTGCGCAGCGAAGCACTGGCCCCCGGCGAATCCTCGCGCTTCGACTTCACCTGGTTCATTCCGGCCATCATCAAGCACCGCAAACTGCTCGGCGAAGTGACCCTGGTGTCCTTCGTGCTGCAGATCTTCGCCCTGCTCACACCACTGTTCTTCCAGGTGGTGATGGACAAGGTGCTGGTACACCACGGCCTGACCACTCTGGACGTGATCGCCATCGGCCTGCTGGGCATCATGCTGTTCGAGTCGGCCCTGAGCGGCTTGCGTAGCTTCGTCTTCGCCCATACCGCCAGCCGCATCGACGTCGAGCTCGGCTCACGCCTGTTCCACCACCTACTCCACCTGCCGCTGGCCTACTTCCAGGCCCGCCGGGTCGGCGGCTCAGTGGCGCGGGTGCGCGAGCTGGAGAACATCCGCAACTTCCTTACCGGCAATGCCATCACTCTGGTCATGGACGTGCTGTTCTCGGTGGTGTTCATCGCCGTGATGTTCTACTACAGCGGCTGGCTGGCCCTGGTGGTGGTGGCTTCGCTGCCGCTGTACGCGCTGGTGTCGCTGCTGATTACCCCGGTGCTGCGCCAGCGCCTGCAGGACAGTTTCAATCGTGGCGCCGAGAACCAGGCGTTCCTGGTCGAGACGGTCAACGGCATCGACACCCTCAAGTCGATGGCCGTCGAGCCGCAGGTCCTGCGGCGCTGGGACAACCAGCTGGCGGCCTATGTCGCCGCCGGCTTCAAGACTCAGACCCTGTCGACCCTGGCCAACGAAAGCGTCGGCCTAATCGGCAAGCTGGTGACCGTCGCCACCCTCTGGCTCGGCGCGCACCTGGTGATCGATGGCCAGCTCACAGTCGGCGAGCTGATCGCCTTCAACATGCTGGCCGGGCGCGTGGCACAGCCAATCATGCGCCTGGCCCAGCTGTGGACCAGCTTCCAGCAGACCAGCGTGTCGGTGCAGCGCCTGGGCGATATTCTCAACACCCGCACCGAACTTGCCAATTCGGCACGCAGCGCCTTGCCGCCCCTGCAAGGCCGCATAGAGTTCGACCAGGTGCATTTTCGCTATCGCACCGATGGCTCAGAGATCCTGCGCGGGATCAACTTGTGCATCGAGTTCGGCGAAGTGATCGGCGTGGTCGGGCGCTCAGGTTCAGGCAAGAGCACCCTGACCCGCTTGCTGCAGCGGCTCTACGTGCCCGAGCGCGGGCGGGTACTGGTCGACGGCATGGACCTGGCCCTGGCCGATGCCTCCTCGCTGCGCCGGCAGATCGGCGTGGTGCAGCAGGATAACCTGCTGTTCAACCGCAGCATCCGCGAGAACATCGCCTTGGCCGACCCCGGCACCCCGCTGGAGACCGTCATGCAGGCCGCGCGCCTGGCCGGTGCCCACGACTTCATCCTCGAGCTCGCCGAAGGCTACGACACCATGGTGGGTGAGCACGGCGTCTCGCTCTCGGGCGGGCAACGCCAGCGCATCGCCATAGCCCGCGCGCTGATCCGCGACCCACGCATCCTGATCTTCGACGAGGCCACCAGCGCGCTGGACTACGAGTCCGAACGCATCATCCAGCAGAACATGCGATCGATCTGCCAGGGGCGCACGGTGATCATCATCGCCCACCGCCTGTCCGCCGTACGCGATGCCAACCGCATCGTCGTGGTGGACCGCGGCCAGATCGTCGAACAAGGCAGCCACGCCGAACTGCTCGCGCACCAGGCCGGGCACTACGCCAGGCTGCACCGCTTGCAACAGGGCTGATCCCCTCACCACCTCATACCAAGGAGAGGCCATGTCCGCCTATTCCAGCCTCTGGCAGCGCTACCGCGAGGCCTGGCAGCACGCCTGGCGCCAGCGCAAAACGCTTGACGCGCCTGCGCGTGCCGGCCACGAAATCGAGTTCCTGCCAGCTGCCCTGGCCTTGCAGGAACGGCCACCCCACCCGACGCCGCGGGTGTTCGTTTGGAACATTATGGGCTTTGCCGGCCTGGCCCTGCTGTGGGCCAGCCTCGGTCATATCGACGTGGTCGCGGTGGCCACGGGCAAGGTGGTGCCAAGCGGTCGTACCAAACTGGTCCAGCCCAGCGAGACGGCGGTGGTCAAGGCGATCCACGTCAGCGATGGGCAACGGGTGAAGGCCGGCGAGCTGTTGCTCGAACTCGATCCGACCACCGCCGACGCCGAGGTGCGCCGCAGCGAGAGCGAACTGCTCGCCGCGCGCATCGACGTGGCACGCAGCAGCGCGATGCTCCAGGCCATTGCCAGCGGCCAGCCACCGCAGGGGCTGCAAGACGACATCGAGCACGCCGACGCGCAACAGGTGCAGGATGCCGAACGCTGGCTGCAGGGGCAGTACCAGGAATACCGCAACAGCCTCGACCAAGTCGATGCCGAGATCCAGCAGCGCGGCGCCGAGATCCAGGCCGCCCAAGTGCAGGTGGCGAGCCTGCGCAAGACCCTGCCCATCGCCACCCAGCTGGCCCAGGACTACCAGAGCCTGCTGGCGCAGCAGTACGTGGCCCGCCACGAGTACCTCGACAAGGAACAGGCCCGGCTCGACCTGGAGCGCCAGCTGCAGGTGCAGCAAGCCAGCGTGCTGCAATCGACCGCCGCGCAGTCGGAGGCCCGCCGCCGCCGCGAAGGCGTGGTGGCCCAGGCCCGGCGCAGCCTGCTCGACCTGCAGCAGACCGCAGGGCAGAAGGTCGCCAGCCTGCGCCAGGAACTGGCCAAGGCGCGCTACCAGGAAGCTCGCACGCAACTGCTGGCCCCGGTCGACGGCACCGTCCAGCAATTGACTGTGCACACCGTCGGTGGCGTGGTCACGCCGGCCCAGGCCTTGATGGTCATCGTGCCCACTGACCAGCCAGTGGAGGTCGAGGCACTGCTAGAGAACAAGGACGTCGGCTTCGTCCAGGTCGGCCAGGCGGTGACTGTAAAGATCGAGACCTTCACCTACACCCGCTACGGCACCGTGCAGGGCGAAGTGCTGAGTGTGTCACGCGACGCCATCGAGGACGAACGCCGCGGGCTGGTGTACAGCAGCCGCATCCGCCTGGCCAGCGATCACCTGCAGGTCAACGGCCAGGCCGTGGCGCTGACGCCGGGCATGGCGGTGAGCGCCGAGATCAAGACCGATCAGCGGACGGTGATTGATTACTTCCTGAGTCCGTTGCAACAGCATGCGCAAGAGAGTTTGCGGGAACGGTAATGACATCGAAAAGGAGTGAACAACATGAAGTTGATGAAGCAACTGTCAGCCACGCTGGTGAGTTTCCTGTTTCAATCCGTGGAATCCGCATGGGCACTGGAGAGTGATGCCCGCTCTTCGCGGGCGCTGCAGCGTAGCAACGCCAATGAACATTACCGACGCAGCGAGCGCTGCAGACGCCCGTGGATTGCAATGACCACGGACTATCCCTTGGCGTGGGAGGCACCGGACATCGTGGGTCACCCCGATGTCAGAGTGAAAATTGCAACGGCCAACCCCGACGATAGACCGCTGACAGAACTCGATGGGATCAACCATGACCGCTTTACTGGCTCCGACGGAAATACGGTGCAGGTCAAAGTAAACGAACACAATCGAATAGCGTATCGGCGCTTCCATGAATACGCCGTCAGTTATCAGTACTCAAGCGAATGCACAGATTTCAAAACGCAGGATGCCAACGTATTGCGATTCCTTGAAAGCTTATTGATAGGTGGCGGAAGTCCTGCCGTACAAGATCGCTAAATTTCTCAACTGCATTTCAACGGTATGTGTTAACTACCAGAGCCTGCAAAATGATCAGTCGTCTTCCACTTTTTCTTCTAACGCTTATCTGCAGCCAGGCCAGCTTGGGCTGCGCGCTACACGATTCGCGATCAGAGGCTATCTATAGATTAAATTTGACCGATGCTGAGTGCCGCACGATCTCATACGTTGGCGGAAGTGTTATTCCAATACTAATAAGTTACCCGCACGGGGATGTTGTCACCTACGCCTGGAAAGGAAAAAAGATACATGTTCGAATCTATTACAGTGATGATTACGAAATCAGTAGATTTTTTAACTATGCGAAGTATTTGAGAACAGAGAACGAAATGGAGGTTTATGAAACCTTCAAAAAAGTAAACTTTGTTTTTCGCGGCACCGACCAAGCAACGGTGATCGTCAATCAGATGGGCAGCACCTGGTTGGCACGACGCATGAGCGCCAAGGGGCTTGTCGTAATGTATCAATACGACGACGACATTAAGACATTCAAGGAAGTGGATGCACTTGTACAAAATTTCATCATGCGAGTGCTGGGCGAAAAGGAGTAATCGATGAACACCATAAACCTGAACGATATGCAACTTGCTGAAGTGGAGAGACTGAAGTCAAGCGGCAAGTATCCGGAGATGTATTTATTTATTAAAAATCTTGTAGACCTTGAGCTATCAAACACCCGAGATCCAGTGTTGCAAGAAGACTTTGCCATTGCCTCAAACTGGCTCAACACCGCCAGTAAGATCAACGCGAACGATGGTTCATTTTTTAATGAGATGGTGCGTGGTTCGATGGCCTTCGCCGCAGCCAGCAAAGGCAGGCCCCTCACGGATGCGGAGTTTCAGAAAGCCTCCGACCAACTTGCTGTTGAAGTTGCAGACCACATCCTCACAGAGCGTGGGTTTCCGAAAGTAGATAGTATAATTGACGCCGATGTCCAGTCAGCCGTCGTTTCTTTGAAACTTGAAAGCTGGAACTGGGCTGGCACTATCGCCGACGAACTCCCCATCGGCATGTGGGGCCTTGGGCGCGACTTCGTGCAAATCCCAGGAGAGGGTGTAGAGCGGGCAAAGAAAGTCACCATTGCCGTCATGCAGAATGTCGCAGGCCTCAGCCGGTTTCTGTCCAGTTTCACGGAGCTGGATATGCTTCCCACCTGGAAGTATGTGCGAGAACTGGAGCGCTACGCCGCCGATAATCGCTATAAAGTCTTCCAATGGTTCGGCGCCGGCGAAGACACCCCCACCCAGCCTGACGCCAACCAGTCGATCCAGATCCACATCGACGCTTCGCCCAAGCCGCAACAGCGCGTCCAGGACGAGGATCAGGCACGCCAGGACGTGAGCAACGGCTATGTGCAGAACGCCGCGACCCACAACGTGTTCGCCCTCGGCGGCATTCTCAACAAAACCGACTTCGCCTCCACACAGATGGCCAGCCTGACCTCTGGCGGCCTCCGCCCTGGCGAAATGCAACTGGACCCGAACGCCCGCCCCAACAGCCACCTGTCGAAGTTCTACCTCGACCAGCCAAGCGCCAGCGGTTTCGATTTCAGCCTGCGCAACGCGGTGACCCTCAACGGCCTGTCGGCCATGACCACCCGCAACACCTACGTCGACCCACTGCTGCTCGACCTGGGCGGCGAAGGCGTGCGCATGACCGACCTGAGCGACGCCGTGCTGTTCGACACCGATCACAGCGGCACCCT
This sequence comes from Pseudomonas sp. HMSC08G10, assembly GCF_001808425.1. NCBI lineage: Bacteria > Pseudomonadati > Pseudomonadota > Gammaproteobacteria > Pseudomonadales > Pseudomonadaceae > Pseudomonas > Pseudomonas sp. HMSC08G10. Next base: position 78,943 of record NZ_KV793328.1, on the reverse strand, counting down.
CAAGCGCAGTGCCTGGGCCGACCGCAAGACCGGCATGCTGGTGATCGACGACGGCAGCGGCCAGATCAAGGACGTCAGCCAGATGTTCTCCGAGTACTACAAGGGCAAAGCCGGCGTGAACGGCGCGGCGGGCGAGGCCCGCTTCAAGGACGGCTTTGCCGCCCTGGCCAGCGAGGATGGCAATGGCGATGGCATCATCGATGCCCGCGATCCGATCTGGAACCAACTGCGCGTCTGGGTAGATGCCAGCCATGACGCCCGCGTCGACGGCGGCGAACTGAAGACCCTGACCGAGCTAGGCATCACCCAGATCAACGTGCGCGCCGCCGGTACACCTGGCGAGAGCCGCGATGGCAGCCGCGTGCTGGCTCGGGGTTCGTTCGTCATTGGCGGCAATACCCGCGAAGCGCTGGCGGTGGACTTCCTCGGCGACCCGGTGAGCAGCACCACCACCCGCCAAGGCAATGGCCTGCGCTTAACCTCCAGCAGCGACGGCGCCACGACCACGGCCTACAGCAGCACCAGCACCCAAGGCGAACACCTGGACGCCACGGCGCTGGGGGTGGACAACCTGTACGGCGGCAGCGGCGATGACCGCCTTACCGCGAGCGCCAGCGGCAGCTGGCTGGTCGGCGGTGGCGGCAGCAATACGTACGTCGGGGCTGCCGGCGACGATGTCTTCGTCATCAGCGCCAGCGACAACCCCCAGAACATCCAGGGCAACGGCGGCCGCGACACGGCGCTGATCGTCGGCGACCAGGGCGTCGAACTGAACATGGCCAAGGCCGGCCTGACCATTGCCCAGGGTGGTCGCGGCGACGATGTAATACGCAGCGGCAGCGGCGCTGGCGTGTTCATCAAGGGCGGGGAGGGCAATGCCACGCTGATCGGCGGCGCCGGCAACGATGTGCTGGTCGGCGGCAGCGGCCACAACACCTTGATCGGGGGCAGCGGCAAGGCGGTGATCTACGCCGGGCCCAACGGCGACCTGATCTACGCCTCGGCAGGGGGCAGCATCATCCACGCCGGTGGCGGCAACGATGTGATCCACGGCGGAGCCGGTGACGATGTAATCGAGGTCGGCCACGGCAGCGCTCGGATCGACGGCGGCGCCGGCACCAACCTGGTCAGCCTGCACGGCAAGTACGGCGAGTACCGCATCACCCACACCAGCAACGGCTACCAGGTGGCCGACAACGTGGCCGGGCGCGACGGCACCGTGCAACTGCGCAACATCCACAAGCTCAACTTCGCCGACATTTCCGCCGTGGACCTGTCGCAACCCAATGCCATGCCGGTGGCCGACGTGCTGCGCCAGGACAAGGACGGCCAGCGCTTCGACCGCAACCGCAGCCACCTGATCGCCGCCTCCAGCCTGCTGGCCAACGACCTGCTGCTCGGCAGCCAGGGCGGCCTGCGCATCGACAACATTGGCGACGCCACTGGCGGCTCGGTCAGCCTCACCGCCCAGGGCGATGTGCTGTTCACTCCGTTGGCCGGCTACACCGGCATGATGGGCTTCAAGTACGGCATCATCGACGCCCAGGGCAACAAGTCGGCCTCGGTGGTCGAGCTGGGCAGCGGCCAGACCGCGCCGATGCGCGCCAGCGTGACTCTGCTCGACGCCAGCATGCCAAACGACCCGCTGGCCGCCCAGCAGTGGTACCTGAGCGACACCAACGTGCTGCCGGTGTGGCAGGACTACACCGGCAAGGGCGTGCGCATCGCCATGTTCGAGCCCGGTGGCGAGTTCGCCACGGCGCCGGAAATCTTCGACATCCAGCACCCGGACCTAGCCGCCAATGTCGACCAGGCCTGGCTCAAGACCCAGCGCGACAAGGGCGTGCTGCCAGAGCTGGCTTCCAACCACGCGACCATGGTCGCCGGGGTGATGGTGGCCGGGCGCAACGACCTGGGCGGCGTAGGCGTGGCCTATGACGCCAAGCTCAGCGGCTTCTACCTGGCCAACAAGGGCGACGACCTGACCGGCCTGGGCAATATGGTCAACTACGACGTCGCCAACCACAGCTGGGGCTTCCAGAACGACTTCGCCATCGGCAACCTGCAGAACGGCGTCATCGACACCGCCAGCGCCCTGGCGGCCAACGCCCGCTATGCCGCGCACAACGGTCGCGGCGGCCTTGGCACAGTGATTGTCACCGCAGGAGGCAACCAGCGCGCCTTCGGCGGCAGCGCCCAAGGCTCGCTGACCAACAACAACCGCTTCTCGATCGAAGTGGGCGCGATCAATGCCCAGGGCGACCTGTCGACCCTGCAGATCGGTTCGACGCCGTTCTCCAACCCCGGCGCCAGCCTGCTGGTTTCGGCCCCTGGCAGCAACGTGCTGTCCACCAGCCGCCTGGTGGAGACCGAGCGCGGCTCGACCTTCGGCAACGACTACACCAGCATGCAGGGCACCAGCTTCGCCGCGCCAATCGTCTCCGGCGTGGCCGCGCTGATGCTCGAAGCCAACCCCAACTTGGGCTACCGCGACGTCCAGCAGATCCTTGCGCTGTCGGCCCGTCACGTCAATGACAGCGCCACCCGCTGGGACCACAACGGCGCGCGCAACTGGAACGGCGGCGGCATGCACACCAGCCATGACTACGGTTTCGGCGAAGTAGACGCCCGCGCCGCAGTGCGCCTGGCCGAAAGCTGGATGACCCGCAGCACCGGCGCCGACGAAAGCGTATTCAGCGCCAGCAGTGGCGCCTTGGGCAAAACCCTGGTCGGTGGCGACAGCCTGAGCACCTCGCTGCAAATGGATGCCGGGCTGAACGTCGAGCATGTGGAAATCGACCTGGACGCCAGCATCGGCCGCCTCGGCGACCTGATCGTCACCCTGGTCTCGCCCGATGGTACCCGCAGCATCCTGCTCGACCGCACCGGCAAGGTGCCGCAGGGGATTACCGGCGCCAGCGACGCCGATATGGGCAGCACGCGCTCCGGCGCCTTCAAGTACAGCTTCATGAGCACCTGTGACTGGGGCGAACGCTCGGCCGGCACCTGGACCCTCGAGGTCAAGGACGCCAGCAACGGCCAGCCACTGATCCTCAACAACTGGGCCCTGCGCCTGTATGGCAACAAGGCTGGCGCGGACGACACCTACTTCTACACCGACGAATACCTCAAGGCAGTGCAGGGCCAGGCCAGCCGCGGCGTGCTGGATGACGCCGGCAACGGCACCGCGGGCGGGCGCAACACCCTCAACGCCGCGGCGGTCAGCGGCGATGTCCAGGTCAATCTGGCCACCGGCGTGGCCAGCATCGGCGGCGCGGCGCTGACCTTGCGCAACCCGAACGGCGTACACAACCTCATCAGTGGTGACGGCAACGACATCCTGGTGGTTGGCAAAGCCGATGCCCTGCTCGATGGCGGCCGAGGCAACAACAGCCTGACCGGCGGCAGCGGCAAGGACTTCTTCGTGGTCCATCGCCGCGAGGGCGGCCAGGACACCGTGCACCGCTTCGAAGCGGCCAAAGGGGAGGTCATCGACCTGGTCGGCTTCACCGGCAAGACCTTCGCCGACCTGGCCCTGCTGCAACAGGGCGCGGATGTCCGTGTCGACCTGGGCAACGGCCAGCACATCCTGCTGAGCGGGCAGTCGCTGGGCAATATCAGCGCCGCGAACTTCCGGTTTCAGGATCACTTTGTCGCCCCGGCCAGCTATGTCAGCAGCAGCCAGCCCAACGTGGACAGCGGCAGCATCGTCGGCACCGTGGTGCTCAACGGCGGAGCCCAGGGCGTGAGCATGAGCAGCGGTGCCGACGGGCAACTGGTCGCCGCGCTGGCAGGCAAGGTCTACAGCCACGACAGCGCCACCTCGGACCGCTTCGTCATCAGCCACCAGCTCAATGCCAGTGACTACCGCAACGCCTTGCGCGGCTTCCGCCATGGCATCGACAAGATCGACCTGAGCCAGGTCGGCGTCACCCGCTTCGACGAGCTCAACGTCGTCCAGAAGAACCGCGGCACCATCAATGGCCTGTCGCAGATCCACGGGGTTGAACTGAGCACCAACGTGCTGCGTGGTGCCAGCCAGCCGGTCAACCTGGTCTACCTCGACGCCATCGACGTGGCCCAGCTCGATGCCAACGACTTTATCTTCGCCAGCGCCCACTTGCCGATGGAAACCGGCCAGTCCGCGCTACCGCCAACCCGCCTGCTAGGGATCGACCTGTCAATGCCGGACCGGAACAAACTCATCGAAATCCCAGAGATCAGAATCCCTGATCGGCCTGCGATCGACCTGCGCCCAAGCATCAATCTTGACGAAATCCTCGAAGAAGCGAGGCGCCGACATGAGCAGATTGTGGATATCTCGCGTGACCGCTTCGAGCGCAAGCCGGTGATACTGCCGCAGATAAAGCCAACGGTCATCGACCATCGCGACTTCGAGGTCAAGCAGGCGGACATCAATGCCAGCGACTATTTTGCCGACAACCCGTACGCCGTGAACCTGGACAACGCGTTTACCGAGGTAACCGCCAACGGCGCGCGTCACCTGGCGCTGCTCGACAGTGGCGCGAAGGCCCTCCTGGGCAAGGAAGACCAGCAGATGTTCGGGACAGGCTCCCACACCGAGGGAGCCGTGCCGGATTGGTATGCCAGCAACCCAGCCCGGATGCGCGACATCGTTGCCGGTAACGGCCAGCACCTGTCGGACCGCAATGTCGAGCAACTGGTCCAGGCCATGGCGGCGTTCGCACCGCCCGGCGCGGCAGCCAGCAGCGTTGAAACGGCACAGGCGCAAGCCTTGCAGCCGGTGCTGGCCGCTAACTGGCGCTGACGCGAACGGTTGAATTTTCCCGAACACTGCGGGGACGGCAACGTGATGGATCGCACCAGCTACGCCGGTGTTCGCCGCCAAGCCGGCTCCTACCGGATGTGAAAAGACGCCTACCTACTCCATCAAAACAACGCCATCTGCCCACCCGGAGGACAAAAGGCCGTGCAATCGAGCGCCTGCGCCTCGCTCCCCTCGAACCCCAGCCGCTTTGCCGCCTTGCGAAACCGCTGCGCCAGCAATTCAGCGAACACCCCCTCGCCACGCATGCGCGTCCCGAAGCGGCTGTCGTACAGCTCGCCCCCGCGGCTCTGGCGAATCAGGCTCAATACGTGGGCGGCACGTTGCGGGTAGTGATCCTGCAGCCACTGCTCGAACAACGGCGCCACCTCCAACGGCAGGCGCAACATCATGTAGGCCGCGCTCTGGGCGCCGGCATCCTCCGCCGCCTCCAGCAGGTGTTCCAGCTCGCTGTCGTTGACCATGGGAATCATCGGCGAGCACAGCACCCCCACCGGCACCCCGGCCTCACGCAGTACGCGGATCGCCCGCAGACGTGCCTTGGGTGCCGCCGCTCTCGGCTCGAGGATGCGCTTGAGCGTGTCGTCGAGCGTGGTAAGGCTGATCATCACCCGCGCCAGGCGCTGGCTGGCCAGCTCGGCCAGCAGGTCAAGGTCACGCAGCACCAACGCTCCCTTGGTGACGATGGTCACCGGATGGCGATAGCGCAGCAGCACCTGGAGCAGGCGCCGGGTCAATTGCTGCTCCCGTTCGATGGGTTGATAGGGGTCGGTGTTGGAACCCAGGTTGATGGGGGCGCAGACATAGCCTGGCTTGCTCAGCTGTTGCTCGAGCACCTCGGCGGCGTTGGTCTTGGCGATCAGCTTGGTCTCGAAATCCAGGCCAGGAGAGAGGTCCCAGTAAGCATGGCTGGGGCGGGCGTAGCAGTAGATGCAGCCGTGCTCGCAACCCCGGTAGGGGTTGATCGAGCGGTCAAAGGGCAGATCGGGCGAGGTGTTGCGGGTGATGATGGTCTTGGCGGTCTCGATGCGGATTTCGGTGCCTTGGGTCGCCGGCACGTCCTGATACCAGCCGTCGTCTTCCACAGTCGAATGGCTGGGAGAAAAGCGATTGAGCGGGTTGTGGGTCGTGCCTCGACCTTTTTGCGGCGCTGGGGAGAACATCGCAGACTCCATTTACTGTATTTATGTACAGTACATCTGGATGATTCCCCGTTCCAGCACCTTACGTCAGCCAGCGCGCCTCATTCGAGGCCGTACCAGTGCAACAGTGCCTCGATCTGCATAGGTCGTCCCAGAAACTCCTCGCAGCCTTCAGGCATCGGTTTGGCATTGGCCCAGTTGGCGAATGCCGCCCGGAAGCGCTTGCCCGCCCTGTTGTCGAACAACCCCCATTTTTCGAAGTGGGTGAATACGTCGATGGCATGTGCTTCGCCCCAGACGTAGCTGTAATAACCCGCCTCGTAACCGGCCACCAGATAGTCGAATGCGTGCGCCGGCTTCTCGAAGCTCGCCAGAGGCCAGCAGCCGCAACGTTCGCGACATTCAGACAGGCGCTGCTGTATGGACTTGCCGTCGCCGGGCGAGCTGTGCAGCTCCAGATCGAACAGCGCCATGCTCACGTCGAAGGCGCACTTCTCCAACTGCGCTTCGCGCAGGTTGGCCAGGGCCGCCTGAGCCTGCGCCAGCGTGAGCGACTCACCGGTCAGGTAATGGCTGGAGATGTCCGCCAGGTACTGCGCGTTCCACAGCCAACGCTCAAGAAACTTGCCGAAGAACTCCTGGCTATCCGAGCCTGCCCGGTCTGGATCGGACAGCAAATGGTTGGTGGCGGGCATCAGCAGGATGTGCAGCCCGTGGCCGAACTCGTGGAACAGTTTGCGCAGGGCCAGATGATCGAGCAGGGCTGGCTCGCCCCCCAAGCCTGGCTCGCCGTCGCTGACCACCATTACCGAAGCGCCATGCGTCCGGCCCTGTTCGTCCCGACGCCGATGGCGCACGGCAATAGTATGAGCTCCGTCTTGCTTGCCTGGGTGCATCAGGACATCCAGATACAGCATGCCGATCTCCACGCCTTCCTGGCGCACGGTGAAGCTGCGCACGCTGGGATGCCACGCCGAGACAGAGCAGGGCGCAAGCGTCAGGTCGAAGACCCGCTCGGCCAGATCGACCAAGGCGTGCACCACCTTGTCCAGCGTGAAGTAGCCGCGCAGCGCTTCATTGCTCATGGCCTGCTTGCGGGCTTGCAGGTACCGGACGTCCCATGGTTGGACTGCATCCAGATCATGCTGCGCAGCCAGGCCCTGAAGCGCGGTGCGCGCTTTGAGCATGGCGGGCCGCAGCTTTTGCGCCAGCGTCTGGAGCAACTGATGAACAGGCTCGACGCTGCCTGCGGCCTTGCCCTGCAAGATCAGCTGCGCGTAGCTGGTGTTTCCGATCAGTTGCCCTTTCTGCTCCCGCAGAAGCGCCAGCTGCTGCAGGCGGGTGCCATTGTCTTGCTGTTCATCCGAATGTACACCCCGGGAGTGGTAGGCCGTATAGACAGCCTCGCGCAGACGCCGATCATCGGCGAATTCGAGAATGGCCTTGGCGTTGCGTTCATTGCAGAGAATCTGCCAGCCCTCCAGGCCGGCATCCTTGGCTTGCCGGGCCATCAGGTCGCGCAAGCGCTGGGGCACCCCTTGCAGGCGCGCCTCATCCTCGATCTGAATGCTCGATCGTTCACTCGTTTCATCGAGCGTCTGATAGAAGCCCCCGATCTGTTCGTTAATGTCATCTTCCAGCTGCGCCAACGTGGCGTTTTGCTGCGCATCCAGATGTACACCGGCCAAGCGGTACTCCAGAAGGATCCGGCGCAGCGTGGCCTTTTCATAGACATCCAGGCTGGACTCATCCGTGGCCAGGCGTTGATAGAGGGCGTGCAGGGGCTTGTTTCTGCGGTTTTCCATGAACAGGCGCTGCGCTCGACGATAGCCTTCGCCAAACGCCGCATGCCAGGCCTCACCTTTGTTGGCCAGGGGCAAGGTCGCAAAGACGGTCGCCTGCAGATCGGCTATGACGTTGTCCATCGCCAACACCAACCCATACCAGCTGGGCTGTTTTTGCTGACCTTCCAGCACTTGCGACAGACCGTTTTCATAGGCTCCGGCCACGGTGTCGAGGGCCGACTTAACGTGCTCGAGCGTCACACTGTCGTAATCGATGGGCGCACGATTGTCGTTCAGTAGGGGATTGCGGGCTTGCATGGGAGGTTCCTGCTCGGTTGATGATCAACGCGAGCATGGAACGCAAGTCCCTGCGCAGGTGGCTGCATAACTACCACCTGTGGACAGGCACGCACCACCGGGCCTTGGCCCAGTGGTGCGACGGCCTCATTCGGCCGGTTTCTTCAGCTTAGGATTGGGGAAGAACTGCACGGTCTGCACCTTGGCCGGCGCGGCCTTGGGCGCCAAGTGGTTGACCCGGGTGCCCAGCTCGGTCGGCACCGACAGGCCCTGTTCGTTCAGGGTGTCGGTGAAACCGCAGGCCACGCACTCGCGGTGCGGCACACCGTCTTCATTCCACATCATCAGCTTGTCGGGTTCGCTGCACGCCGGGCAGACCGCCCCGGCGATGAAGCGCTTCTTGGTTTTGCTCACAGGAACCTCGCTCATGCCGCCGCATCCTCGGTCAGGCCACTATGGCGCAGCAGCGCATCGATGGAGGGCTCGCGGCCACGGAAGTCGACGAACAGCACCATCGGCTCGCGGGAGCCGCCACGGGCCAGGATTGCTTCACGGAAGGCACGGCCGGTCTCGGCATTGAACACGCCTTCTTCCTCGAAGCGCGAGAATGCGTCGGCCGAGAGCACTTCTGCCCACTTGTAGCTGTAGTAACCGGCCGCGTAACCACCCGCGAAGATGTGGGCGAAGCTGTTCGGGAAGCGGTTGTACGCCGGCGGGCGCATCACCGACACCTCGTCGCGCACACCTTCGAGCACCTGCAGCACGCTGCGCCCATCGCCATGGTTGGCGTGCAGTTCGAAGTCGAACAGCGAAAACTCCAGCTGACGCACCATCATCATGCCCGACTGGAAGTTTTTGGCCGCCAGCATCTTGTCCAGCAGGTCCTGAGGCAGGGGCTCGCCGGTCTCGTAGTGGCCGGAGATCAGCGCCAGGCCTTCAGGCTCCCAGCACCAGTTCTCCATGAACTGGCTCGGCAGCTCCACGGCATCCCAGGCCACACCATTGATGCCGGAGACGCCCGCATGCTCGATGCGGGTGAGCAGGTGGTGCAGGCCATGGCCGAACTCATGGAACAGGGTGGTGACTTCGTCGTGGGTCAACAGCGCAGGCTTGCCGGGCGCGGCCGGGGTGAAGTTGCACACCAGGTTCGCCACCGGGCTCTGCAGGCTGCCGGCGGCAGTACGGCGACGGTCGCGAGCGCCGTCCATCCAGGCACCGCCACGCTTGTTGGCGCGGGCGTACAGGTCGAAGAAGAAGCGGCCCACGTGCTGGCCGTTTTCCTTGATCTCGAACAGGCGTACGTCCGGATGCCAGGTGTCGAAGCCCTTGAGCTCGGCAATCTCGATGCCGTACAGGCGCTGCACGATGGTGAACAGGCCCGAAAGCACCCTGTCGATCGGGAAGTAGGCGCGCAGGGCCTCCTGGGAGACACTGTAGCGCTGCTCGCGCAGCTTCTCGCCGTAATAGCCGGCGTCCCAGCTCGAAAGCTCCGGACAGCCCTGCTCGGCGGCATAGGCCTTGAGCTGCTCCAGGTCCTGAGCGGCGAACGGTTTGCTGCGTTTGGCCAGATCGCGCAGGAAGCTCAGCACCTGGTCGCTGGACTCGGCCATCTTGGTGGCCAGGCTCAGCTCGGCGTAGTTCTTGTAGCCCAGAAGCTCAGCGAGCTCCTGGCGCAGGTCGAGGATTTCGCTCATCACCGGGCCATTGTCGAACTGGCCGGCGTTCGGGCCTTGATCGGAGGCGCGGGTGCAGTAGGCGGCGTAGAGTTCTTCGCGCAAGGCGCGGTCATTGGCGTAGGTCATCACCGCGTAGTAGCTGGGGAACTCCAGGGTGATCAACCAACCGTCCAGGCCCTTGGCCTGGGCAGCGGCGGCCATCTGCGCCTTGGCCGAGTCGGTCAGGCCGGCGAGCTGCGCTTCGTCGGTGACGTGTTTGGTCCAGGCCTGGGTGGCGTCCAGCAATTGGTTGGAGAAGCGGCTGCCCAGCTCGCTCAGGCGGCTTTGCACCTCGGCGTAGCGCTGCTGCTTGTCGGCCGGCAGGTCGATACCCGACAGACGGAAGTCCCGCAGGGCGTGGTCGATGATGGTCTTCTGCGCCACATCAAAGCCCGCGGCTTCGGGGCTCTTGGCCAGGGCTTCATAGGCTTCGAACAGGGCGCGGTTCTGCCCCAGCTCGGTGGAATAGGCGCTCAGCGCAGGCAAGCAGGACTCGTAGGCCTCACGCAGTTCCTTGCTGTTGCACACCGCATTGAGGTGGCTGACCGGGCTCCAGGCGGCGCCCAGGCGGTCGTTGAGCTCGTCCATCGCCAGCACCAGGCCAGCCCAGGTCGGGTTCTGGCCTTGCTGTTCAAGGATCTGGGCAATGGCTTTTCGGTTATCGGCCAGGATCTGCTCGATCGCCGGCAGCACGTGTTCGGCACGGATCGCCGAGAAGGGCGGCAGATCGTAGGACTGCAGAAGCGGGTTGTTCGCACTCACGGTTTAGATACCTTGGCAGGAGGAAACACGGGACCATCTTAATTACAATCGACGCCGACCGCAGCAGGCAGCCCGCCTATCGGCATTCAAGAGGGGCGCTATCATGGCCATCCGACGCTTTGCACAACACACTCCGAAAGTTGGACCCAGGGTTTTCATCGATCGTTCGGCGGTGGTGCTGGGCGACGTGGAGATCGGCGAGGACAGCTCGGTCTGGCCGCTGACCGTCATTCGCGGCGACATGCACCGCATCCGCATCGGCGCACGCACCAGCGTGCAGGACGCCAGCGTGCTGCACATTACCCACGCCGGCCCCTTCAACCCTGACGGTTTTCCACTGCTGATCGGCGACGATGTGACGATCGGTCACAAAGTGATGCTGCATGGCTGTACCCTTGGCAACCGCATCCTGGTCGGCATGGGCTGCACGATCATGGATGGCGCGGTGGTAGAGGACGAAGTGATCATCGGTGCTGGCAGCCTGGTCCCCCCCGGCAAACGCCTGGAGAGCGGCTACCTGTACGTCGGCAGCCCGGCCAAGCAAGCCCGCCCGCTGACCGACAAGGAACGCGCGTTCTTTACCTACAGCGCCGCCAATTACGTCAAGCTCAAGGACCAGCACCTGGCCGAAGGCTACGACCGGCCCGAATGACCGTCTTCGCGACTAACCGCGCCACAAGCCCTGCGATTCAAGTGGAACCCTTTGTACATGCACCAGCAGAACATTCTCTTCGACCTCGACGGCACCCTGACCGACCCACGCCTGGGCATCACCCGTTCGATCCAGTACGCCCTGGCCAAGCTGGGCATCGACGAGCCGGACCTGACCCGCCTCGAACACTTCATCGGCCCACCTTTACTGCAAGCCTTCATGCAGTTCTATGGCTTCGACGAAGCCAAGGCCTGGGAGGCGGTGAACTTCTATCGTGAGCGCTTCCGTGTCACGGGCCTGTACGAGAACCTGGTGTTCGACGGCGTGCCAGAACTGCTCGAAACCCTCAACAGCCAAGGCCGCACGCTGTACATCGCCACCTCCAAACCCTGGGAGTTCGCCCGGGAGATCGCCCGGCACTTTGCCTTCGACCACCACTTCAAGGTGATCTACGGCAGCGAACTGGATGGCACCCGCACCAACAAGGTCGAGCTGATTCGCCACCTGCTGGAAGAAGAAGGGCTGGACCCGGCCCAGACGCTGATGATCGGGGACCGCAAGCACGACCTGATCGGTGCGCGCAGCAACGGCTTGCAGGCGGTGGCGGTGGGGTATGGCTTCGGCAGCCGTGAAGAGCTCACAGCCGAAGCGCCGGCATTTCATTTCGAGACCCTGGCGCAGATGCACCAGGCATTCGTCGGTCATTAAGTGCAGGGGGCTGCTGTTGCAGCCCGTTCGTAGGCTCCCACAGGGCAGCGGTGCCCCCTGTAGAAGCCTGCGAACGGCGCAAGCCGGCCCCACTTACCGACCTGCAGCCAATCGCGCCAACCGCGTCTTGCGCTCTTCGAGCGGCAACCGCCCCAGCGCCTCGACCTGCCGGTAGAACCGGCTCCAGTCTCCGCCCGCTTGCCTAAACAACGCCGCAAACGCCGGCACCCACTGGTCATACAGCCCGAACGGCAACAGCTTGGCGTTGTTCATCGGCCCATACATCCAGGCGTCATAGCGTTTGTCCCCTTGCCACTGCTCATCGCGCATCTGCCGATAGGCCTGGCGCAGCCGTGCGAACTCCGCCTGCTTGGCCGCGCGCTTGGCTGGCTCGTTGCGTGGGCTTGCGTAGATCGCCTCGAGCCGCGCTCGACTGTCCAGCACCAGTTGGATGAACTGCTCGCGCTGGCGCAGCGAATCCTCCCGAATCGCTGCAAGCCCACGGGCTGCGCGCCATTGCCGCGATCCTTCCTGCTCGACGAACGAGGCAAAAGACTCGTTGAACTCTGTGTCGTCCTGCACATAGAAACGCTGGTGCGCCAGCTCGTGGAAGATCACCGCGGCCAGACGCTCGTCGCCCCAGCCGACCATCGAGGAGAGAATCGGATCGTCGAACCAGCCCAGGGTCGAATACGCTTCGACGCCCCCCACATAGGTGTCCAGTCCTTGCTGGCGCATCAGTGCCGCCGCGCCCCGGGCCGCGCCTTGTCGGTAGTAGCCGCGGTAGGCGACACAACCGGCAATCGGGAAGCAATGGGTCACCGGCTGCAACGAAAGCTCCGGCGTGGCGAACACGTTCCAGACCACATAGGGTCGGCCCAGATCGGCGTAGACGCGGTAACTGCGGTTGTCCGGCAGTTTCAGGTGCTCGATGGCGAACGACCGGGCCAGCTCGGCCTGCGCCAGTCGCTGGCGCAAGGGAGCAGGAGTGGTGGGGTCATCAAGCAGGCGCTGCACCGGCTGGCGTGCGCGCAGCAACTGCCATTGCCCTTCGGCCAGTTGTCCGTAATAGCCAAGGCTGCTGCAACCGTTCAGCAGGAGGGCTGCAAGGACGGGAACCAAACGGGTGAAAACGCGGTCGAGAGGCCCAGGGCTTGAGCGCTGCAAAAGAAAAAGTCGGAACATCAAGGCTGTCTATCTCGCTCACGGCCAGTGCGGTCCAAGACTATCTCGCCAGGGGGGCGTTTCGCCATGCGTTCAATGATTGTCATCGCCGGCACGCTCGTGCTGCTGTCCGGGTGCTCCACGTTGCCGGCGCCAGACCCTAATCAGGCCTGGGTCGATCTCGCGCCCTTCGACAACACGTCACTGCACGCAGTGCAGGTGGACGAACGCGACTGGGCCGACACCCGTTATTTCGAAGTCCAGCCTGGCAACCATGAGCTCACTGTGCGCTACCAGTTCGCCGTGGAACCGAGCAACATCGGCCCGGTCGACGAACCCTTGTGGCGTGACTGTCAGCTCAATCTGACCTTCAAGGATTTCAGCGCCGGCCAACGTTACCAACTGCAAGCCGGCAGCATCGGTTTCCGCCCCTGGATCAAGCTGTACGACCAGCAGCGAAAACTCGTCAGCCAAGGCTTGCCAGCAGGCTGCCAGCGCACCTGAAAGACCACGACTTTCGCGACAGTGCGGGCCTGTCGGCGCTATGCTTATAGCTTGTGAATCGCAAGCGGGAGTTTCGCCATGCGCCAGCCCATGATGCTGATCGCCCTCAGTGCGCTGGGGGCCTGCGCCAGCCCCTTGCCGCCCGTCGACCCCAAACAGGCGTGGGTCGATCTCTACACCATCACCCCCGGCAGGACCATCATGGCCGACCGCCTGGACGGCAAACGGCTCGATGATGGCCGCTACTTCCAGGTCACACCTGGCAAGCACGAGCTGGTGGTGCGCTTCGACTATGAGGTGTACGCAGGCGGCTTCTCGACCGACCCGACCGAACGCACCTGCTACCTGACCGTGCGCTACGACGACTTCAAGGCCGGTGAACGCTATCGCCTGGAAGCCCGGGCGCCGGTGATGCAGCCGCAGGTGCTGCTGTACGATGCCCAACGCACGGTAGTGGTGGACGAGCCCAGCAACGTTTTCTGCATTCCGTGACCCGCAAGCGCGGGTCCTTTCTACCGATCGTTTTTCTGGTAGATGATTTTCTTGGTCCCGCCATCACAGCTGCCGACGATCATGTTCTGGTCGCGGACCTCGCTATTGGGCACGATTTCCAAAGTGTAGGACGTCACGCCCGCGGCCTGGATCTTCGCTTCGATTTCGGCCTTGAGTTCTTCGCACGGCTTGGGTGCGGCCAGGGCGGTCGTGGCCAGCAGGGAAACCAGCACGGCGGTTGCAACGCGGATCATGGGACGGCTCCTGAAGAGGCAGACCAGCTGCCAACGCTGGTTAGACTACAGGAAACCGCCCCTGTTGCGCCTAGGCAACCAACCTCGCGTCCAGGCTGATCGTGGCGTTCAGTACCTTCGATACCGGGCAGCCGGCCTTGGCCTTGTTGGCGATTTCCTGAAACTGCGCCTCGCTGGCGCCAGGAACCTTGGCCTTGAGGATCAGGTGCACGGCGGTGATGGCGAAACCGTCCGGCTGCTTGTCCAGGCTCACTTCGGCAATGGTGTCGATGCGCTCTGCGGTCAAGCCCGCCTCGCCCAGCATCATCGACAGGGCCATCGAGAAACACCCCGCATGCGCCGCACCAATCAGCTCCTCCGGGTTGGTCCCGGGCGAGCCTTCGAAGCGGGTGTTGAAGCCATAGGGATTCTGCTTGAGCGCCCCACTCTCGGTGGACAGCGAGCCCTTGCCGTCCTTGAGCCCGCCTTGCCAGATCGCCGATGCTGTCTTTTTCATGCTGCCTCCTGGTCATAGGATGAGTACCTATGGGTTCTGAGGACGGCACCCAATGCAAGTTCAGAACAATCCGACGCTCAACATTGAAACCCCGGAAACTGCCCATACAGAGTCTTCAAGGCCCCTTGGCCAAATTTCTGCGGAGGCTCCAATGACGCACCTGCGTGACCTGAAGATTTCTACCCTCGACCTGGTACCGGTGCGCGCCGACGGCGGCCCGGCCCAGTCCCTGCGCAACTCGCTGGATCTAGCGCAGCACGTCGAACGCTGGGGCTACAACCGCTTCTGGGTGGCCGAACACCACAACATGGATGGCATCGCCAGCTCCGCCACGGCGGTGCTGATCGGCTACTTGGCCGGCGGTACCTCGAGCATCCGCATCGGCTCTGGCGGCGTGATGCTGCCCAACCACGCGCCACTGGTCATCGCCGAGCAGTTCGGCACCTTGGCCAGCCTGTACCCCGGCCGTATCGACCTGGGCCTTGGCCGTGCGCCAGGCTCCGACCAGATGACCGCCCGCGCACTGCGCCGCGAACGCTCCGGCAGCGCCGATGATTTCCCGGATGATGTCGAAGAGCTCTCGCGCTATCTGGGCCCTCGCACGCCGGACCAGAAGGTCATCGCCGTGCCCGGCCATGACACCGACGTGCCGATCTGGCTGTTGGGCTCCAGCCTGTTCAGCGCCCAGCTGGCCGGCATGCGCGGGCTGCCCTACGCCTTCGCCTCGCACTTCGCCCCACGCTACATGCATGAGGCGATCCGCATCTATCGCGACCACTTCAAGCCCTCGACCGTGCTCGACAAGCCCTACGTGATGCTGGGCGTGCCGATGGTCGTGGCCGACACCGATGAACAGGCCGAGTATCTGGCCACCTCCGTGTACCAGCGCATCCTCGCGCTGATCCGTGGCCAAAGCCTGATGCAGCGACCACCGGTGCCGAGCATGGACGGCTTGTGGCTGCCCCACGAACGCGATGCGGTGGGCAGTTTCCTGGGCTTGGCGATGATCGGCAGCCCGCAGAAGGTGCGGGCCAAGGTGGAAGTGCTGTTGGAGCAGACCGGTGCCGATGAGCTGATCTTCACCTGCGACCTGTATGAGCATGCGGATCGGTTGCGCTCTTACGAGCTGCTGGCCCAGGCGCTCAAGACCGAGTAGAGCTTTTCGCGGGTGAACCCGCTTCCACAGGCCTCAACGCGGAGCACGTGGGAGCGGGTTCACCCGCGAAGCGTTCATTCACTCAACCCCGTCGATAGACGATTTCCTTGGTACCGCCTTCGCAGGTACCGACCACTTTGCCCGCCGGCTCGCCCTTGTCCACGATCTCCAGCGTGTAGTCTTTCACGCCCTTGGCGTCCAGCTTCGCCGCAATCTCGGCCTTGAGCTCTTCGCACGGCTTCCCAGCCGCAAATGCCCCGCCTGCCAGCGCCATCAAACCCACCGCCAGAATCAGTTTCTTCATCGATCGCTTTCCTTGTTCAGATCAAAAAAGGACAGGGTGCCATTATCGAAATGGCACCCTGCAACCTTTACCCCATCTGGCAGGGCGAAGCCAGCCTGGGCCTGTTTCAGCTGTTGGCGATGCGGAAACCGACCTTCAGCGTGACCTGGAAGTGCGCGACCTGGTTATCGCGGATATGGCCACGGGTATCGACGACCTCGAACCACTCCAGATGCTTGATGCTCTTGCCGGCCTCAGCCAGGGCATTGTTGATCGCGTCCTCGATGCTGGTGGGCGAGGACCCGACCAGCTCGATCTTCTTGTAGGTGCGATGATCGGACATGAGCGCTCTCCTTGGTTGGCGTGTGAGATTTGAGCCTAGCAGCGCAGGCCCGCTTTACCTGCGAACTTGCATGGCAAACGAAAGTTCGATCGCACTTTCGCTTCGCTGCACAGTCGCAACCCTTACAACCCAACCCACGCGAAGGAGAGTCATCATGGCCTACAACTCGCTGCGTAAAGCGTCGCTGGAAAGCATGGAGGCGGAGATCGAAAGCCTGCTCAAGACCCTCGAACACCTCAAGCACGATGCCTCGGAAGAGTCGCAGAAATCCATGAAAGCGATCCGCAGCAATGCCGAGAACGCGCTCAGGCAGTCGCGAACCCTGATGGGCGAAGCCTACGAAGAAGTCAAAGCCCGCACCCGCCAGACCGGCATCGCCACCCGCGATTACGCCCAGGAACATCCCTGGACCACCGCAGGCGTCGCCATCGGTGCCCTCGGCCTGCTGGCCGCCTGGCTGATGTGCAAGCGCAACTAAGTCGTTTGAAGGTCCAGCTCGTTGCGCAGCCACTGCGCCAACTGCTCGGCGCGCCCGTCCGCGGCGCGTCGCGGCACCCATAGCGCCAAGGCTGCGCGGGTAGGCGAGAAGCCCCAAGGTGCGCTCAGCCGCCCGGCCCGTAGGTCATCCGCCACCAGCGGTTGCGGAGCGATGGCCACCCCCAGACCGGCCACTGCGGCCTCCAGCAGGTAATACAAATGCTCGAAGGCTTGGCCGAACCTCAACGCGGCCGGGTCAAGCCCTTGCTGCTCGGCCCAGGTCGGCCAGGCCTGTGGGCGCGAGGTGGTATCCAGTAGGGCTTCATCGAGCAACGCCTTGGCCGGCGCGCTGCGCAAGCGCTCGAAGCCCGCGAAATGCGGGCTCACCACCGGCCCGATGCGCTCCTGGGCCAACACATGAACCTGCATGTCCGCAGGCCACGGCGGCTCGGCATACACCAGCAAGGCATCCAGTCCGGGGCGCCGGGGGTCCAGGTCGCCTTCACCGGCGGACAAATGCAGCCGCAGCTCCGGCAAGTCAGCCTTAAGCCGTCCCAGACGCGGGATGAACCAGCGCGCCAGCAGACTGCCAGAACAGCCCAGCACGAACGGCGCCTCGCTGACATCACGGCTGAGCTCCGCGCAGACCGTGCGCAGCCGATCGAAGGCATCGAAGCTCGCATCGCGCAGGCGTGACCCGGCATCTGTGAGTTTGATGCCGCGCCCATCCTTGACGAACAAGGCCACACCCAGATGCTCCTCGAGTACCTTGATCTGTCGGCTGACGGCGCCGTGGGTCACGTGCAGCTGCTCGGCAGCCTGGCTGACGCTGTTGAGCCTGGCAGTGGCCTCGAAGGCCCGCAAGGCGTTGAGGGGGGGGAGATCCTGGCGCATTTTATATGTGAGATTTTCTGACAAATTATCGCAATCTTATCGGTTTTCAGCCGGCCATGTCGTGGTTAGAGTAGGCCCATCGACCGAGAGAGGCCTGTTCGCGGGTTCAGCTGCGCACAAGCCCACACGATTTCACTGATCACATCGCCTATGGAGCGCCCCATGACCCAGACCCAATACCGCGCCGGCCCCGACGCCAACGGCCTGTTCGGCTCGTTCGGCGGCCGCTACGTGGCCGAAACCCTGATGCCCCTGGTCCTGGACCTGGCCCGCGAATACGAAGCGGCCAAGGCCGATCCGAAGTTCCTCGAGGAACTGGCCTACTTCCAGCGCGACTACATCGGCCGTCCCAACCCGCTGTACTTCGCTGAGCGCCTGACCGAACACTGCGGCGGCGCGAAAATCTTCTTCAAACGTGAAGAACTCAACCACACCGGCGCGCACAAGGTGAACAACTGCATTGGCCAAGTGCTGCTGGCCAAACGCATGGGCAAGAAACGCCTGATCGCCGAGACCGGCGCCGGCATGCACGGTGTCGCCACCGCCACCGTGGCCGCACGCTTCGGCCTGCCCTGCGTGATCTACATGGGCGCCACCGACATCGAGCGCCAGCAAGCCAACGTGTTCCGCATGAAGCTGCTGGGCGCCGAGATCGTCCCGGTCACCGCCGGCACCGGCACCCTCAAGGACGCCATGAACGAGGCCCTGCGCGACTGGGTCACCAACGTCGACGACACCTTCTACCTGATCGGCACCGTGGCAGGTCCTCACCCGTACCCGGCGATGGTCCGCGATTTCCAATCGATCATCGGCAAGGAAACCCGCGCCCAGTTGCATGAGAAGGAAGGCCGCCTGCCTGACAGCCTGATTGCGTGCGTCGGCGGTGGCTCCAACGCCATGGGCCTGTTCCACGACTTCCTCGATGATGCCAGCGTGCAAATCATCGGCGTCGAAGCCGGTGGCCACGGCGTGAACACCGACAAGCACGCCGCCAGCCTCAACGGCGGCGTCCCGGGCGTGCTGCATGGCAACCGCACGTACTTGCTGCAGGACGCGGACGGCCAGATCACCGATGCCCACTCGATCTCCGCCGGCCTGGACTACCCGGGGATTGGCCCTGAACACGCCTACCTGCACGAAGTGAAACGTGTCGAGTACGTCAGCATCACCGACGATGAAGCCCTCGACGCCTTCCACACCTGCTGCCGCCTGGAAGGCATCATTCCGGCCCTGGAGAGCTCCCATGCTCTGGCCGAAGCGATCAAGCGCGCACCGAACCTGCCCAAGGACCATCTGATGGTCGTGTGCCTGTCCGGACGTGGCGACAAGGACATGCAAACCGTGATGAACCATATGGCCGCCCAGGAGAAACAGCCATGAGCCGTCTTGAACACCGCTTCGCCGAGCTGAAGGCCCAAGGCCGCTCCGCGCTGGTCACCTTCATCACTGCCGGCGACCCTGGCTATGACGCTTCCCTGGCCATCCTCAAGGGCCTGCCCGAAGCAGGCGCCGACGTGATCGAGCTGGGCATGCCGTTCACCGACCCGATGGCCGATGGCGTGGCCATCCAGCTGGCGACCTTGCGCGCCCTGGATGCCGGTCAGACCCTGACGAAAACCTTGCAGATGGTCCGCGAGTTCCGCGTCGGCAACCAGACCACGCCGATCGTGCTGATGGGCTACTACAACCCGATCCATCGCTTTGGCGTGGAGCGCTTCGTGGCAGAGGCCAAGGACGCCGGCGTCGATGGCCTGATCATCGTCGACCTGCCGCCCGAGCACGATGCCGAGCTGGCCACCCCGGCCCAGGCCGCAGGCATCGACTTCATCCGCCTGACCACCCCGACCACCGATGACGCCCGCCTGCCGCGCGTGCTGGAGCGCAGCTCCGGATTCGTCTACTACGTCTCGGTGGCCGGCGTGACCGGTGCGGGCTCGGCCACCACCGAGCACGTGCAGCAGGCCATCGCTCGCCTGCGCCGCCACACCGACCTGCCCATCAGCGTGGGTTTCGGTATCCGCACACCGGAGCAGGCCGCGGCGATCGCCAAGCTGTCCGAAGGCGTGGTGGTCGGTTCGGCGCTGGTCGACAAGATCGCCCAGGCCAAGAGTGCCGACCAGGCAGTGGCTGATGTGCTGAGCCTGTGCTCGGCACTGGCTGAAGGCGTACGCAGCGCCCGCCTGTAACCTAGCGAGCGCTGCGCCGGCCCCGCGGGAGTCACCGCTCGCGGGGGCTGGCGATAGCCTGCGATGGGCCGCAGAGCGGCCCTTTCATTCGAATATCGACAAGTCCAGTGGCCGCACGGCCCCCATCCAGATCGCATGATCCCGGTGATCCGCCAGCTCATCCCCCGTCAGCGGATGCAGGAATACCACCAGCCCCTTGCGATACAGCGCCAACCACGGCAACACCACGCCCACCACTTCCGGCCCGAAGGCCAACTGGCAGCTCCAGTCCGGATGCGGCCCGACCGGCTTCTGGTGCATGCGCCCCATGGTCACGGGAAACAGCCGCGCCGCTTCCTCGCATAGCGCCCGAGCTTGTTCCATCGTCGCTGCGTCGTAATACACGTGGGCGTGATAACCCTTGATCCTTTGCACGATTACTCCCAAATGAGGTCAAAGGATCACTGGCCAGCGAAGGGGAGCGATCCTGTGAAAAATGCCGAGACCCCAGTGTTCAAACTGGTTCTGTTCGGTGCCGAAAGCAGCCTGGGCAGTGCATTGATCGTCGAGCTGCTGTCGCGCCAGCACGAGGTCACCGCGGTGGTCGATGACCTTAACCGTCACGCACCGCGTCCTGGGCTGCATTTCAAGCGAGGCGCGCTAGGTGACAAGCACCAGGCCGAACAGAGCGTGGCCGGAGGCTCGGCGGTGATCGCCTTGCTTTCAGCGCTGGCGCCGGACGATCTGCCTGCGCAGCGGCAAATGGCCGAAGCCCTGGTGGCAGGCCTTTCGCGTACGACTATACGCCGGCTGTTGCTGGTGGGCGATTTCGATGTGCTGGACAAGCCGGCCGGGCACAGCGAAGCGCAACGGGCGTGCGCAGACCAGATCGTCGATCAACTGCAACGCAGCGCGCTGCGCTGGACGCTGATCAACGCCCCTGAAGAGATGCCAGGCCTGGGCATCGAGCATTTCCGCAACCTCGATGGAACCCTGGAGCCCGGACTGGCCGGGCCTTTGCAGCGATTAGCGCGGATTGCGGCAGGGATGGTCGATACCCTTGAGTTGAATCTGCATCAGGGCGAGCACGTGAACTTCGTGCTCTAGAACGCGGGGCTGCCTGCGCTGGGCCGCAAAGCAGCGCCCGTGGCGTCACAGCCCTCGCTCCTGCGCCAGCCAATCCACGAACCGCTGGATCAACGCCCCACGCCGCTTGCGCGGCGGCAATACCACGTAATACCCGCGCCTCGAGCGCAAACTGCCTTCGAGCGGTCGGCACAACAGCCCTTGGTCCACCAGCCCATCCACCAAATGTCGCCAACCGATCGCCACACCTTGGCCGGCAATCGCCGCCTGGATCAACAGCGTGTAATTGTCGAAACGCATCTGCCCAGGCGGGGGTGGACTGTGCAGACCAAACCCTCGAAAGACTCCCGTCCAATCGAACCAGCGACTGGCCTGTTCACCACGCAGATGAAGCAGGGGCAATCGTTGCAAAGCCTCGGCTGACGCGGGTTTGCCACGCATCAGGTTGGGGCTGCAGACAGGGAAGACCTCTTCGTCGAACAGCCAGCGGCTCTCGCCCTGATGGAAACGCCCATCGCCAAACAGCACCGCCACGTCGATGTCCGGGCGCAGCATGGCCTGGCTGCGCTCACCGGTCACCAGGCTGACGTCCACCTGTGGATAAGCCTCATGGAAGCGCGGCAACCGTGGCATCAGCCAGAAGGCCGCAAAGGCGAAGTCGGTGGCCACCTGCAACACTTCGCGCTGGCCGCGCCCACTGGCCTGGGCGATGCCGTCGTCCATCGCCAGCAACGCTTGGTGGATCTGCTCGAACAGTGCCTGACCCGTCTCGGTCAGTTCAATCCCCCGGTAGATCCGATCGAACAGGCGCGTGCCCAACTGGGCCTCCAGGCGCTTGACCTGCTGGCTCACCGCCGGCTGCGTAGTGCCCAACTCCAATGCCGCAGCGGTAAAGCCCCGCAACCGGGCGGCAGCCTCGAAGACCCGCAAGGTATCCAGGGAAACGTCAGCAAGGTGCTCAAACATAAGCGCGGCTAATCCCAGTCATTGCCCGGCATGGGCTTTACCCATGTTATCCACAGTCGCATCCTCGATCGCAAGCGGTTCCCATAACCTCCAACGATGGAAGGCCCCCATGAAGCGACCCAACATCCTGTTCATCATGGCCGACCAGATGGCCGCGCCCTTGCTGCCGATCTACAGCTCATCGCCCATCAAGATGCCGCACTTGAGCCGCCTGGCCGAACAGGCGGTGGTGTTCGACGCCGCGTACTGCAATAGCCCGCTGTGTGCACCCTCGCGCTTCACCCTGGTCAGCGGGCAATTGCCCAGCCGCATTGGTGCCTACGACAACGCTGCGGATTTCCCTGCCGACGTACCCACTTACGCCCACTACCTGCGTCGCCTGGGCTATCGCACCGCGCTCTCTGGCAAGATGCATTTCTGTGGGCCGGACCAACTGCACGGCTACGAGGAGCGCCTGACCAGCGACATCTACCCGGCCGACTACGGTTGGGCCGTGAACTGGGACGCACCCGACGTGCGCCCGAGCTGGTACCACAACATGTCCTCGGTACTGCAGGCCGGGCCCTGCGTGCGCACCAACCAACTGGATTTCGATGAAGAGGTGGTGTTCAAGGCCCGCCAGTATCTCTACGACCATGTTCGCGAGGGCGACGGCCGGCCGTTCTGCCTGACCGTCTCCATGACGCACCCCCATGACCCCTACACGATTCCCAAGCACTACTGGGATCTGTACGACGGTGTGGATATCCCCATGCCGCTTGAAAGCATTGCCCAAGACGAGCAGGACCCGCACTCCCAACGCCTGCTCAAGGTCTATGACCTGTGGGACAAACCCCTACCGCCGCACAAGGTCCGCGATGCCCGCCGAGCCTATTTCGGCGCCTGCAGCTATATCGACGACAACATCGGCAAGCTCCTGCAGACCCTGGAGGAATGCGACCTGGCCGAGGACACCCTGATCGTGTTTTCCGGTGACCACGGCGACATGCTTGGCGAGCGCGGGCTCTGGTACAAGATGCACTGGTTCGAGATGTCGGCCCGGGTGCCACTTCTGGTGCACGCGCCCAAACGCTTCGCCCCGGCTCGGGTCAGCGCCAACGTCTCCACTTGCGACCTGTTGCCAACCCTGGTGGAGCTGGCCGGTGGCGCAGTCGAACCGGCCCTGCACCTGGATGGCCGCTCTCTGGTCGGGCACCTGCAAGGGCAGGGTGGGCATGACGAGGTGATCGGCGAATACATGGCCGAGGGCACCGTCGGCCCGCTGATGATGATCCGCCGAGGCCCATACAAGTTCGTGTACAGCGAGGACGACCCATGTCTACTCTATGACCTGAGTCGCGACCCGCACGAGCGGGAGAACCTCACCGGCAGCCCGGATCATCAGGCGCTGCTGCAGGCATTTGTCGATCAAGCCCGCCAACGCTGGGACATTCCCGTCCTACGCCAGCAAGTGCTGGCCAGCCAGCGCCGTCGTCGTCTGGTGGCAGAGGCGCTTTCCATCGGCAAGCTCAAAAGCTGGGACCACCAACCCTGGGTGGACGCCAGCCAACAGTACATGCGCAACCACATCGATCTCGACGACCTCGAGCGCAAGGCACGTTATCCACAGCCCGCACCCCTGGATTGAGCAGAGAGACCGCCATGAAGAAGTTCTCCACCGCCCTGATCGCCCTGGCCCTGGGCCTGACCGCCATCCCGGCCCACGCCGACAGCGATAGCCAATGCACCACCGTCAAAATGGCCGACCCCGGCTGGAGCGACATCGCCTCCACCAACGCCGTGGCCCGCCTGCTCCTGGAGAGCCTCGGCTACCAGGTGAAGATCGACAACCTGGCCGTACCGATCATCTTCGGCGGCCTCAAGGACGGCCAGGTGGATGCCTTCCTGGGCAACTGGATGCCCGCGCAGCAGGGCTTTCACGACAAGTTCGTCGCCAACGGCGACGTGCAGCGTCTGGCGCGCAACCTTGAAGGTACGCAATTCACCCTCGCGGTGCCGGATTACGTCTGGGAGGCCGGCGTGAAAGACTTCGCTGACCTGCAAAAACATGCCGACGCGTTCGGCAACAAGCTCTACGGCATCGGCTCCGGGGCACCGGCCAATCTGTCGCTCAAAGAAATCATCGGCAAGAACGCCTTCGGCCTGGGGCAGTGGAAGCTGGTCGAATCCAGCGAGCAGGCGATGCTGGCTCAGGTCCAGCGTGCGGTGCAGAAAAAACAGTTCATCACCTTCCTCGGCTGGACACCGCACCCGATGAACGTGAAGCTCAAGATGCATTATTTGACCGGCGGCGAGCAGTGGTTCGGCGATAAGGGGGAGGTGTACACCCTGGTGCGCAAGGGTTATCCACAGGCGTGCCCGAACGCAGCGAAACTGCTGGGCAACCTGAGCTTCAGTCTGGAGATGGAAAACAGCATCATGGCCGAGGTTGTGGACAAGAAGGTGAGTTTCGATGAAGCGGCCAAGGCCTGGGTGAAGGCGCATCCAGAATCGCTGAACACTTGGCTGGCCGGGGTGACCACCAAAGAGGGTGGGGATGCCCAAGAGGCCGTAAACGCTAGACTTTGATCCGCTGAGCGACACATAACCCCTGTGGGCGCGGGTAAATGCGCGCCCACAGGGCTGGTGAAAAATCTCCAGGAATCTGTACTCCCCATGCCCCACCTGAGCCACCTGCTGCCCTTCCTCACTTGGCTCCCCCGTCAATCGGGCCGTAGCCTGCGCCAGGACCTGCTGGTGGGCCTCAGTGGCGCGATCCTCGCGCTGCCGCAATCGATCGCCTACGCCCTGATCGCCGGCCTGCCCGCCGAATATGGCCTGTACGCCGCCATCGTGCCGGTGCTGGTGGCCTGCCTGTGGGGCTCGTCCTGGCACCTGATCTGCGGCCCGACCGCAGCCATCTCCATCGTGCTCTACGCCAGCATCAGCCCGCTTGCCGTGGCTGGTAGCGACGACTACATCACCTTGGTGCTGCTGCTGACCTTCCTGGGCGGCATGTTCCAGCTATTGCTGGGGATGCTGCGTTTCGGCGCGCTGGTCAATTTCGTCTCCCACTCCGTGGTGCTCGGGTTCACCTTGGGCGCTGCGGTGGTGATCGCCCTCGGTCAGTTGCCCAACCTCATGGGCATGGACCTGCCCAGCCAGGCCACGGCGCTGCGCACATTGCAGGACTTGCTCAACCATGCCGGCGAGGTCGACCTGCCGTCGCTGGTCCTGGGCCTGGCGACCCTGCTGATCGGTGTGTTGCTCAAGCTCTGGCGCCCACGCTGGCCCAGCCTGTTGATCAGCCTGGTGGTGGTCAGCGTCATTGCCTGGCTGCTGCCGAGCGTCTTTGGTCATGTGCCCAGAGTGCCTGCCTTCGTTGGCCAGTTGCCGCCCTTGAGCCCGTTGCCGCTGCTGGACCTGGAACTGATCCTGCGCCTGTTGCCCAGCGCCGTGGCGGTGGGCATGCTCGGGCTGGTGACCAGCCTGTCGATTGCCCGGTCGTTGTCGGCGCGCTCCGAGCAGTTGATCGACGCCAATCAGGAGATCCGTGCCCAGGGCCTATCGAACATGGTCGGCGCGCTGTTCTCCGGTTACCTGTCATCGGGCTCGTTCACCCGCTCAGGCTTGAGCTACGACGCAGGCGCCCGTTCGCCATTGGCCGGGGTGTTCTCGGCATTGTGGGTGGCCCTGTTCGCCGTCGCCGGCGCCGGGCTGATCGCACACCTGCCGATTCCAGCCATGGCCGGCAGCATCCTGCTGATCTGTTGGGGGTTGGTGGATCACCGGGCCATCCGTTCGCTGTTTCGGGTCAGCCGCTCGGAGTTCCTGGTCATGGCGTTGACTGCCGCCGCCACCTTGCTGCTGGAATTGCAGACCGCGATCTATGCGGGCGTGCTGGCATCGCTGTTCTTCTATCTCAAGCGCACCTCGCGGCCACGGGTGCAACAGAGCCGGGAAGGGGAGATCGATGTGCTGCGAGTGGGCGGGTCGATTTTCTTCGGCGCCGCTCATTATCTGCAGGTGCGCCTGCAACGCTGCCAAGGGCCGCAGGTCGTGATCGACGCACGGCAGATCAATTTCATCGACTACTCAGGGGTGGACATGCTGCACCGCGAAGCGCGGCGACTGAAGCGTAATGGCGGGAGCCTCACCTTGCATCGTGCCCGGCCGCAGGTGATCGAAGAGTTGCAAAAGCTTGAAGGCGCCGCGCTGTGCCCGATCCGCTTCGAAGAGTGATGAGGGCCGCTGTGCGGCCCAACACTGTCAGCCTCGCGCCAATTGCCGCCGGAGCTCATCCAGCACAGGTGCCGTATCCGGCCGCACCCCACGCCAGGTGAAGAACGCCTCAGCCGCCTGCTCGGCCAGCATCCCCAGCCCATCGAGCACCTTGGCCGCGCCCAACCGGGTGGCCCACTGGCAGAACGGCGTCGGCTCCTTGCCATACATCATGTCGTAGCAGACCGTGCGCCCCGGCTCGACCAGGCTGTCGGCAATCGGCGGCAACTCACCCGCCAGGCTCGCCGAGGTGGCATTGATGATCAGGTCCACCGGCTCCTGCAACCAGGCAAAACCACTGGCCACCACCGGCCCCAGGTCATCGAACTCCCGGGCCAGTTGCTCGGCCTTTTCCACCGTGCGGTTGGCGATCACCAGCGACTGCGGGTGATGCGCCAGGATCGGCTGCAACACGCCGCGCACCGCACCACCGGCACCAAGAATCAGGATGCGCTTGCCGGCAAGCTCCACGCCGGCATTGACCGTCAGGTCCCGCACCAGGCCGGCGCCATCGGTGTTGTCGCCCTGCAGCGTGCCGTCGGCCAGTTTGCTCAAGGTGTTCACGGCACCTGCACGCTGGGCCCGTGGCGTGAGGCTGTCGCACAGGCGGAAGGCTTCTTCCTTGAACGGCACAGTGACGTTGGCCCCCGCGCCTTGCTTGAAGAAGCCGCGGGCGCAATCGCTGAAATCATCCAGCGGCGCCAGCAGGGTGCTGTATTCCAAGTCCTGGCCGGTCTGGTCGGCGAACAGGCGGTGGATCAACGGCGACTTGCTGTGGCCGATGGGGTTACCGAAAACGACGTATTGGTCCATGGGAACTCCTCGTTATCCACAGGCTTACTGATTGAGCCAGTCACGGTCCTGCAGGAAGTACTCGGTCAGGCGCGCTTCCTCGCTGCCCGGCGCGGGTTTCCAGTCGTAGCCCCAGCGGACCTGCGGCGGCAGCGACATGAGGATCGACTCGGTGCGACCGCCCGATTGCAGGCCGAACAAGGTGCCGCGGTCGTAGACCAGGTTGAACTCCACATAGCGCCCACGGCGGAACTCCTGGAACTCGCGCTGCTCGGGCGTGTAAGGCGTGGCCTTGCGGCGCTGGACGATTGGCAGGTAAGCCTCGATGTAGGCCTCGCCGATGGCACGCAGGAAGGCGAAGCAGGTGTCGAAATCCCACTCGTTCAGGTCATCGAAGAACAGCCCGCCAATGCCCCGTGGCTCCCCCCGGTGCTTGAGGTGGAAGTACCGGTCGCACCAGGCCTTGTAGCGCGGGTACACATCGGCGCCGAACGGCGCGCAAGCCTGCTCGGCGACCCGGTGCCAGTGGATGCAGTCTTCTTCGTTGCCGTAGTAAGGCGTCAGGTCGAAACCACCGCCGAACCACCACACCGGCTCCTCGCCTTCCTTCTCGGCGATGAAGAACCGTACGTTGGCGTGGGAGGTAGGCACATGTGGGTTGTGCGGGTGGATCACCAGCGACACGCCCAACGCCTCGAAACCACGGCCGGCGAGCTCCGGGCGGTGGGCACTGGCCGACGGCGGCAGGCCGGCACCGAACACATGCGAGAAGTTCACGCCGCCCTTTTCGATTACCTTGCCTTCGCCGATCACCCGGGTGCGACCGCCGCCGCCGGCTTCACGCACCCAGGCGTCCTCGACGAAACGGGCACCGCCGTCTTCGGTTTCGAGGGCAGAGCAGATGCGGTCTTGCAGGTCGAGCAGGTAGGCTTTCACGGCCTCGGTGCGGCTGGTCATCGGGTCACCTGGAAGGAGCGGAAAAATGTGCCGGCTAGCATACCATCGGCGCAAGCTACGCCGCAGTTGACGGCGATCAAGCAAAGGCGTCCGATAGAAGGTCTTCCCGATCCCCAGACAACGGAGTGTGAGATGGCCAAGCGTATCCAGTTCAACCAGCACGGCGGCCCGGAAGTCCTGCAACTGGTCGAGTTCGAACCCGCTCCTCCGGGCCCGCAACAAGTCCGCGTGCGCAACCACGCGATCGGGCTGAACTTCATCGACACCTATTTTCGCAGCGGCCTGTACCCGCCGCCCGCGCTGCCCTCAGGCCTGGGCACCGAAGCTGCCGGCGTGATCGACGCGGTCGGCGAAGGCGTCAGCCGGCTGAAAGTGGGCGATCGCGTGGCCTATGCCGGTGGCCCACTGGGTGCCTATAGCGAAGTGCACACCCTGCCAGAGGCCAACGTGGTCAAGTTGCCGGAGGCCATCAGCTTCGAACAGGCCGCCGCAGTGATGCTCAAGGGCCTGACCACCCAATACCTGCTCAAGCAGACCTACGCCGTGCAACCGGGCGATTTCATCCTGTTCCATGCCGCTGCCGGTGGCGTGGGCTCATTGGCCTGCCAGTGGGCGAAAGCCCTGGGTGCCAAGCTGATCGGCACGGTCAGTTCCGCCGAAAAAGCCGAACGCGCCAAGGCTCTGGGCGCCTGGGCGACCATCGATTACAGCCATGAGGACGTGGCCAAGCGCGTGCTGGAGCTGACCGACGGCCAGAAGTGCGCGGTGGTCTATGACGGTGTGGGCGCCGACACCTGGCTCACTTCGCTGGACTGCCTGCGTCCACGCGGCTTGATGGTGAGCTTCGGCAACGCGTCGGGCGCAGTGACCGGGGTGAACCTTGGGATCCTCTCGCAGAAGGGCTCGTTGTACGTGACCCGCCCGACCTTGGGCAGCTATGCCAACAATGCCGAAAACACCCAGGCCATGG
The DNA here is from genome assembly GCF_001808425.1 of Pseudomonas sp. HMSC08G10. Classification (NCBI taxonomy): domain Bacteria; kingdom Pseudomonadati; phylum Pseudomonadota; class Gammaproteobacteria; order Pseudomonadales; family Pseudomonadaceae; genus Pseudomonas; species Pseudomonas sp. HMSC08G10. The sequence goes on along the minus strand of NZ_KV793328.1, from coordinate 49,817 downwards.
CCGACGATTTGTTCGGCATGATCAGCAGCGGCAAGTTGGTTGTGGATATCCAGCAGCGGTATCCGCTGAGCGAAGCGGCCAAGGCCCAGACGGAGCTGTCGGCACGCAGAACCGTTGGCTCGACTGTGCTGCTGCCCTGATCCGAGGCCGTTACGCGGTGGGTTGATTCAGAACGCCACCGGTGAGGAGCGGTTTTACCCGCTCCCACAGCGCCCACCGCTTAGCCGGCGGTCCTGATGGTTGCCGGCGCCGACTCGATGCCATCGAGCATCGCCTCCACCAAGCCCTCTGCCATTTCAATCGCGTGCAGGTTCGACCAGTACATGCCGCGGCCTGACTCGTGCAGGTGTTCGAGTGCCTGCAGGCCAGTCTCGTAGGCGCAGCGCAGGTAAAGCGCTACGTGGACGAGGGCGTCGTGGGCAGAGATGTCAGGGTTTGTGGAGAAGAGGGGAGGATGGCCGGCATCGCAGCGGCCGAAGGGGCGAGATGTGGTGTTGGGTAGAGGTGGATCAGGGACAAGCTTTTTCATCGTTTGCTCCAGAGTTGGAGCTGACACCCATCCGTTACCACACGGTTTGGGTGGCAGCTGTACGCGGAGTGGTAAACCGGACTGGAGGCACTCCCGGCAGGCAAAAGCCTCCCGCGCACAGCCGCCATAGGCTGCAAATGCTCCAGAATTGGCGGGTTACCACACCCGATCACCAAGTTATTGGCGACGGTCTGGAGCCTAGAGACATGGGTTCCCTGCCGGAAGGTGCCGGCAGCTGACGGATAGGTAGGGTATTTCCCTAAATTCCAGCTGGACAGCCGGGCGGAGGAAATCAGAAAAGTCCTGCAATACCTGGGGCCGCGTGGCGGTCCATCGCCGGGCCCTCCCTGGGTCAGCCGGCCCGAACGACCTCGCCTGTCACCAGGTCGCGAATCACGCTCGGATTCTTCCGCCCACCCAGCGCTCCGCCGAGCACGAGGTCCAATTGGCCATGAAAATACTGCTCCACCCGCAACCGGCTCTTGGCCGCCGGGCGCCCGCCTGGGTTGCACGAGGTGGAAATCAGCGGCCCTACCAGCGCGCACAGCTCGCGCACCAAGGGATGATCGCTGACCCGCAGGGCCACGGTGTCGTGCATCCCGGTCACCCATTCAGGCAACAGGTCCTGGTGCGGTACCAGCCAGGTGTTCGGCCCAGGCCAGGTGCTGCCCATGCGGTCGATCCAGTCCTGTGGAAAATCCTCGAACAGGAAATCGAACTGTCGAATGTTGTCAGCGACCAGAATCAGCCCTTTATCCACAGGCCGCGACTTGAGCGCCAGCAGGCGATACACCGCGTCCTCGTTCCATGGGTCGCAGCCCAAGCCCCAGACCGCTTCTGTCGGATAGGCGATGACCGCACCTGCCCGAATCTCACGTGCGGCTTGTTGCACACGCCAACTGCTCACCATTTTGTCTCTCCGCATTTAAGCCTGATGCGCAGTGTACTTAGCTGTTTCGGGCAAACCAACGCCCAGCTTCGTTGCTCACCCGCCCACCCAGCTCCAGTTCCGTGAGGCTGGCCAGCACCTGGGCCAGGGGCTGCCCGCTGCTGAAGGCCAGGGCTTCGCTGGTCTGGGGCGCGGCATGCAGCAGGGCGAGCAATGGGTGGTCCGAGTTTTCCACAGGTGCAGGGGGCAGGATTTGCCAGCCTTTGAGGCTGTCGAGGATCTGCTCAACGCTTTCAACCAGCAACGCACCATCGCGGATCAGCTGGTGGCAGCCCTTGGAGCCGGGGTGGTGGATCGAGCCGGGAATGGCGTACACCTCCCGGCCTTGCTCGGCCGCCAGTCGCGCGGTGATCAGCGAACCACTGGCCAGACTCGCCTCGACCACTAGCACCCCTAGCGACAGACCGCTGATGATCCGGTTGCGTCGGGGAAAATTCGCGGCATGCGGATTGGCATCCAGGGGAAACTCCGACACCAGCGCACTGCCACCCTCGATCATGTCCCGGGCCAGCTCGCGATGGCGCTGTGGATAAAGTTTTTGCAGACCCGTGCCGAGCACGCCGATGGTGTGCCCACCGGCCTGCAATGCCGCCCGATGAGCGGCACCATCGACCCCCAGAGCCAACCCGCTGGTGATGGTGAAACCGGCCTGGGCAAGACACCGGGAAAACGCCTTGGCGGTGTCCAGCGCGGGGGGCGTTGCGCGGCGACTGCCGACGATGGCCAGTTGCGGACGCTCGAGCAAGCCAGGGTCGCCGGCCACGAAGAGCAGCGGCGGGGCTGTGTCCGTTTCAGCCAGCAGCGCGGGATACGAAGGCGCGTCCCACATCAGCAAATGCTGGCCCGGACGCTCTAGCCAGGCCATTGCGACGGCAGCGCCGTCACGAACTTCGGCGCTGCGACGGGCCTCGGCACAGGCCGCCGGCAAGCCCAGCGCACGCCAAGCGCTGGCGGGAGCTGTGAGGGCCGAAGCGGCATCGCCGAAGGCATCGATCAGGGCGTGGAAACGTCGCGGGCCCACCTCGGGCAGCTGATGCAAACGCAGACGCGCCTCGAGTTCGGCGGGTGGACAGGCGGGCACAACAGGCATGTTCATGGCGGATCGTCCTTGATCGGCGAGGGGTCATCCACGTGGTACAACCTGTGGATAACTTTGTTGATAATACTTTGACAAGCTGTCCATGGAATGGACCTGATGCAGTCCTTTCACACCCTAGCCGAGCTTTGCCAGGTGCCGAATGCCCCGATTCCCTTTATTATGTGTGCTCAGTTTTCAACCGAACGCACAGTGACTGCCTGACCTTATGGCCATCTTGAACATTCTCGAATTCCCGGACCCGCGCCTGCGCACCATCGCCAAACCGGTGACGGAGTTCGACGACGCCCTGCGTCAGCTGATCGACGACATGTTTGAAACCATGTACGAAGCCCCTGGCATCGGCCTGGCCGCCACCCAGGTCAACGTGCACAAGCAGGTCGTGGTCATGGACCTCAGCGAAGACCGCAGCGAGCCGCGCGTCTTCATCAACCCCAGCGTCGAAGAGCTGACCCACGACATGGGCCAGTACCAGGAAGGCTGCCTGTCGGTGCCGGGCTTCTACGAGAACGTCGACCGCCCCCTGCGTGTGCGGGTCAAGGCCCAGGACCGCGACGGCAAACCGTTCGAACTGGAATGCGAAGGCCTGCTGGCAGTGTGCGTGCAACACGAGTTCGACCACCTCAACGGCAAGCTGTTCGTCGACTACCTGTCACAGCTCAAGCGCGACCGGATCAAGAAGAAGCTGGAAAAGCAGCACCGCCAGCAAGCCTGATCCCCACCTTCCAGAAGGCTTGCTTCGGCAAGCCTTTTTCTTTTTCAAAGCGAGAACTCCATGCGCATCGTCTTCGCAGGCACCCCAGAGTTTGCCGCCGAACACCTCAAAGCCCTGCTCGACAGCCCCTACGAAGTGGTGGCCGTCTACACCCAGCCCGACCGTCCGGCTGGCCGTGGCCAGAAACTCATGCCCTCAGCGGTCAAGCAGCTGGCCGTTGAAAACGCCATCCCGGTGTACCAACCGCAGAGCCTGCGCAACGCCGAGGCCCAGGCGGAGCTTGCCGCGCTCAAGCCAGACCTGATGGTGGTGGTCGCCTACGGCTTGATCCTGCCTCAGGTGGTGCTGGATATCCCGCGCCTGGGCTGCATCAACAGCCACGCCTCTCTGCTGCCGCGCTGGCGCGGCGCCGCGCCTATCCAGCGGGCAGTCGAAGCCGGCGATGCCGAAAGCGGCGTGACCGTGATGCGCATGGAGGCCGGCCTGGACACCGGCCCCATGCTGCTCAAGGTCGTGACCCCGATCAGCGCCGAGGACACCGGCGGCACCCTGCACGACCGCCTCGCCCAGATGGGCCCGGGCGCCGTGGTGCAGGCCATTGCAGGCCTGGCAGACGGCAGCCTGCAAGGTGAGGTTCAGGATGACGCCCTGGCCACCTATGCCCACAAGCTGAACAAGGACGAAGCACGTATCGACTGGAAACGCCCAGCCATCGAGTTGGAGCGTCTGATCCGCGCTTTCAACCCGTGGCCGGTGTGCCACAGCACCCTGGACGGCGAGAGCGTCAAGGTCCTGGCTGCGCAGTTGTCCACAGGCAAGGGCAACCCTGGCGAGATCCTTTCCGCCAGCAAGGATGGCCTGGTGGTCGCCTGCGGCGAAGGTGCCCTGAGCCTGACCCGCCTGCAACTGCCGGGCGGCAAGCCACTGGCCTTCAGCGACCTGTTCAACAGCCGCCGCGAGAAGTTCGCAAGCGGCAAGGTGCTCGGCCAATGAATCCTCGCCTGGCCGCCGCCCGTGCCCTGGCCGCCGTACTCAGCGGCAAGGCCTCGCTCAACAGCTCATTACCCGCGCAACTGGACAAGGTCGAGGAGCGTGATCGCGGCCTGGTCCAGGACCTGGCCTTCGGCACCGCCCGCTGGCAGCCACGCCTGGATCTACTGGCCGCCCAGCTGCTGCAAAAGCCCTTCAAGGCCGCCGATGCTGATGTTCAGGCCTTGCTGCTGGTCGGCCTGTACCAGCTGTTCTACACCCGCATTCCGGCCCACGCCGCCATTGGCGAAACCGTCGGTTGCGCCGACAAGCTCAAGAAGCCGTGGGCCAAGGGCTTGCTCAATGCCGTGCTGCGCCGCGCCCAGCGTGAAGGCGAGGCACTGCTCGCCGACATGGAGCGCGACCCAGTGGTGCGCACCGCTCACCCACGTTGGCTGCAAAAGGCGCTCAAGGCATTCTGGCCGCAGCAGTGGGAAGCGATTTGCGCTGCCAACAACGCCCATCCGCCGATGATCCTTCGGGTCAACCGCCGCCACCACAGCCGTGACGCCTACCTGGCGCTACTGACCGAGGCCGGTATCAGCGCCAGCCCTTGCCAGTACAGCCGCGATGGCATCCTGTTGGCCGAAGCCTGTGACGTGCGCGGCCTGCCAGGCTTCGCCGAGGGCTGGGTCAGCGTGCAGGACGAGGCCGCGCAACTGGCCGCCGACCTCATGGAACTGGCGCCCGGCCAGCGCGTGCTGGACGCCTGCTGCGCCCCGGGCGGCAAGACCTGCCACCTGCTCGAAGCCGAAGCCGGGTTGGCCGAAGTGGTCGCCATCGACCTAGAAGCCAAGCGCCTGGCGCGGGTGCGCGAGAACCTCGACCGCCTGCAGCTGGACGCCCAGCTGATCGCCTGCGATGCCCGCGACACCGCCAGCTGGTGGGACGGCAAACCGTTCCAGCGCATCCTGCTCGACGCGCCCTGCTCGGCCACCGGTGTCATCCGCCGTCACCCGGACATCAAGCTGACCCGCCAGGCTGACGACATCCCGGCCCTGGCCGCGCTGCAAGGCGAGCTGCTCGATGCCCTGTGGCCGACCCTCGAAGTCGGCGGCATGCTGGTCTACGCCACCTGTTCGAGCCTGCCGACCGAAAACACCGAAGTGATCGACGCCTTCCTCGCCCGCACCCCCGGTGCCCGCGAGCTGGACCTGGCACTCGAGGCCGGCCTGCGCCAGCCCCACGGCCGACAGCTGCTGGCCCAAGAAGGCGGCCACGACGGTTTCTACTATGCCAAGCTGATCAAGATCGCCGCCTCGCGCGGATAAGCACAAGGACTAGGAGTAGCGGATGAAGATCATCATCCTCGGCGCAGGGCAGGTGGGCGGCACGCTGGCAGAGCACCTGGCCAGCGAAGCCAACGACATCACCGTGGTCGACACCGACGGCGACCGCCTGCGCGACCTCGGCGACCGCCTGGATATCCGTACCGTGCAGGGCCGCGGCTCGCTGCCCACGGTGCTGCGCCAGGCCGGCGCCGACGACGCCGACATGCTGGTGGCGGTGACCAACAGCGACGAGACCAACATGGTGGCCTGCCAGGTCGCCTATTCGCTGTTCCACACCCCCACCAAGATCGCCCGGGTGCGCGAGTCAGCCTACCTGACTCGTGAAGAGCTGTTCGACAACGACCACATCCCGGTGGATGTGCTGATCAGCCCGGAACAGGTGGTGACCAACTACATCAAGCGCCTGATCGAGCACCCCGGCTCCCTGCAGGTGATCGACTTCGCCGACGGCAAGGCGCAACTGGTGGCGGTCAAGGCCTACTACGGCGGCCCACTGGTGGGCCAGCAGCTGCGCCAGATCCGCGCCCACATGCCCAACGTCGATACCCGTGTGGCGGCCATCTTCCGTCGCGACCGCCCCATCACGCCGCGAGGCGATACGGTGATCGAAGCCGACGACGAAGTCTTCTTCATTGCCGCGCGCAAGGACATCCGCGCGGTAATGGGCGAACTGCGCCGCATCGACGAGACCAACAAGCGCGTGGTCATCGCCGGGGGCGGGCAGATCGGCGAACGCTTGGCCGAGGCCATCGAAAGCCGTTACCAGGTGAAGATCATCGAGATGAGCCCGACCCGCTGCCGCCATCTCTCCGACACCCTGGAAAGCACCGTGGTGCTGCAGGGCAGCGCCTCGGACAAGGACCTGATGCTCGAGGAGAACATCGCCGACGCCGACATCTTCCTGGCCCTGACCAACGACGACGAGGCCAACATCATGTCCTCGTTGCTGGCCAAGCGCCTGGGTGCACGCAAGGTGATGACCATCATCAACAACCCGGCCTATGTGGACCTGGTCCAGGGCGGCGATATCGACATCGCCATCAGCCCGCAGCTGGCTACCATCGGCACGCTGTTGGCCCACGTGCGCCGAGGCGACATCGTCAGCGTGCACTCGCTGCGCAGGGGCGCGGCGGAGGCCATCGAGGCGGTCGCGCATGGCGATGCCAAGTCGAGCAAAGTGATCGGCAAGGCCATCGAAGACATCGCCCTACCGCCAGGCACGACCATCGGCGCGATCATCCGCGACGAGCAAGTGCTGATCGCCCACGACGATACAGTGATCGAAGCGGGTGATCATGTGATCCTGTTCGTTGTGGATAAAAAGCACATCCGTGACGTGGAAAAGCTGTTCCACGTGGGCCTGAGTTTCTTCTAAGGAGAAAACGGCATGCGCGAATCGCTGGAAAAGATGCTGGCCAAGGGTGTGGATAACGCCCTGCTGCGCTTTGGCCTGGGCAAGGCGTGGCTCGATGAAGGCAACGGTGCCGAGGCGGCGGTGCACCTGGCTCGGTGTGTGGAGCACGATCCGAAGTACTCGGCGGCGTGGAAGCTGCTGGGCAAGGCCTACCAGCTACAGGGCGACCTGGCGGCGGCACGCAAGGCCTGGGAGGAGGGGATCGCGGCGGCGCAGTCCCATGGGGACAAGCAGGCCGAGAAGGAGATGGCGGTGTTCCTGAAGAAACTCGACAAGGCGGCAGGTTGACGCGGTCCCTATGGGGGCGGGTAAACCCGCTCCCACAGGGGCCCTGCTGAAACAGGCAGAGTTGTATTGAGCCTGTTCCAGCGGCGGTGGATAACTCAATACCAGCGCGCTTCGCCCGCCGGACGCTTCTTGAAGCGCTTCATGCTCCACATGTACTGGCTTGGATACTCGCGTACGTAACGCTCGACGACCTTGCTCATGGCGGCGGCCGCCACGGTCACATCCTCGCTGTACATCTCCTCGGGCGCAGCTTCCAGGAACACCTTGAAGCCAGAGCCATCCGGCAGACGCAGCGCATGCAGGAACACGCCTACCGCCTTGCCGCCCGCCAGCATGTTGGGCACGAACTTGCTGGTCAACGCCTGGGTGCCGAGAAATGGCACGAACACTCCAGCGGACTCGGCCGGCTCCGGGTCGGCCGGAATTCCCACCTGACCGCCCCGACGCACTTCCTTGATCACGCTGAGGATGCCTTCCTTGGTCGAAGGCGCCACGCGGTTACCCATCTGCACCCGCTGCTCGCGCAGCAGATCATCCACAGCTTTGAGCTTGGGTGGGCGGTAGAAGATGATCGGTTTGCACTGGCTGCAATAGAAGTGGTTCAACACTTCCCAATTGCCCAAGTGACTGGTGATACCCACAACGCCCTTGCCCGAGGCCAGGGCCTGCTCCAGGACCTCCAGGCCATGCACTTCCTTGATCAGCTCCAGCGAGCGCTGGGGAGGCCAGATCCAGGCGCAGGCGCTTTCGACGAAGGACTTGCCGATGTCCTTCAGTGCACGGCCCACGAGTTGCTCGCGCTCGGCCGGGTTCATTTCCGGGAAGCACTTGGCCAGGTTGATGCGCACCACATTGCGCGAACCGTTGGGGATCTTCCACATGAGCCAGCCGATACCCGCGCCGACCCGCTGCACTGCGCCCCAGGGCAGCTTGGCGAACAGTCGCAGCACCCCGACCATCAGGGCGCCTTTGAATTTTTCCACAGCCGGATTCCTTATTTCTGCAAGGCGGGCATTGTAACGCTTCAGCGCAGCAACGCGGCGTAGCGATCACAGTCGGTGGTGTGGTCCATGACCATGCCGGTGGCCTGCATGAAGGCATAGCAGATGGTCGGCCCGACGAACGTGAAGCCGGCCTTCTGCAGGGCCTTGCTCATGGCCCGGGCCTCGTCGGTAACCGCTGGCACCTCGCCGCGCGTTTTGAAGTGGTTGATCCTGGGCGCGCCACCGACGAACGACCACAACCACTCGGCCGGGTTATCCACAGCCAGCCAGGCCTGGGCATTGCGCCGCGCGGCCTTGAGCTTGAGGCGATTGCGGATGATCCCCGCGTCGAGCATCAGCTCTTCGATCCGCTCGTCGCTCATCTGCGACAGCTTCACCGGGTCGAAGCCATGCAGTACCTCGCGGTAGCGCTCGCGTTTCTTCAATACCGTGATCCACGAAAGCCCGGCCTGGAACCCTTCGAGCAAAAGCATCTCGAAGAGCAACGCCGGGTCACGCTGAGGCGTTCCCCACTCCTGGTCGTGATAGGCCTGGTACAAAGGATCGTCGGTACACCAGAAGCAGCGTGGCATAAGGCTCCATTCCATGGGTAGAGGGCGAGGCGAATCGGGTTATACTCCCGCTCTTTACATCCGCATCCCCAGATACAGGTGAATTTCGTGAGCCAGCCTACGCCAGCCGTGCGTACCTTCCAAGACCTCATCCTCGCCCTGCAGCAATACTGGGCGGAGCAAGGTTGTGTGGTGCTTCAGCCCTACGATATGGAAGTAGGCGCCGGCACTTTCCATACCGCCACTTTCCTGCGCGCCGTCGGCCCGGAAACCTGGAACGCCGCCTATGTGCAGCCTAGCCGTCGCCCAACCGACGGACGGTATGGCGAAAACCCCAACCGCCTGCAGCACTACTACCAGTTCCAGGTGGTGCTCAAGCCGAACCCGGCCAACTTCCAGGAGCTGTACCTCGGCTCGCTGAAGGCGATCGGCCTGGACCCGCTGGTCCACGACATCCGTTTCGTCGAAGACAACTGGGAATCGCCGACCCTCGGCGCCTGGGGCCTGGGTTGGGAAATCTGGCTCAACGGCATGGAAGTGACCCAGTTCACCTACTTCCAGCAGGTCGGTGGCATCGAGTGCTTCCCCGTTACCGGTGAAATCACCTATGGCCTGGAGCGTCTGGCCATGTACATCCAGGGTGTGGACTCGGTCTATGACCTGGTCTGGGCCGACGGCCCGTTCGGCAAGGTCACCTATGGCGACGTGTTCCACCAGAACGAAGTGGAGCAGTCGACCTACAACTTCGAGCACGCCAACGTCGAGAAACTGTTCGAGCTGTTCGACTTCTACGAAAGCGAAGCCAACCGCCTGATCAAGCTGGACCTGCCGCTGCCGACCTACGAAATGGTCCTGAAGGCGTCCCACACCTTCAACCTGCTCGACGCCCGCCGCGCCATCTCGGTGACCGAGCGTCAGCGCTACATCCTGCGCGTACGTACCCTGGCCCGGGACGTGGCGCAAAGCTATCTGCAAGCCCGCGCACGCCTGGGCTTCCCGATGGCGACCCCTGAACTGCGTGACGAAGTGTTGGCTAAGCTGGAGGCTGCACAATGAGTGCTCAAGATTTTCTGGTCGAACTGGGCACCGAAGAGCTGCCACCGAAGGCCCTCGCCAGCCTCGGCGACGCCTTCCTGGCCGGCATCGAGAAAGGCCTGCAGGCCGCCGGCCTGAACTACACCGACAAGCAGGTCTATGCCGCCCCGCGCCGTCTGGCCGTGCTGATCCGCCAGCTGGACGTGCAGCAGCCTGACCGCAGCATCAACATCGACGGCCCGCCCCGCCAGGCCGCCTTCGACGCAGAGGGCAACCCGACCCAGGCCGCCCTGGGCTTCGCCAAGAAATGCGGCGTCGACCTGGCCGAGATCGACCAGAGCGGTGCCAAGCTGCGCTTCTCGCAGCACATTCCAGGCAAGGCTACCGCCAGCCTGCTGCCAACCATTGTCGAAGACTCGCTCAACGACCTGCCGATCCCCAAGCGCATGCACTGGGGCGCCAGCCGTGAAGAGTTCGTGCGTCCGACCCAGTGGCTGGTGATGCTGCTCGGCGACCAGGTCGTCGAATGCACCCTCCTGGCCCAGCAGGCCGGTCGCGAATCCCGTGGCCACCGCTTCCACCACCCGGAAAACGTGGTCATCACCACCCCGGCCAACTACGTCGAGGACCTGCGCAAGGCCTACGTGCTGGCCGACTTCGCCGAGCGTCGCGAGCTGATCGCCAAGCGCACCGCGGAGCTGGCCATGCAGCAGGAAGGCACCGCTGTCGTGCCGCCGGCACTGCTGGACGAAGTGACCGCTCTGGTCGAATGGCCTGTGCCGCTGGTGTGCTCCTTCGAGGAGCGTTTCCTGGAGGTGCCGCAGGAAGCCTTGATCACCACCATGCAGGACAACCAGAAGTACTTCTGCCTGTTGGACAGCGAAGGCAAGCTGCTGCCGCGCTTCATCACCGTGGCCAACGTCGAGAGCCGTGATCCGAAGCAGATCGTGCTGGGCAACGAGAAGGTCGTGCGTCCGCGCCTGACCGACGCCGAGTTCTTCTTCAAGCAGGACAAGAAACAGCCGCTGGAAACCTTCAACGAGCGCCTGAAGAACGTGGTCTTCCAGGCTCAGCTGGGCACTGTCTACGACAAAGCCGAGCGCGTTTCCAAGCTGGCTGCGTTCATCGCTCCGCTGATTGGCGGCAATGCCCAGCGCGCAGGCCGCGCAGGCCTGCTGTCCAAGTGCGACCTGGCCACCGAGATGGTCGGCGAATTCCCTGAGATGCAAGGCGTTGCCGGCTACTACTACGCCCAGAACGATGGCGAGCCGGAAGACGTGGCCCTGGCGCTGAACGAGCAGTACATGCCGCGCGGTGCTGGCGCCGAGCTGCCGCAGACCCTGACCGGTGCCGCCGTGGCCATCGCCGACAAGCTCGACACCCTGGTCGGCATCTTCGGCATCGGCATGCTGCCGACCGGCAGCAAGGACCCCTACGCGCTGCGCCGCGCCGCCCTGGGCGTGCTGCGTATCCTGATCGAGAAGCAGCTGGACCTGGACTTGACCACCGCGGTCGAGTTCGCCGTCAAGCAGTACGGTGCCAAGGTCAAGGCCGCCGGCCTGTCCGAGCAGGTGCTGGAGTTCATCTTCGACCGCCTGCGCGCGCGCTACGAAGACGAAGGCATCGACGTCGCCACCTACCTCTCGGTGCGTGCCCTTAAGCCGGGCTCTGCCCTGGACTTCGATCAGCGCGTACAGGCCGTGCAGGCCTTCCGCAAGCTGCCTGAAGCCGAAGCCCTGGCCGCGGTGAACAAGCGCGTGTCGAACCTGCTGAGCAAAGCCGAAGGCGCCATCGCCGAGCACGTCGAGCCCAAGTACTTCGACAATGCCAACGAGTTCTCCCTGTATTCGGCCATCCAGCAGGCCGACCAAGCCGTGCAACCGATGGCTGCCGCGCGTCAGTACAGCGAGTCGCTGGCCCGCCTGGCCGCCCTGCGTGATCCGGTCGACGCCTTCTTCGAGGCGGTGATGGTCAACGCCGAAGATGCCAAGGTCCGCGCCAACCGTTATGCCCTGCTCAGCCGCCTGCGCGGCCTGTTCCTGGGCGTGGCCGACATCTCGCTGCTGGGGTAAGCCTTGAAACTGCTGATTCTTGATCGAGACGGAGTGATCAACCACGACTCCGACGCCTACATCAAGTCGCTGGATGAATGGATTCCCATTCCGGGCTCGATCGAGGCCATCGCGCAGTTGAGCAAGGCGGGCTGGACGGTGGCCGTGGCCACCAACCAGTCCGGCATCGCCCGCGGCTATTATCCGCTGGCGACCCTGGAGGCCATGCATGCGCGCCTGCGCGCGCTAGTGGCCGAGCAAGGGGGGGAGGTGGGTTACATCGTGCATTGCCCGCACGGCCCGGACGACGGTTGCGATTGCCGCAAACCCAAGCCTGGCATGCTGCGGGCGATTGCCGAGCATTATCAGGTCGATCTGGCTGGCGTCTGGTTTGTCGGCGACAGCAAAGGTGACCTGGAGGCCGCCCTGGCCGTCGATGCACAACCTGTGCTGGTGAAGACCGGCAAAGGACAAAGGACGCTGGAAAAAGGCGTTCCGCAAAACACTTTGATTTTCGACGATCTGGCAGCCATCGCCAGAGAACTAATTTAAGTAGTGCGCCCGCTGTGGCGCACTTTTCCTTAGGCGGGCAGGCCCCGCAACGGTACATGCCACTATGTCGATCCTGCAGGCGATCAGAATCTTTCTTTTTTACCTGCTGTTGGGCACCAGTTCGCTGCTGTGGTGCTCGCTGAGTTTCTTCGTCGCACCGTTTCTGCCGTTCCACAAGCGCTACCGGTTCATCAACGTTTACTGGTGCCGCTGCGCCGTATTCCTGGCACGGGTGATCTTGGGCATTCGCTACAAGGTCACCGGCGCCGAGAATGTGCCCAAGGAGCCCTGCGTGATTCTGTCCAACCACCAGAGCACCTGGGAGACGTTCTTCCTGTCCGCCTATTTTTCGCCGCTGAGCCAGGTGCTCAAGCGTGAGCTGCTGTACGTACCGTTCTTTGGTTGGGCAATGGCGATGCTTCGCCCGATCGCCATCGACCGGAAAAACCCGAAGGAGGCCCTGCGCCAAGTCGCCAGCAAGGGCGACGAGCTGCTCAAGCAGGGCGTGTGGGTACTGATCTTCCCCGAGGGCACCCGGGTCCCCCACGGACAGATCGGAAAGTTTTCCCGAGGCGGCACCGCCCTGGCGGTGAATGCCGGGCTGCCGGTGCTGCCGATCGCGCACAATGCAGGCAAGTTCTGGCCACGTGAAGGTTGGGGCAAGCGCCCGGGGACCATCGAAGTGGTGATCGGCGAGCCGATGTACCCGGTGGGCACTGGCCCGCGGGCGATCGCAGAGCTCAACGACCGCGCCCAGGCCTGGAACGAGGCGGCCCAGCGGGCCATGGGATCGCTGCCGCCGGTAGCGGAAAGCCAGGCGGAACACAATGTTTGACGATCTGTGGATAACTTGTGAGCAAGTTTTGGATCATTACCTCGAAATGCTACTTAAGTTATTGATTTAAAAGATTATTTCTTTGTATGACCTTTTCTTGAAAATCGTGCATAAGTTTTTTCGCAGCATAAAAAAACCGGCTTTTACGCCGGTTTTTTTTGTCCGCAGCACCGCTGATAGCGTGAAGACTTGCGGGAGCGGATACACCCGCTCCCGCAAACTACCCTGCGCGCGACCAAGGCCAGGCACTAGACCTTGTCGATATCCACATCCTTGGTTTCTTTCAGGCAGAACAACCCCACCACCAGACTCACCCCGGTAATCAGCACCGGGTACCACAGCCCATAGAAGATATCCCCGGTGTACACCACCAAGGCGAACGACACGGTCGGCAGGAAGCCACCGAACCAGCCATTGCCAATGTGATACGGCAGGGACATGGAGGTGTAGCGGATGCGGGTCGGGAACAGTTCGACCATCACTGCCGCCAAAGGCCCATAGGTCATGGTGGCAATCAGGATCATGGCGACGATGAGCACCACCACCATCACCTGGTTTACGCTCGCGGGATCCGCCTTGGCCGGGTAGCCAGCCTGCTCGATGGCCGAGCGCATGGCCGCCTCGTCAAACCCATCGATGCGCTGCTCGCCGATGGTGACCTGCACCGCAGATCCCGCTGGCGCATCCACCGAGCTGTACGGCAGGCCTTGCTTGACCAGGAACGTCTTGACCTTGTCGCAAGGGCTGTCGAAACGAGCCTTGCCCACCGGGTCGAACTGGAAGGTGCAGCCTTGTGGATCGGCCGTAACGACGATCGGCGCCTGCCGGCTGGCCGCATCGATTTGTGGGTTGGCGTAGTGGCTCAGCGCCTTGAACATCGGGAAGTACAGCACCGTGGCCAGTAGCAGGCCGATCATCAGGATCGGCTTGCGCCCCACTCTGTCGGACAACCAGCCGAAAAACACGAAGAACGGCGCACCAATCACCACGCTGATGATCAGCAGGGTATTGGCCTGGGCCGGGTCCATCTTGAGCATCTGGGTCAGGAAGAACAGCACATAGAACTGCGCCGTGTAGAAGGTTACGGCCTGGCCGGCGTTGATACTGAACAGCGCGGTCAACACGACCTTGAGGTTCGGCCAGGAGGTGAAAGATTCGCGGATCGGCGATTTACTGACCTTGCCTTGGGCCTTCATCTTCACGAAGGCGGGCGACTCTTCCATGCTCATGCGGATCCAAGTGGAGATCGCCAGCAGGAAGATCGACAACAGGAACGGCAACCGCCAGCCCCAAGCCTCGAATTGGTCACCACTGATGTAGCGGCTGCCCAGCACGACGACCAGCGAAAGCAGCAAACCAAGCGTTGCGGTGGACTGGATGAACCCGGTATGAAAACCACGCTTGCCAGGCGGTGCGTGCTCGGCGACGTAGGTTGCCGCGCCGCCATACTCACCGCCCAGAGCCAGGCCCTGAAGCATGCGCAGCACCACCAAGATGATGGGTGCGGCGATGCCGATGCTGGCATAGGTGGGCAATAGACCAACGGCGAAGGTCGACAGGCCCATCAGCACGATGGTCACCAGGAAGGTGTACTTGCGCCCGATCATGTCACCCAGGCGGCCGAAGACCAGCGCGCCGAACGGGCGGACCAGAAAGCCGGCTGCAAAGGCCATAAGCGCGAAGATGAACGCCGTGGTGTCGTTGACCCCTGCAAAAAACTGCTTGCTGATCACCGCCGCCAATGCGCCATAGAGAAAAAAGTCATACCACTCGAACACCGTCCCGAGGGATGACGCGAAAATGATCTTACGTTCCTCACGTCGGCTGACCGTACTGGCAGCCGTACCTTGCTCTTGGATGTAATCCGACATCGTTGCTGTCCTCGGCCCGCAGGCCACAGTGATTATTGTTGTTTTCCACTGTCGGCGGCCTCTGACCGCAAGCCGCCGGTGTTGCACGCACCCGGGTCAGGGCGTCGGTATCGCGGTGTCGCTGAGGTTGGTCTGGGTGAGAGCCCCCTTGAGGATCAGTTGCGCCGCCTTCTCGGCGATCATCAACGTGGGTGAGCAGGTATTGCCCGAAACGATCTGCGGCATGATCGAGGCATCGGCTACCCGAAGGCCCGGCACGCCATGAACGCGCAGCTGGTTATCCACAACATCCAGTGGGCCGCTGCCCATGCGGCAGGTGCCCACGGGATGGAAGATAGTGGTGCCGATCTTGCCGGCGGCCTCGTGCAGTTGTTCCTCAGTCTGCAGGGCCGGGCCGGGCAAGTATTCACGCGGATCGAACGCTGCCAGGGCAGGGGCCTGCACGATGCGCCGAGTGACGCGAATGGCATCGGCGGCGACTTTGAGGTCTTGCGGATCACTCAGGTAATTGGGATCGATCAATGGCGCAGCAAGCATGTCCGCGCTGCGGATATCGATGCGGCCGCGGCTGACCGGGCGCAGGTTGCACACCGAGGCGGTGAACGCCGGGAAGCGGTGCAACGGCTCGCCGAAGCGCTCCAGCGACAAGGGTTGTACGTGGTACTGCAGGTTGGCGGTGGCCTGCTCGGGACCCGACCGCACAAAGGCACCCAACTGGCTAGGCGCCATGGCCAACGGGCCACTGCGGTCATAGAGGTAGCGCAGGCCCATGCCCATCTTGCCCCATAGACTGTTGGCCATCTGATTGAGCGTGCGGGTGTTGCGGATCTGGTAGATCAGGCGCAGTTGCAGGTGGTCCTGCAGGTTGCCGCCCACACCCGGCAGCTCATGACGAACCCCGATGCCCAACCCCTCGAGCAACTTGCGCGGCCCGATGCCAGAGCGCTGCAGGATGCCAGGCGAGCCGACCGAACCGGCGCACAGAATGATCTCCCGTCGCGCCTTGAATGCCTGCCAGGCCCCTTGCCAGCGGGCTTTGACCGCTGAGGCCCGGGCATTCTCGAGGATGATCTGGTCGACCTGCACACCGGTGAGCACCGTGAGGTTTGGACGCCCTTGCACCGGCCGAAGGAAGGCCTTGGAAGCATTCCAACGCACACCGCTGCGTTGATTGACCTGAAAGTATCCACAACCTGCGTTGTCGCCGGTGTTGAAATCCGCCACCTTGGCGATGCCGCTCTGCTCGGCAGCATCGCGGAAGGCATCGAGGATCGGCCAGCTGTAGCGCTGCTGTTCGACACGCCATTCGCCCTCGGCGCCATGGCTGTCGCTGGCACCGGCGAAGTGGCGCTCGCTGGCTTTGAACAACGGCAACACATCCTTCCACGCCCAGCCGTCATTGCCTTGTTCGGCCCAGCGGTCGTAATCGGCCGCCTGGCCGCGCATGTAGATCATGCCGTTGATCGAGGAGCACCCACCCAGCACCTTACCCCTTGGATAACCCAGGCTGCGTCCACCCAAGCCTGGCTGCGCCTCGGTCTTGAAGCACCAGTCGGTGCGTGGGTTGCCGATGCAGTAGAGGTAACCGACGGGAATGTGAATCCAGGGATAGTTGTCGCGGCCACCCGCCTCGAGCAGCAGAACGCGGCAGGAAGGGTCGGCGGACAAGCGGTTGGCCAGCAGGCAACCGGCTGGACCGGCACCGACGACCACATAGTCGAAGACTGAATCGGCTGATGGCATGTGAAACCTCGCGCCTGATTTTTATTCTTGTCCCTGACCATCTTATTGATTAATTTCGAGGACGAAACACGAGATTTCGCGCAGCCGCTGTGCGTTTTAGCACAGCGCTATACCTGAGCCGGCCCCTTCGCGGGTAAACCCGCTCCCATAGGTTATCGCCGAACTCAGGATCGGCGGAGAACCTATGGGAGCGGGTTTACCCGCGAAAGGGCCAGCGCGAACAGCCAAAAGGATCAGCATGTTCGACTGGAACGATCTGCGGTTTTTCCTCGAGTTGCAGCGCAGCGGCCGTCTGCTCAGCGCCGCCAAACGCCTCAACACCACCCACAGCACCGTGGCTCGGCATATCGAGAGCATCGAGCAGAGCCTGGGCACTGCGCTGTTCGTCCAGCACGCTCAGGGTTATGAACTCACGCCGTCCGGACAGGCCCTGCTCAAGCATGCCGAAGCCATGGAAAATGTGGCCTTGCTCGCTCAGGAGGAGATCACCCAGGCCATCACGCCGTTGGGCAAGATCCGACTGGGGGTCACCGAGGGCATCGGCATCATGTTCTTCACCCCACGTATGAACGCCCTGTTCGAGCGCTACCCGGGGCTGGAAGTGGAACTGGTGGCGGTGCCGCGGTTCGTCAGCATCCTCAACCGGGAAGCAGAGATCAGCATCCACCTGGAGCGACCCAGCGCAGACCTGCTGATTACCCGCAAACTCACCGACTACCGCCTGGCGCTGTACGCCAGCCAGGCGTACCTGGATCGGGCACCGCCGCTGCGCAACCGTGAGGACCTGGCCCGGCATAGCTGGATCGGCTATGTCGACGATCTGCTGTTCAGCCAAGAGCTGCTGTTTCTCAACAGCTTCTGCCGGGCGCCCAACGTGGTGTTCCGAAGCACCAGCGTGATCGCCCAGCAGCATGCCGCACGCGCTGGGCTGGGCATTGCCGTGCTGCCCAATTACATGGCCCGCCATGACCCCTCGCTGGTGCGGGTGCTGCCCAGTGAAACCATCCAGCGCAGCTACTGGATCTGCACCCGACGGGAGCTACACAAGTCGGTGCGCCTGCGGGTGGTCTGGGACTACCTGCTGGCCTTGTGCAACGCGGAGCAGGACGAACTGCTAGCCGAGTAGCGCCTTGCCCGCCAACAGCAATGCAGCGCCGATCCCCGTCACGGCAAATAACTGCTGCAGGCGTGGCCCGGCCAGCTTACTTGCCAGGGGCCTGGCCAGGAGCAGACCCAACACAGCCCCGACGGCAAACGGCGCGCCTACTGCCCAGTGCATGACACCGGCCAGGCTGGCGCTGACCACGCTGCCTGTGGATACCAGGGCGATCACCGCCAGGGAAGTGGCGACAATGCTCTTCATGTCCAGGTTTGTGTAGCGGTTCAAGGCCGGAATGATGACGAAGCCGCCACCGACGCCCAGCAGGCCGGACAGTAGCCCAGACAGCACACCGGTAAACGCCAACGCGCGGGCACAAGGCAAGGTCCAGCGTAAGCGCCCCTGCAACGGGTTGAGCACGCAGGGCATGATCTGGCGCTCACCGCAGGCCGGTTCGCCGCGCAATTCACGGCTGGCCTTGCGCCAAATGCGCTGGCAGGCATAGACCAATACGCCAGCGAACACCAACGCCAATGGCGTATTGGGCAGACGGTGCGCCAGCATCAGGCCGAGCGGTGCCGCGATGACCCCAAGGGCCGCGATGAACAACGCCGCACGGTAGCGCACCACCCCCTTGCGCAAACCCAGCACGGCGCCGACCCCGGCCGCCAACCCCACGGCGAGCAAGCCGATGGGCGCCGCTTCGACCATCGACAAACCGAGGCCGAACACCAACAGGGGTACGGCAAGAATGCCCCCGCCGGCACCAGTGAGCGCCAGCACGGCCCCAATGATCGCGCCGAGCCCAGCTCCGATCAGTTGATGTTCGATCACTGCCCGACCTCAGCCACCAGCGGTTGGGGTCGCGCCAGCCATTCACGACCTTTGAGCATGCCTTTCCAGTACAGCGGCGGGAGTATCTGCGCCTTGAGCAGCCAGGCCAGGCGAGTGGGCTGGCGGCCGTCGAGTAACCAACGCGGAAAACTCGGCGTCACCTTGCCGCCGTAGGTGAACTCGGCAAGCACGATCTTCCCGCGCTCGACGGTAAGCGGGCAGGAACCATACCCATCGTATTGGGCGAGGGTGGGCAGACGCCCCAGCGCTACCAGCACATTGTTAGCCACCACCGGCGCTTGCTTGCGCGCCGCTGCGGCGGTCTTGGCATTGCTGGTGTTGGTGACATCTCCCAGCGCATGGATGTTGGCGAACTGGCGGTGACGCAGCGTGGCAGGGTCCACATCGACCCAGCCGGCAGCATCGACCAGTGGGCTCTGGCGAATGAAGTCCGGCGCAACTTGTGGAGGCACTACATGCAGCATCTCGAAGCCCTCGACGCGGGTCTCGCTGCTGCCATCGGGCAATGTGCGCACGAAAGTCGCACGCTTGTTCGGGCCATCCACCGCCACCAGGCGATGGTTGTAGTTGAGGTCCACTGCGTACTTGTCGATGTAAGCCATCAGGGCCGGAACATAGTCAGGCACGCCGAACAGCACCGCGCCGGCATTGAAGAAACGGGCCTTGATCGCGCCCAGGTGGCCTTGGCGCAACCAATGGTCACAGGACAGGTACAACGCTTTCTGGGGCGCACCGGCGCACTTGATTGGCATTGGCGGCTGGGTGAAGAGGGCAGTGCCTTTTTTCAGGTTCTGCACCAACTGCCAGGTGTAGGGTGCCAGGTCATAGCGGTAGTTGGAGGTGACGCCGTTGCGGCCCAAGGTGTCGCTTAGACCTTCGATGGCGTTCCAGTCGAGCTTGAGGCCCGGGCAAACCACCAATTGCTCGTAGCTGACGGCGCGACCGTCCTCGAGCATGACCAGTTGCGCCTGAGGATCGAAGCGCTCAACCCGCGCCTTGATCCAGCGTACGCCACGGGGAATGGTCGAGGCCATGGTCCGGGCTGTGCTCGGGGCATCGAACACGCCCGCCCCGACCATGGTCCAGCCAGGCTGGTAGTAATGCACGTCGGCCGGATCGATCACGGCGATGTCCAGGGACGGGTCGCGGCTGATCAGGCTGGAGGCGGTAGCGATACCGGCGGCGCCGGCACCGACAATGACCACCTTGTGGTGGTCAGCGCATGAAGAATCGGCAGGGGACTGCAAGGCAGGCATGGCGGTGTTTCCTTGGAATAGTCGTTATGTGTTCAGAGCACGTTCAGCGGAATCTTCAGATAGCTCACGCCATTGCCCTCAGGCTCGGGGAACTGGCCGCTGCGCATGTTGACCTGCACCGAGGGCAGGATTAGCACGGGCATCTCGAGGGTGGCGTCACGGGCTTCGCGCATGGCCACGAAGTCGTCCTCGCTGATGCCTTGGTGGATGTGGATGTTGCTGGCGCGCTGTTCGGCAACGGTCGTGACGAAGCGCATTTCCCGGCCACCCGGCAGGTAGTCGTGACACATGAACAGCTGAGTCGTGTCTGGGAAGGCCAGCAGGCGGCGGATCGAGCGATACAGCGTGCGCGCATCGGCGCCGGGGAAATCACAGCGCGCGGTGCCATAGTCCGGCATGAATAGCGTATCCCCTACAAACACCGCCATCTCGCCACAGTCCTCCACCACGTAGCTCATGCACGCCGGTGTATGCCCTGGCGTATGCAGGGCACGGGCGCGCAGGTTGCCGATCAGGAAGATCTCCTCGTCTTCGAGCAGTACATCGAACTGGCTGCCATCCCGGGCAAAGTCTGGCGCTTCATTGAACAGTTCGCCGAAGGTCTTTTGCACTTGGGTGATGAGGGCGCCGATCGCTACATGTCCGCCCAGCTTTTCCTTCAGATAGGCCGCTGCGGAGAGGTGGTCGGCGTGGACATGGGTTTCCAAGATCCATTGGACCTGGGCACCCAACGCCTGCACCCGGGCGATCAAGGCATCGGCCGATTCGGTGCTGGTACGACCTGATTTGGGATCGTAATCCAATACGCTGTCGACCAGCGCGCACTGGCCAGAGCTTCGGTCCAGGACGAGGTAACTGATGGTCGAGGTCACCTTGTCGTACAAGGCTTCCACATGAAGGTTGTTGCCGATGATCATTGCACGTCTCCAGATTTATCCACCGCGCCTTCTAGAGGCGTAGGCAGTATTTGGAGGTTTATCAAGATGCATGCCAGTCGGGATCCATGGGGAGCGCTGGCTGTTACGCAGACAAGGTGGTGTCGGGAAGGCCAGTAAAAACAGGGAAATCTCCGTGCCCCCATTGCAGCCGGAGCATGGATGACGCGAGCCAGGGCTCCATCTGAACCACCTGGATCTGCCATGCCTGTCAGCCCCCTTGGCAGTCGACTGTCAGCCAATGGCAGTGTTTGGCAGTCCCTGTTAACCTCGCCGGGTACTTGCCATCGGTCACCGTCATGTCCGCGTTCAGTGTGTCAGCCCAGCATCCCGCCATCCTCGCCCTGGTGTCTTACCTGGAACACGATGTGCTGCCCAGCATCATTCTGGACACCGACTACAACATTCTCGCGGCCAATGCGGCCTATCGCCGTCAGTTCGGCAAGGATGATCACGCCCCCGTGGGAGAGAAATGCCACCGGGTTTCCCACCACTATGCGGTGCCGTGTGACCAGGCGGGCGAGCATTGCCCCTTGCGCAAGGCGTGGGACAGCAAGGTGCCGGAGCGGGTTTTGCACATCCATCACACGCCTCGCGGGCCTGAGCATGTGGACGTGGAACTGCGACCGATCTTGGATGAACAGGGCGGTGTGGTGGCCTTCGTCGAACGGCTCACCAGCGTGACGCTTGCCTCGGCTCAACCTCAGGAGCAAGGGCTGGTTGGGCGATCCGCAGCATTCAAGACGGCCCTGGCGAGCCTGCAGCGAGCAGCGCCAGCGCAGATCCCAGTGTTGCTGCAAGGCGAGTCCGGTACCGGCAAGGAGCTCTTCGCCCGTGCCTTGCATCTGGGCAGCCCTCGGGCCACCGGCCCCTTGGTGGTGGTCGATTGCACGGGCCTCACCGAATCGCTGTTCGAAAGCGAGTTGTTCGGGTACGAGAAGGGCGCCTTCACCGGCGCCACCCAACGCAAGATCGGCCTGGCTGAAGCAGCCCATGGAGGCACCCTGTTCCTCGACGAGATTGGCGAAGTCCCCCTGGCGATGCAGGTGAAACTACTGCGCCTGATCGAATCCGGCAGCTTCCGACCCGTGGGCAGTACCCGCACGGTCCATTCCGATTTTCGCCTGGTCTCAGCGACCCATAAGCCTCTAAAGGAAATGGCCGCCGCTGGTACCTTCCGCGAAGACCTGTACTATCGCATCAGCGGCTTCCCCATCCGTTTGCCCTCCCTACGAGAGCGCGTGGAAGACCTGCCATTACTGGCCGAGAGCCTGCTGCAGCGCATGGGTAAGCAATCACCGAAGTTGCTACCCGAAGCCCTCCAACGGCTGAGCATGCACCCCTTCCCGGGGAACATCCGCGAATTACGCAACATCCTCGAGCGGGCACGCCTGTTTGCCGATGAGGGTCTGATTCGACCTGAGCATCTACCGGAGGACATCGGCCCGTCGGCAGCTCAAGGTTCACGTCATCGCAGTCGCAATGAGCTGGGCGACTTGGCTCAGGCCTTGGAAAACTTCCGCGGATCACGCAGTGAACTGGCCCGTCATTTGGGTATGAGTGAGCGGACGTTGTATCGACGCCTGCGTGAACTGGGGCTGTAGTTTCTGCGAGCCCATAACAAAAAGCCCCGGCAATGCCGGGGCTTTTTGTTTGTGCGGTGGGTGTAGGTTCACAAAATAGGTGATAGGCCAGACCCCGTGAAATTGGAATCTTCGCCATTTTTTTTGTGAAATGAAGGGGTGCTTTTCACAGAAAAGCCGAGAAATCCCTACTCACCAATCACAAAAGTTGATTGGCCTGGAAAGGGCCGTTTACGACCGACGCGTGACTTTTCGGTAAGGGATGAGGAGTAGTCGCAGCGATCCTTTAGCTCCTAGTCTGGCGACCTTGGGTTCAGAATCCGACTGGCAATGCCCGCCGTCACTACTTCAGAGGAACCAGCTTCCTCTGCTGCCAAAATTGCGGGGGGCTCATGCTGGTACCCAGGCCCGACAAATGCGCAGTTGCAGCCCTCAATTGCAAGGCTATCCAAAGCGGCACGCGTGTCAATCAAGATCTGATGCATGACGATGGCCGGCCTCACGGAGGTGAAACCGGAGATTCAGATTGACTAAACCGACCCCGTAGACACCAACCTCCACGAAGGCCGCTATCGACCCAAAGCTGTCCTTCAAGAAAGGCAGCTAACGGCGAGAAGCGGTCATTTTGTATCTACAGGTTTCGGGGCGATTCACTCGTCTGATGCTCAGGAGCACCAGGATGGGCGTCAAGGAGGTGGTCATCTTGAGGTGGACTATGCTGACCAGTTGCTCTCAAATCTAATCGTGAGGTCCTCCATGGCAAACCCCAATCTGCTGGCTCTATTCAGAGATGAAGTCCTTCTGACCGGGCCTGAAAGCTCCCTTCCAAGCAACCTATCTCAGTTCTGGCTTGAGGAGCTCCAGAGTCATCTGGAGAGGTATTTCGACGGTTTGAACTCGGATTCAGATGCAGAAGAGAAGGATCTCGACATCTCTCTCCCACTCGCAGCGATCATCCACATCTTGTTCGCGAAGAATGGTGGGGAGGAGATATCCGAGAGCTCTGAAAAGCTGTACGAGTATTTCCAAGACTACCGGCTCGAACTGGCCCTTGAAGAGATCACGCGAAAGACTCATGTGGCTGCCGAGGCTGCAACCATTGAGACCATCTTCACCAACCGAGATGTCCTGGTGGAACAAGGCCCCCTTCTTCAATAGGTACCTCCACCGATGCCATCGCCGGCGGGCACGCTCCGAGGCATTGATGGAATGCATTTTGACGGCTGCCGAGATCAGCGAATGAAAGAAATTGCTGCGCCGATGTTCGATCTAATCGCTTTGTCGCTTCCACGAGGGTTGGGGTTTGGGGACAGCCCGCCAGTAGGGGCATGGCTTAGTGAGGACGGAATTTCTTGTGCCGCTCTAACCCGAAATATCCATTCCGGCAGCTTCGGAATTGTCACCTTGCGGCGTCGTGTCGATAGCGTGTGGGTGCTCCTCAGCCATAGTGAGCGCACCACTGGCGAGTCTGAAGCCCGCGCCTCAATCAGCCATTTTCTCTATACCCAAGCCCATCCGCTTCCACTCCCTTCAGGTGAACGACGACGTGCTCCTCTAAGCAGAATGGGTAAGCGCACACCAAGCGTGGTGTTCAAATCACTATTTGATCCAAGCCGCCGTATTGGGGCGTGGGCGCTGAATCAACTGTATCTCGCACTGCCATCCCCAGACAGAAATTGGGTTCCCGATTGCCAGACTGAGAATTTTCACACCCGCCTCTGGGAAGCCCACCTATTAGCGATTTTTCGTGAACAGGGACTCTTGGTCACCCAGCCTAAAGAATCACCCGATTTTCACATCGAGAATAGGCTGGGAGATGAGGCCTGGGTTGAAGCAGTGACAGCCAACCCGGAAGAGCGGTATGAGCATTTTGGCGCCTCGCCGGTCCCCCCACCCGCTGACCGACATGAGCGTTTCTTAGGAGCGGCTGCAGAAAGGTTTGCGAGGACCATCCAAAACAAATTGGACAAGCGTTACGAATCCCTACCGCACGTGGAGGGTAAGCCGCTCATTCTGGCCTTAGCCGATTTCCATGCGCCCAGTTCAATGCTGTGGAGCAGGGAGTCGCTCATCAGCTATCTCTATGGCTTTGCAGTTCACTCATCTGCGCATCGTGGTACGCACCTGATAACTGTGGAGGAAGAGACATCTCTGCTATCAGGGCGCCCCAACGGCCTATTTACGCTAATGGAAAATGCCCATCTTTCAGCGGTCATTTTCACCAATGCCTGCACAGTGCCAAAGCTCAGCCGAGTGCCGATCTCAGGTGGAGCTCATCTAGACGGGTACCGATACTTGCGGTTTGGTGAGTTTTTCGACCGTTCTCCGGGAGCATCACGAGGTATCCCATTTCTGTTGGATGTAGCGTCCAGCGACTACGGTCAGCTCTGGCCGCAATATGGCTACGAGCCGTGGTCTGCTGAAGTGGAGGTATTCCATAACCCTATGGCACTATACCCGGTGCCTAATGAGTTGATACCAGAAGTCACCCACTGGAGAGAAGTAAACGGAAGAGTCGAGTGCGAATCTTTCTTTGATGTATCCATACTCCGATCCAGAACACTCGTCCTCAGTGCAAACGCTAAGGTTCCGTCACTCGATGAGTTGCTGACAGCAGCCAGTCCTCCAGAGCTCTGACGGCGGCGGGGTGGCCGCATCGTTGCCACGCAGGTAGATGAGAATTTCTCAGCAAGCTACCCAGCCAGGGGAAGGACATGAGATCCCCTGCGCAATTCAGGACCGTTGAAGCGTCACCTCTCTTCGGGTAAAAGCATGACCGTCATACAACGCTACAACAGCGTCATACCCGAGAGCATAGGAAGAAAAATGTCGATCCAAGGACTAAAACGATACTTTGGAAACAAGATTCACGCAGTGATAATGATGGCCCCGCTTAAGCGGGAAATGATACGCCTCGGCATATGCACCCTTATGGCGATTATTCTGAATATCATCTTGTATACCGGCGTTGAAGTAGACGGCACCATCAAGCCGTGGGCAGAAACCCCGATAAAACTGTTTGCATCGTCGATGTTATTCGCCTTCATGATCAAGGCTTTTCTGCCAGTTCTCGGCTGGACGATACTGAAAGCAATGCTGTTGAGTGCGAACAATGCCTTCAGCGGCATACTGAGTTTTTTGGGCAATCAGTTCACAGGCGTCATGTACTGTACCGGAATTATTATGGGTTCTATCACGATTAAATTGTATATGGTTTCCGGGGTTTTAGACTCTGAGTTTGCTTATCTGTCCGCAATCGTATTTGCTTCCGGGGTTTTATATTTCTATGTGCTGCAATGCGCCATTCAAAAAACAATGAGTCCGGCCCTGCGTACACCAGCAGTACCGCGTTAAACCACTAGGCTGTGACTATTCATCTCTGGTGCTCAGTAGGCGCTCGCTCTGCTGAACCCTCACCCATACACAACCATTAATGGACTGGCCCGCCTTCGACTTTATGAAGAAGGCGAGCGAGCACGTGACTGATTGCGCATGTATTCCGAGATGAGACTTTCGAAATTGATGTCCGCCTCCTCAACGAGAATATTGACGTGACAGTACAGCTCTTCAGGACCTCTGAGATAATTGAAAATCCTTGATCTAACGATGCCGCAAACCCCTTCTTTGACCGCCGTAGAGGGGAGGTTGATAACATCGCCAACGCACGGGATAAGAGCTAGGCCATGGTCGCTGTTGAAGACAATGTCAGCTGGACAGGCATCAATGCTGGCATCGGATTGTCCTTGCGAAACCTGCTGATAATCAATGCTATACCTCATGTACAGCCTACCTCATTTGTTGAGTGAGGAATCAGCGCCGCGGATCGTAAACAGAAACCTCAAGTTCGCAAGCGACGGGAGCATGTAGCGGATTTTCGGTACTAGAGAGCTTGGCAACTATCGTTTTTCAAGCACATACCCTACGCCCCGAAGCGTATGTATCAGTTTGGTCTCGAAAGGGTCATCTATCTTGGCTCTGAGTCTTCGAATCGACACCTCTACAACGTTTGTGTCGCAGTCAAAATTCATATCCCAAACCTGCGAAATAATTTGGGTGCGGCTCAGCACCACACCGGTATTACGCATCAGGTAATGCAGTAACGCGAATTCTTTCGTGGTCAGGTCAATGCGCTGACCGTCCCTGAATGCCCTGTGCCGGCTCTGATCAAGCTCCAGGTCAGCGACGCGAATGACCTCTACGGATGCAGGGTGATCTGACCTGCGCATCAAGGCGCGAACCCGGGCCAGCAGCTCAGGGAACTCAAATGGCTTGATCAGGTAGTCATCTGCTCCGTTCTCCAGCCCCCGGACCTTATCCGCCAGCCGGCTTCTCGCCGTCAGCATCATGATACGGGAAGGGCAGTTTTTACGACGCAACAACTCAAGGACCTGCCAACCGTCCATCTCTGGCAGATTTATATCCAGGATAATCAGCTCATATTCGTGCTGCTTAGCCAAGAATAATCCATCTGACCCGGTGTGGACGCAATCTACGACATAGCCACATTCCGTCAGACCTTGACGCACATACTCCGCAGTTTTTACTTCATCCTCAATTACCAGAATTCGCATGGGATTTTGTCTCGATATCACTGAGCAATTAACCGCGCACGCGCGCCGGCATTATTGAAAGGGATGGTAAATCAAAATGAGCGTGCCGGGGCTCAAATGACGGATTTGTAATTTCTAGGTAATACAGTTGATAGTCTGGCGGTATATCTTGTCGCGGTTTGGGTTTGACAGTTGCGGGCCCTCTCTCCAGCAGGTGATTTGACCTTATGAAGTATTGGGTTATTTTCTTCTTTGTGCTGGCTTCGTTCCGCTCAGATGACGGCGAGGTCGCTCACATTGAAGAGACTGGTCATTGGTGTAGTCATGAACTTCACCGGCATGCGATGCGTACAATCGAACGCCTACTTGAATTTTAGGCAAAAAAAGGCGCCCAATGGGCGCCAAATATCCACCTTTTACCAAAGGAGCACTTAAGCCACTCAAGGTGAATTCGTAATGCTCGTTTTACTAATAGGACCAGTTAATGAATAACTGGTCCAGTTAGCGAATTACAGAATCGAAAGCGGGTACTCAATGATCACACGGGTTTCATCCAGATCCGATTCGAATGCAGTGGCACGTGTGGTTGCCTGGCGCAACCGGAAGGACAGATCTTTTGCTGGACCGGTTTGGACAACGTATTTGACTTCGACGTCACGCTCCCAACGCTTCTGATTGTCGAGCGGGTTGCCGTTGTCATCAGTGCGCATGTAGAACTGGTTAGCGTTCGAGTAATCCGCGCCCGAGCCTCTGGCGTAGCGGGTCATGAACGTCAGGCCTGGAATGCCGTAGCTGGTGAAGTTCAGGTCATAGCGCAGCATCCAGGAACGCTCTTTCGGCGAGTTGAAGTCGCTGTACTGGATGGAGTTGTCGACGAAAATCGAGTCCGACTGACGCAGGTAGTCAAAATCGTCGTCGCCGTTGTTGCGCTGGTGCGACAGGGCTAGGGTATGGGCACCGTAACGCACGCCGACCTTGGCACTCCAGATGTTGTTGTCGAATTCACCCAGGCGCTTCTTACCTTCATCTACGGCTTTGTAGTAGTTGAAGCCACCGATCAGCGCCAGATCGTCGCTCAGCGGGTAAACCACGCTGGTGCCGGCGTAGTACTGATTCCAGACGTCTTTCAGCTGGCTGGCGTAGACGCTCACAGTCCAGTTGTCGTTGATCGAGTAGTCACCGCCACCGTAACCGATCCATGGCGAGTTGACCGGGCCGCCGTAGAACGTCACGAAGTTGTCGTTCAGGTTGCTTGAGACCGGCTGGCTCATCGCATGCAGACGACCACCCTGCAGGGTGAGGCCTTGGATGCTGGTGTTCTCAACGGTCACGCCGCGGAAGCTTTCTGGCAGCAGGCGAGAGTCGCCGGATGCAACGACCGGAGTCGATGGGAAAACATCACCTACTTTCACGATGGTATCGAACAAGCGGACTTTGGCTGCGCCGCCGACCTTGGTGTATTCGTCGCGAGCTTCGCCCTTGTTATCAACGGGTAGCACGTCGAAGGAGCTACGGCCGCCGTTGCGCCCATCACCGGTGTCGAGCTTGAGGCCGATCATGGCGAAGGCATCAACGCCAAAGCCAACGGTTCCCTGGGTAAACCCAGAGTTGAATTTGCTGATGATCGCGTGCGCCCAGGCTTCGGAGTAGCCGTTGGTGTTGCCCTTGCCACTGTTATAAGTGGGGGCAGTGCTGTCGCGGTTATCACGGTTGAAGTAGAAGTTACGGTTCAGCACTGTAAGGCTGCTGCCTTCAATGAAGCCTTCTGGCTTGTCTTCTGCCTGTGCCGAAATAGCATAGCTTCCAGACAGCGCAGAAACTGCCGCCAAATACAGTGGTACTTTGATTTTCATCCGATGCTCCTTTGATTCACGGCAGTTTTTATTATGTTTACCGGCGCGGGTGTCGTTAATTGTTCTGACCAGGCGGCGCGCCTAGCGTAGCGCGAGCTCATATTTGCAGGCCGAAGATAACGGGGGGGTGATAGGAAAATTACAATTTCGTCATCTACCTGTTGTTCGGGCCTTCGCACCGCGTGTTTGCCATCTCCGTTGCTTGTAACGAAATCATCGTGTCGGGTTTGGTTTCCCAGTATTTTCGGGCATTACAGGACATTCTTACGGAATTGTAATTTTCTAGCCACCCCTCTGATAGCTACCGCTCATTAGAGTGCCATCACCTAATCAAGTGGGGCTTGGCAGCTGTTTCGGCGTTCTCGCCAAGCTTTATCGAAGTTTGTGCACGAGGACCATCAAAGTGCCCCGGTATAACCGCAATGTCTTACCCAAGACCCCCGTCTCGCCCTGGAAGATCGCTGCACTCTGTGCAGTCATCTCTGGGTTGATGGCGCCTGCAGCCCTTGCCCAAAGCATCAGCTTGCCCCAGGCGCTTTCGACGGCCATGGATGCCAACCCAGACCTGGCCGCGGCCAGGCAAGAAATTGGGATCGCTGATGGTGCTCGCAAGCAGGCCGGGCTTATCCCCAACCCCACAATCTCGTATGACGTGGAAGACACCCGTCGTAACACCAGCCAGACGACTGTCTCTCTCAGCCAGACCCTTGAGCTGGGCGGTAAGCGGGGGGCTCGTGTTGACGTCGCCACATACGGGCAGACCGCCGCACAGCTTGAGTTAGACCGTCGCGTTAACGGCCTGCGTGCAGATGTCGTCCAAGCCTTTTACGCCGCGTTGCGGGCCCAGACAGGTCTCGACCTGGCCAAGCAATCTCTCGAACTGACTGAGCGCGGTCTTCGCATCGTCGATGGCCGTGTTCGCGCAGGTAAGTCGTCCCCAGTGGAGGCGACCCGCGCTCAAGTGCAACTGGCCGAAGCCCAGCTGCAAGTTCGACGTGCAGAAACGGAAAAAGCGACCGCTTACCAACAGCTCGCTCAAATTACCGGGAGCTCAGTCACCGTGTTTGATCGACTCGAATCGCCAACCCTCTCCCCGGGCTTGCCACCTCGCACTGAAGATCTGCTGGCTAAGCTCGACCAAACAGCAGAAATGCGTCAGGCCGTGGTGCAGATAGACAAGAGCGATGCCTCGCTCGGCTCAGAGAAAGCTCAGCGTATCCCGAACCTTACTGTCAGTGTAGGTAGCCAGTACGACCGCTCTGTGCGCGAGCGGGTCAACACTGTGGGCCTGTCTATGCCTTTGCCGCTGTTCGATCGTAACCAGGGCAACATTCTTTCCGCTTCTCGTCGTGCAGATCAGGCCCGGGACCAGCGCAATGCTGTTGAGCTGCGCCTGCGCACCGAAACCCAAACCGCGTTGAACCAATGGTCCACCGCCATGCAGGAGGTCGAGTCCTACGACAAGACCATTCTGCCTTCAGCCCAACAAGCCGTAGAGACCGCAACCCGCGGCTTCGAGATGGGCAAATTCGGTTTCATCGAAGTGCTGGATGCCCAGCGCACCTTGATCGTCGCTCGTGGCCAATACCTCGAATCGTTGGCAGCGGCGACCAATGCGCGTGCGCAGGTGGAAAGGGTTTATGGCGAAGTCGGCTCAACCGCCGGCACTCGCTGAACGGGCCAAACATTTTCTTCGGCACACAGCCTTGAACAAGCCGGTGCCTACGATCAGCAGGAGTAGCAATGGATAACAAACGCAAGATCGCCCTCGCGGTAGCCGCTGTGGCAGCCCTCGGATTTGGCAGCCTTGCCTGGAACAACAGTTCCGGACAGCAGGCCGCCAGTACTGCCGAGCATGGCGCTAACGATGGCCATGGCGACGAAAAGAAAGCCGCATCTGCCGCCAAAGAGGAAGGTGATGAGGGCCATGGTGAAGAAGGCCACAGCGAAGAGGGCGGTGAAGAAGAGGGCAAGCTGACGCTCAGCGCTGAACAGATCAAGGCCGCTGGTGTTGCCCTGGAAGCTGCAGCGCCTCGTGACCTCGGTACCGTCGTGAGCTTCCCTGGCGAAATTCGCTTCGACGAAGATCGTACTGCCCACGTGGTTCCTCGTGTTCCTGGCGTTGTTGAGGCTGTCCAGGCCAACCTGGGCGAGACGGTCAAGAAAGGGCAAGTCCTCGCGGTAATCGCCAGCCAGCAGATCTCTGACCTGCGCAGCGAACAACAGGCCGCACAGCGTCGCGTCGAACTGGCGCGTGTGACCTTCGAACGTGAGAAGCAACTGTGGCAGGACAAGATCTCTGCAGAGCAAGACTACCTCCAAGCACGCCAAGCGCTGCAAGAAGCGGAGATCTCCTTGGCCAACGCCAAGCAGAAGGTCGGCGCAATCGGTGCCTCGGTTAACTCCGTTGGCGGTAATCGTTACGAGCTCCGCGCTCCCTTCGACGCCGTGGTAGTGGAGAAACACCTGACCGTCGGCGAAGTCGTCAGCGAGGCGACCAACGCCTTCATCCTTTCCGACCTGAATCAGGTCTGGGCGACCTTCGCAGTTCCGCCGACAGATCTGGGCAAGGTCACGACTGGCCGTGCAGTGAAAGTCTCTTCGCCTGACATGAACGTCGAGGTCGAAGGGAAGGTGGGTTATGTCGGCAGCCTGCTGGGCGAGCAAAACCGTGCAGCTACTGTCCGCGTCACCTTGACCAACCCCAACGGCGCCTGGCGTCCAGGCCTGTTCGTAAACATTGCGGTCACCTCCCAGACCGATCGAGTTGCCGTAGCGGTCCCTGAGCACGCTGTGCAGACCGTTGAAGACAAACCTTCGGTATTCGTACGCACCCCAGATGGCTTTGACACCCGCCCGGTAAAACTGGGTCGCCGCGACAATGGGTACGTGGAAATCATCGACGGTATTGAAGCCGGCGCCCAGGTAGCAACCAGTGGCAGCTTCACACTCAAGTCCGAGCTCGGCAAAGCTTCTGCCGAACACGGTCACTGATGCGAACTGACAGGATGATTTCTCATGTTTGAACGTATCATCAGATTCGCCATCGAGCAGCGCATCGTAGTAATGATCGCCGTTCTGATCATGGCGGGTATCGGGATCTACAGCTATCAAAAGCTGCCCATCGATGCGGTACCCGATATCACCAACGTCCAGGTGCAGATCAACACTGCAGCGCCTGGTTACTCGCCCTTGGAAACCGAACAACGGATCACGTTTCCAGTTGAAACGGCCATGGCCGGTCTCCCGGGCCTTCAGCAGACCCGTTCCCTGTCTCGCTCTGGCCTGTCTCAGGTCACCGTGATCTTCAAGGATGGCACTGACATCTTCTTTGCCCGCCAGTTGATCAACGAGCGGCTGCAGGTTGCGAAGGAACAGCTGCCAGAAGGTGTAGAGGCCGTCATGGGTCCGGTATCTACCGGCCTCGGCGAGATCTTCCTGTGGACTGTTGAAGCCGAAGATGGCGCGGTCAAAGAGGACGGTACGCCGTACACCCCGACCGACCTGCGCGTGATCCAGGACTGGATCATCAAGCCTCAGCTGCGTAACGTCCCGGGTGTGGCCGAGATCAATACCATCGGCGGTTATGCCAAGCAGTTCCTGGTTGCGCCGGATCCAAAGCGCCTGGCTACCTACAAGCTGACACTCAATGACCTGGTCGCAGCGTTGGAAAGTAACAACGCCAACGTCGGTGCCGGCTACATCGAGCGTAATGGTGAACAGTTGCTCATCCGTGCACCGGGTCAGGTAGGCAATATCGAAGACATCGCCAACATCGTGATCACCAGTGTGGATGGTGCACCGATTCGCATCAGCAGCGTTGCTGACGTCAGCATCGGTAAAGAGCTCCGTACAGGTGCTGCTACTGAGAACGGCCGCGAAGTCGTGCTCGGTACCGTGTTCATGCTGATTGGTGAAAACAGCCGCACCGTATCTCAAGCTGTCGCCGCCAAATTGGCGGACATCAACCGCACCCTGCCAAAGGGCGTGGTGGCTGTGACTGTTTACGACCGTACCAACCTGGTTGAAAAAGCCATCGCGACGGTGAAGAAGAACCTGGTGGAAGGCGCGATCCTGGTTATCGCCATTCTGTTCCTGTTCCTCGGCAACATCCGTGCGGCTCTGATCACCGCGATGGTGATTCCGCTGTCCATGCTGTTCACCTTCACAGGCATGTTCAACAACAAGGTCAGTGCCAACTTAATGAGTTTGGGGGCACTCGACTTCGGCATCATCGTCGACGGTGCCGTGGTTATTGTAGAAAACGCGATCCGTCGACTGGCTCATGCGCAACATAAGCATGGCCGCATGCTCACCAAAACCGAACGCTTCCACGAGGTCTTTGCCGCGGCGCGAGAAGCTCGCCGGCCGCTGATCTTCGGTCAGCTGATCATCATGGTGGTGTACCTGCCGAT
>NZ_KV793328.1:0-16297 GCF_001808425.1 Pseudomonas sp. HMSC08G10 | reverse complement strand
CTGATCATCATGGTGGTGTACCTGCCGATCTTCGCCCTCACCGGCGTCGAAGGCAAAATGTTCCACCCGATGGCCTTCACCGTTGTGATGGCGCTGCTGGGTGCAATGGTCCTGTCCGTTACCTTTGTTCCTGCAGCTATTGCCATGTTCGTCACTGGCAAGGTGAAGGAAGAGGAAGGCGTGGTCATGCGCACAGCTCGACTGCGCTATGAACCGGTTCTGCAATGGGTGCTGGGACATCGGAACATCGCTTTCTCGGCCGCAGTAGCCTTGGTCGTGCTCAGTGGTTTGCTGGCAAGTCGTATGGGTAGCGAGTTCATCCCAAGCCTCAGTGAGGGTGACTTTGCGATGCAGGCCATGCGTGTGCCTGGAACGAGCCTCACTCAATCTGTCGAGATGCAGCAGCGTCTGGAGAAAGCGGTGATTGCGCAGGTGCCTGAAGTTGAGCGGATGTTCGCACGCTCGGGTACCGCAGAAATTGCATCTGACCCGATGCCGCCGAACGCCTCTGACGCCTACATCATGCTCAAGCCTCAGGATCAGTGGCCTAACCCGAAGAAGCCTCGTGATGAGCTGATTGCTGAAGTGCAGAAGGCCGCAGCGGGTGTTCCAGGAAGCAACTACGAGTTGTCGCAGCCAATCCAACTGCGTTTCAACGAGCTGATTTCGGGCGTGCGTAGTGACGTCGCTGTGAAAGTCTTCGGCGATGACATGGACGTGCTCAACAACACCGCCAACAAGATCGCGGCAGCGCTCAAAGCGGTCCCGGGCTCATCGGAAGTGAAAGTTGAGCAGACATCCGGCCTGCCGGTGCTGACCATCAACATTGACCGCGAAAAAGCAGCACGCTACGGCCTGAACATCGCGGATGTTCAGAACTCGATCGCTATCGCCGTGGGTGGCCGTCAGGCCGGCACGCTGTATGAGGGCGACCGTCGGTTCGACATGGTAGTACGCCTACCAGAGACCGTTCGCACCGACGTAGCGGGTATGTCCAGCTTGCTGATCCCGGTACCTGCCAATGCGGCACAGGGTGCCAATCAGATCGGCTTCATCCCGCTGTCCCAGGTCGCCAATCTGGACCTGCAACTGGGCCCGAACCAAATCAGCCGCGAGAACGGCAAACGTCTGGTTATCGTCAGCGCCAACGTTCGAGGCCGCGATCTGGGGTCCTTCGTTGAGGAGGCGACCGCATCGCTGGACAAGAAGGTGCAAATCCCTGCGGGCTACTGGACGACTTGGGGGGGCCAGTTCGAGCAGCTGCAGTCGGCTGCCAAACGCCTGCAGATCGTTGTTCCAGTCGCCTTGCTGCTGGTCATGACCTTGTTGTTCCTGATGTTCAACAACCTGAAGGACGGCATGCTGGTCTTCACCGGTATTCCATTCGCACTCACCGGTGGTGTTGTGGCGTTGTGGCTGCGGGACATCCCACTGTCGATCTCGGCAGGTGTCGGCTTCATTGCACTGTCCGGCGTTGCAGTACTGAACGGCCTGGTGATGATTGCCTTCATCCGCGGGCTAAGGGAGGAGGGACGAACGCTCAGACAGGCAGTCGATGAAGGTGCATTGACCCGTCTGCGACCTGTTCTGATGACAGCCTTGGTAGCGTCCCTGGGCTTCATCCCGATGGCTTTGGCCACCGGCACCGGTGCCGAAGTTCAGCGGCCATTGGCGACGGTGGTGATTGGCGGGATCCTGTCCTCCACCGCACTGACCTTGCTGGTACTGCCTGCCCTGTATCACTGGGCACACCGCAAGGATGAAGACGGCGACGAGGCCGAAGTGGTTAGCTAACAGCCTCCGCTAAAGAGAAGCCCACAACACGTGTTGTGGGCTTTTTTGTTTAAAGTGAAGTAGATGCACTTACCTTTCAAAATTGTAAGTTTCTCGTCATGCCGGTGATGCCTATGCATTGCTAAGGTTACGCCCGAGAAGTTTTGAAATTGAGAGGGTTTTATGAAAAAGCTAATTATCGCTGCTGCACTTGTTGTTTTCTCGGTGGCTTCGCAGGCCAACACTTTCTCCGAGAGCAAGCAGCTTCAATACACCAAGGAACACCAGACCGCAGTGGCCAAGTACGCGGAGAAAAATGGCAAGCCAATGCCAGAGATTCAGGATTACAAATATGGCATGAAGATAGACGTTGCGAAATTCGTACGTCAGTCGCAGGACCCCCGTACCTGCCAGGTCTATCCACGGTTGATGACCTTCGAGGACTCCCAGGGCACGCTCAAGACTGTTCGTTACTCGATGTATTCGCAATGCATCAACAACAAGTAGTAAACGATTTGAACAGAACAATTAGAGAATTCATAAATGCCAGGCAGTGCCTGGCATTTTTTATTACGCCCGATACCCCATAGCTTCGAAATGTTAACGCCTGGGCTCGGGCAAACCGTGCAATAGATCTTAGCCAACCAACAGAGACGGCTCCCCAACTGCAGAGGGCAATTGGAAGCCTTGACCCCAGAAGGGACGAGTTATGAAGAGTTTGCTTGAACGCCCTGATGACCAAGCCGGGCATGAAGGTCATAGCCATGAGCATGGCGGCATTTTTGGAATGAACACAGAGCTGATTTTCGCGCTGATCTGTGGTGCTCTCCTGGGTGCCGGAGCTCTCGCAGGAAAACTTGGCCTGATTGATCGTCTGCCTCTGATTCTGTACGTGTCGGCCTACGTGTTCGGTGGATGGTTCACCACTAAGGAAGCGGTTACCAACATCCGTCAGAAACGCTTCGAGATCGACTCGCTGATGCTTCTCGCCGCAGTCGGTGCCGCGAGCATCGGCGCCTGGGCGGAGGGGGCTCTGCTGCTGTTCCTGTTCAGTCTGGGGCATTCCCTTGAAAGCTACGCGATGGGGCGGGCCAAGAAAGCGATTGAGGCACTGTCCAAGCTCGCACCAGCCACCGCGATCGTACGCAGAGCAAATGGCACGGTGGAGATGCCCGTGGAGCTGCTGGTTCCCGGTGACGTTGTCATCGTGCGCCCCAATGACCGCCTGCCGGCCGATGGTTTTGTAGTCGTAGGCTCCTCAAGTATCAACCAGGCGCCAGTAACCGGTGAGAGCGTCCCCGTGGACAAGCAACCTGTTCCTGATGCCGAACTCGCACGCAGCAAGCCAGATGCAGTGGATGCAGCCTCGAAAGTCTTCGCCGGTACCATCAATGGCGAAACGCTCATCGAGGTTGAGGTAACACGGCGCTCTACGGAGAGTACCTTGGCGCGGGTCATCAAGATGGTCAGTGAAGCCGAAGTCAGGAAGTCACCGACCCAGCGATTCACGGACCGCTTCCAACGCATATTCGTCCCGTTGGTTTTACTGCTGGTAGTCGGGCTGCTATTTGCCGGCATTTTCCTTGACGAGCCGTTCCGTGACTCGTTCTACCGGGCGATGGCCGTACTGGTTGCAGCCAGCCCCTGCGCGCTCGCGATCGCTACACCAAGCGCCATTCTCTCTGGCATCGCCAGGGCAGCCCGAGGTGGCGTGCTGATCAAGGGCGGTGCGCCACTTGAAGAGCTTGGATCATTGAATGCCATGGCATTCGACAAGACCGGTACCCTGACCGAAGGGCGCCCACGTATCACCGATGTAATACCCATAGGCGGCACGCAGATCGAGGATCTGCTAAACGTCGCCATCGCTGTGGAGTCGATGAGCGACCATCCGCTGGCTGCGGCAATTGTGCGTGACGGTGAAGAGATGATTGGCACACGGCGCCGATTCCAAGCCAAGAACATGAGCAACATGATTGGCCGCGGCGTGCGTGCTGAGCTTGATGGGCAGTTCGTCTGGATTGGCAAGGTCGAGATGTTCGGTACCAATGGTATTCCCGCACTCAGCAAGGCAGCCCTGGAGGCTGCGGAGCGTCTACGTCAGTCAGGCCGTACCACCATGGTGGTACGGCGTGCTGACAAGGATCTGGGCGCTATCGGGCTATTGGACACACCCCGGGAGGGGGCCAAAGAGGCACTCCAGAAGCTTAGAGAGATGGGCATCGAACGCATGGTCATGATTTCTGGAGACCACAACCGCGTTGCAGAGGCTGTAGCCAAACAAGTTGGCTTAGATGAAGCGTGGGGAGACCTGATGCCGGAAGACAAGGTCAAGGCCATCAAAAACCTGCGCCTTAGCGCCAAGGTGGCCATGGTGGGTGACGGCGTCAATGATGCCCCTGCCATGGCCAGTTCGAGCGTTGGTATCGCAATGGGGGCTGCTGGATCTGATGTTGCCCTGGAAACGGCTGATATCGCGCTTATGGCTGACGACATCAGGCAACTCCCATTTGCGGTGGGGCTGAGCCGTCACACGCGATCGATCATCCACCAGAATCTGTTCGTCAGCTTGGGGATTGTGGCCATCCTGGTTCCGTCCACCATCATGGGCTTGAGCATTGGTGCCGCTGTTGCGATCCATGAGGGCTCCACACTGTTGGTCGTCTTCAACGCCTTGCGCCTGTTGGCCTACCGCAGAAGCACCTGATCCCTGAGCTTCAATCATGAAGCTAAGCAGGGAAATGACCTGAAGTAGAAGTACGGGTCGTGCGCGATCAGCGCACGACCCGTACTTTTCTCTCACTCGTCGATCCCGATGCGCTTGAGGCTTTCAAGGGCCTTTCCGCACTCAGGTGAGCCATGCCGTAAGCCGCAGGCCAATGCAGCTTTGAGGCTCATGACACCGGCTACGAAACCGACTTGATTGCCGACTCCGTGTCCGTCCGCAAATCCCTGATCATACGCAATCTCGACAAGCGCATTGATCGCCGCCAGGGTGTCCTGTTTGTTTTTACTCTTTTGCATATCTACTCCGCGAGCATTCAGCTCATATCGCTCGGTTAGGTGGCGGCGCCTTCAGGTTTGGGGTGAGCGAATCCCGCTCCCATAGCCAATCCCTAACGGGGGGCTCAGCCCGCCACCGTAAGGAAAATCAGCTATTGAGAGCAGATGACTCGTTTTGGTCACCCGTGCTGCTCGCCTCACCGCATTGGCACTGAGTGGGTACATCCGGGTAGTCGCTGTGATTCTCAATGAACAGCGTTCGGCAGGTTTCGCACCCATAGATCCGGGGCAGGGATTTAAGGCCGCTCGGAAGCACGTCACTCAGAGGCTCGTTATGCCAAGGAGCCCCGTCAAGGATTCTTGAACGCAGGATGTTTCCCAGGCGCCAGGTGTCACTTTGTGCGCGCCAGGACCACATCGGCGCAGAAAGCGAATACTGGATGAAGGTCTCTTGTGACTGCCTGGATAGCGGGTACTTGGGGCGGGTCCAGCCGGAATCGATGATGCTGAACCCCATGCCCATTTCTGCGCTCGGGTGGGTCTTTTCACCAAAGAAACGGTCATGCGTCGCTGGAGCCGTCGCATGATGGTCAGTCGGTGGGAATACCCACAGATAACACTCATCCCGGTTGACCATGCTGATGAGCTCGCTTGGCCCCCGCATGGGGGAATTTGCAGCCAGGGCGAAGCGATCCTTCCACGACATTTTGGGAGGCGGCGCAATACCAGCAGCGATGGCCAACGTGGCAGTCTTGGGGACGAAGCGATCGCCTAGCTCGTTCAGATCCAGGTTCTTGCAGAGAGCCTTGAAGGCCTTTTTGCGAGTCTTCGAGCTGAAGGAGGGGTCAAGGAGCAGGCGAACCTGGTTCACGCCGATTCCCGCAGTTCGTAGCACCTCAATGACTTCTTCAGCCACACCGACTGCTTGAAGATCGGTCAATCCTAAGCACGTTTTCGCCCGCTCGACCGCCGCGTAGAGGTTGTACTGCCGTGTCTCGTTGTCACGACAGACCTGAATTGGCAGCTTGTCTTGGATGGCAACTTGCGGTGCAACGGAGCCGATGGCCGCGTGGAACAGCTGGTGGAGGTGCAGATGAGAGTACGGGCGGCCAGAAGCCGAGAACGAGGCGTGCAGCTGAGCAGCGAGAGGTTGAAGCAGCTTTTTTGCAGACATGACTATCCCCTAATGAGCGACGTTGGGGTAGCTGCGCTTGTAGGGCCGTTAGACGCGAAGCTGGACGTCGAATCAGGTTCAATCATGAATAGGAGTCAGGTTTGATTTGCTTGCACGGCCACCATGCAAAGCCCGACGCGGCAATCACATCAGATTCGCCGAGCTTTGGCAAGAGCGGTCATCGGTAAGCGAAAGCAGGTAGGAGGAGGGCGCTCCATGCTTGATCACCTCCAGAAACAGGAAAGCCGGAAGCACGTTGAGCGCTTCCGGCTTTCTCACGTCAGACTGATGAGAGGGATCAGAAGACGTATTGCAGGCGGGTCACGATGGCATTGCCGCTGTCGTCGCCCACGGTGTTCTCGTTGTTGTCGGTGCGCACGTTGATGTAGTTGGCACTGACTTTCACCGCCTCGTTGACGTACCAGTTCACACCCACCGTGTGGCTCTTGGCCTTGCGCTCGTTCGATTGGTCCGCCGCGGTGACCAGGTTGCCGTCTTCGACCTTGATATCGTCAAAGCGGTAGAAGACTTCCCAGGCCCCCAGTTCCTTGTTCTCTGGTTTGATAGTGTCGAACTTGGCACCATCGAGCTTGTAGATACGCGGCTCGCCGGTCAGGGTGTAAGCCATCTGGGCGTAGTAACCGGAGGCCTTCATGTCGTTGTTGGCCTGGTCAGCTTTCAGCTTGCGGCGAAGGTATTCCGCTTGAACCGAGAACGGGCCGGTGGCCCAGGCACCTTCGAGACCCCAGACCGAGTCGTCCTTCCACAGGCCATCTTGTGCAGCAGCACCGCCAAACAGCATGCGGTTGCCGTTGGTGCCGGCATCGCCGCCGCCATTGGTATCTACACCGCGGACGCCCAGACGCGAACGAATCCGGGTATCGACCGCACTGTTTTTGAGGTCGCGGTAAGCGTACTGAGCACCGACGTGCAGGACGTTGCCATCACTGTGCAGCGGTGCGAACACGCCACGTACGTTGTAGCGCTTGGTGCTGTCGCCATCCGAGTTGTTATTGGTTTCGCTGAAAACGCTACCGGAAACATAAGCCATGTCAGCGATGGTGCTGGTGGCTTGAACACCCATGCCGGCGTTGTCGTTGATCCAGTCCGCCAGGTCGTACGAGAGGTTCCGCTCCATGGCGGTGGTCCACTTCGAACTGGTGGCTTTCTCAAGACCGAAGTCGGTGTAGAAACGGCCAAAGCGCAGTTGCACCGGCTTGAAACCCGTGTAGGTCAGGCTGGCTTCGTCGAAGTAGCCGTCGGAGTCGTTGCCCGTGTTGCGGGAAAGGTCGTAGTTGAGCTGATACTTCCAGTCGCGGTACAGCACGCCACCGAGCTCAAGGTAGGCGCGACGGAAGTAGCCTGCGTCAGCGGTATCGCCATTCTTGGTGAAGACACCATCGAAACGGCCGTAGTCGGCCTGAACTCGGCCGCCCAGTTTGAAACTGAATTCCTTGTCAGAAGTCGATACTTCAAGACCGCCCTTGGTCTTCAGAACGATGTCAGCTCCGTCAGTGGTTACTGTTCCGGAGAATGCTTGCGAGGAAAATGTGCCTATTATTGCGGCAGCCAACAGCTTTTCCCGCATGTTCGAAGAACGGATCATTGCTTGCCTCTCGTATGTTAAGTGCTTAGCTACCGACGTTATATTTCGCCCTGCGCCGGCCTAAATTTATCTTGCAGATGGGAGCAGGCCACGGTTGTCACCCGCTGTAACAAGATGCCTTTGTTCTAAGCACTCTGACTAGGTTGCAAGCGAATATGACAGTTGTGTTTCTGTAGTGTTAACGGAGGAGTTTGAAACCTAACAAAACTGTTACCGAACAAGCCAGTCCTTCTTATCAAAGAAGCTCTTCTTGATCAATCTTCGAATTTCCAAAACCTGCGGATTGCGGACAAGCTTCGTTTTGATAACAAGATAGACATCTTTCTCCTCCAGGTCGTCCAGGAAACCCGGCACGGGTAGGATATTTCTCTCCAGTTTTCGGCTGTAGTCGGGCAGCACTCCAATACACGCACCGCCAACGACAAGGCCTCGTGATAGGTTGTAGCTCTTGACCCGAGTGGTACCGCCCTGATGCTCAGCCATTATCGATGCCCACTTTCGTGAGCCCGCCAAGATCTCTTCATCCCAAGGGACAACGAGCATGAAGTTGTGCAAATCCAAGCTCTCCACTGGAAGGGTGACGCTTCTTGAATAGCGGCTGGAAATGAACAGGGCGTGCCCAATCCGGCCAAGCCTTTCAAACCTATACGTAGGATGGCGATCAAGCGCGCCTTTATCATCTGGGCTCACCAAAGCGATACCCACATCGACTTCACACTCAGAAAGCATCTGCGTTGTGCATTCTGAATGGATTTCCAGCTGCATTTCGGCATGATCACGCACGTAGGCGACTAGATCGCGGTTTACGATGTCGTTCAGCACTGGCTCTGTGATCGCGATGGTAAGCCTGGGGACTTCCTTTTCACCGGACTTGCCAAGGCCGTCTGGGCCGAAGAGCTGGCACAGGTAATGGCTGACCCTCTCGCCTGTGCGGGTCAGGGCAAGCTTGTTGTGTTTGTAGACAAACACGGGAGCACCAATGTGCTCTTCCAGTTTCTCCAAGCGTTTCCGCAGGCCTACCACTGGCACATTGAGCCCTCGGGCAGCCTGTTTGAAACTGGCACAACGTGCTGTTGCGAAAAACTCTACGGCCAGCTGATCATCAATTGGCAAATCATCCAATATGTCAGGGCTGTAAGGAACAACGCTGCTTGTATATGTTTCATTTTGTGTAACCATTAGGTCCCCCTTAATTCGGGGAATCTATCTCAATGCCACCCGGTGTTTCCTTATCTTGTCAACATTGTAATCCACGGGTCATGCATGCGTTATCGGAAGGCTTTTATTTCGAAAGCGTAATTTTCAGGCAATCCCTCTGATATTGTAGCGTGCTAGCCTAGTGCGCCGACTTGTTACTTACCATATATAGATTCGGCTAATTACGCATTTACATTTAGTTCACTATTTTTTCACCTTTGCCTCCATAGGCTTTGGGCATGGAAAATCAAACCCCACCTCTTACTACCTTACTGATTCGTTATCTGGGGATCGGCTTCATAGCAACGGGAGTCCATTATGCGGTGTTCCTATTGCTGGTTACGACAGAATTCGTTACTCCGTTACTGGCCAGTATCTGTGGCGGCATGGTTGGCGCAATCGCGAGCTTCATTGGAAATAGGGCGCTCTGTTTTGTGGCAGATGGCTCTCGTAAGTTTCAG
Source organism: Pseudomonas sp. HMSC08G10 (assembly GCF_001808425.1). NCBI lineage: Bacteria > Pseudomonadati > Pseudomonadota > Gammaproteobacteria > Pseudomonadales > Pseudomonadaceae > Pseudomonas > Pseudomonas sp. HMSC08G10. Next base: position 7,083 of record NZ_KV793328.1, on the reverse strand, counting down.
CCTGTCAGGTTTGCACTGGTCGCGTTAACCACAAACTTCGGCAATGGCGTGGGTATGTGGTTCCTCATCAAGTCGAATCTGTCACCGCTCATCTCCCAAGTCGTAGTGACCTTAAGCCTCACTGCACTTGGATTCATTGCACATCGCTTTTGGACATTCAATCATGCAGACATTACATCGCTTTCCCGAGCGCCCTGATCCCTTGTTAACCATCGTGGTCCCTTGCTTCCAGGAAGAGGAAACCATCCCCGAGTTCCACCAGCGAATCACCCGCGTGGTGAAGCGCTTACCCGTCTCCTGCGAAATCCTCTATGTCGACGACGGCAGTAATGACCGGACGGCCGACATTCTTCGCCACTATCAGGATGGGTCATCTGTACGTTGCCTGTCCCTGAGTCGCAACTTCGGCAAAGAGGCTGCACTGAGCGCCGGGATAGACCATGCCCGTGGCAGTGCGCTGATCTTCATTGATGTCGACCTGCAGGATCCACCAGAGCTCATCGCGGCCATGGTGGACTACTGGCAACGCGGCTACGACGTGGTGAACATGCAGCGCAACCTGAGAATCGGTGATTCGTGGTTCAAGCGCATGAGTGCCCGGGCTTACTACTGGGTCATGCAGCGCCTGGTGGAGAAGGTGGACATGCCGGCCGATGTCAGCGATTTCCGATTGATTGGGCCTGCGCCGCTGGCAGCCCTGCGGGCCCTGGATGAACGCTCCAGGATTCTCAAAGGCATGATCGGCTGGGTAGGCTTTCGTACCATCGAACTGCCCTACAATCGCACTGTTCGCCATGCCGGGAGCACCAAATGGAATGCAGCTGGCCTGTTCAATCTGGCCATCGAGAGCATCGTCAGCTTCTCTCGCAAACCACTGCGCATTTTCAGCCTCATCAGTTTCGGTCTTTTCGTCTCCAGCATCTGCTACATGCTTGCGTCGCTTGTGGCAGGCAGTTTCGACATCCATCACCTGATCGTCGGAATGGCTTCATTCATGTGCGTCGGTGTCGCCATGGTGGGGGAGTACCTGGGCGTGACACTCGCGGAAGTGAAGCGCCGGCCTCTCTATTTCCTGAAGCACAGCAACAAGGCAGATCCCGTGTCACTCCACCCTTCGATGGCTTCGATCGAGGGTAAGAAATGCTGAACCTGAAGAACGAGAGGACGCTGTGGTGGGTCCTGGGTTCGATTTTGCTATTGCGTTTGGTGGGGCTGGGCATCTACCCGCTGATGGACACATCTGAGGCCCGTTACGCTGAAATGGCTCGCAAGATGGTCGAGTTGAATGACTGGATCACGCCCATGTTCGACTACGGGGTACCGTTCTGGGGCAAGCCTCCGTTGTCCTTCTGGACCCAGGCCGCGAGCATGACGGTCTTCGGCGTTAACGAGTTCGCTGCGCGCTTCCCAGCGTGGCTACTCCACCTGGCAAGCTGTTTCATCATCATCAAACTCGGCACGCAGCAGATTTCTCGTAACGCCGGCATCTGGGCTGCCATTATTTTTTCCAGCACCACACTTGGCCTGGTCTCCAGCGGTGTTGTGCTGACTGACCCTGTTTTGTCGTTCTCGATTCTGCTGGCCAGCTACGGTTTCTGGCGTTGGATGAAGTGCGCCAGCAAGGCGGATGCCTACCTGATGTTCGCAGGTCTCGGGCTGGGCTTGCTTGCCAAAGGGCCGCTGACCCTGGTGCTTATGGGGGCGCCGGCATTCGCCTGGTTCGTTATCTACAAGGAATGGGGACGGGTACTGAGGCTTCCCTGGATTAGCGGCCTTGTACTTATGTTCGGTATATCCGTGCCATGGTATGTCGCGGCCGAGATGAAAACGCCCGGCTTCATGGAGTACTTCTTCGTTGGTGAGCACTGGAGCCGCTACGTCGTCAGTAACTGGGCAGGGGACCTCTATGGTAGTGCTCATGCCAAGCCGTACGGCAGCATCTGGATCCAGCTCGGATTGTCGCTACTGCCATGGGCCTTGTTTCTACCACTGTTGATCCGCAAGCGTGGATCGATGCAGCGCTTCAAAGCCTACCTCTGGCTGTGGGCCTTGGCGACACCGGTCTTCTTCACATTTGCAGGCAACATTCTGTGGACCTACCTGCTACCCGCGCTGCCAGCGTGGGCATTGCTGCTGTCTGCACGGGTCAGCGAAGTTGGCCCGAAGACCACCTGGGCTGCCGCTGCGAGCGCATTGGTGTTGCCAATCATCGGTGCGGGCATCATCTACGCCGGGGTACTAGAGGAGCGCCCTCAGAATCAGCGGGATGTGGTTCAAGCCTGGCTCAATGTGCAGTCTGCTCATTCCGCTCCCCTGATCTATCCTGGCCGCCGCTCATACTCGTCGGAGTTTTACAGCAGCGGGAAGTCCGAGAACATCAAGGATCCTGCCAAGTGGCCGCGGGATGGCTCGTTCTATCTGTCCAGGCGCTTGCGAGACAGCAAGGATGGTCTGCCCGCTGATCTAGCTTGCACATCGATCACCGAAGCGAACGCCAGCCAGCTCCTGCTGTGCCATTGGAAACGCCCCGCACAAGGTGCCGAGGGTCTGGCCGGAGAAAGCAATGCGGAAACGCCTCGCAAGAACGAAGGCTAAATTCCAAGCACAAAAAAGCCAGGTTTTACCCTGGCTTTTTTGTCGATTTCTTTCGTCATTTGAAGTCCTATTTAACCGCCGATTAATTGTCGGCTTGTTCCTTACCATCCTTGCTTTCTTTCTTTTGCTCTTGAGCGACTTGTTGTTTGTTCTGGTCCGAAGAGTCATCGCTCCATAGGCGAGCCTGTTCGGTTCGGAAGTTCTCGTTGAACTGTTTCGTTCGCTCGAAGCCGCCTTCAGCGTAAGCGGTACCCATGAGACCCAGCAGCAGGCTGCCAATAGCGATAGATTTGACAAATTTCATTGTGAACCTCGGCTCATACTAGGCCAACCTGATTAGCGGCCTTTGTTGGTTTGTAGTTTAGGAACGCGAAGCTAACGACAAGGTGAGTCAATAATTACAATTCCGTAATTTTGGCTGCAGATAGGATGCGTTAAATCTTCAAATCTGGAAGGATCATGTCTATCTCGGCACTGTCGAGGGCGACTTCGAATTTTCTCTTAAATTACAATTTTGATATCTAGCGCGTTAATTCAGCGCGGCGTTGTTGGCCGCCCTAGGAGATAGCCATGAATGACATAGAGCCCTGGGCAGTTGCTATCGGTGACTTTCGCCGCTGCACTGAAAAACTCACTGTCCAGCTCGATGAGCTGACCTCGCAGACGCGCACCTCCAGCGCTGTTTTGGAGAGGTCGAACGAACTGGTGGAGCAGGTGGACGCTGTCGGCCGGCAGATTCAGGAGGAGGTGCGAAAGGCGGAGAAGGCTTGGTCGAACGCGGAGGAGGTTGCCTTGCGCGCCGCTGCATCAGCGTATTCAGCTGCATGCCGCGGAGTCGACACCGCCATCCAGCCACTGATCTCGGAGCTTACAGCAGCGACAAAGGCGGCGGACGCCTCTATCCAGGAGCTCAAGCGGGCACCGGTGCTGGCCAAGCGTTATGTGATGGTGGTCGCCACGGCGTTCTTCATTCTGGCGCTGATCTGTGTCTACTCGACCATGCGCCTGATCGATGCCGCCAGCAGCGTAAGTGCTCAAGAGAAAGTGAATGCTCAGTACTTCTCACACCTGTGGAAAAACGCCAATCCTGACGAACAGAAGATTATTAAGTCGGTGATTCTGCGGTCGCCCATGGACCCTGTGGTCCTTCGGCACTGATGCATTGAGGCAAACAAAAGGCCCGTCGATTGACGGGCCTAATCGTGTCTGCGCAATTTAAGCGGCGGTCATTGCCGGCTGCATTTGCTGGGCTTCCGGAAAGTGAAGGTGGAACCAGGTGAAGTTTTCTTCGGTCACCTCCACGCTCGCCGATCCCTGGTGCAGACTCATGATCGACTGCACAATGGCCAAGCCAAGACCGGTACCGCCTTCGCTCCGTGCTCGGCTCTTGTCCACACGGTAGAACCGCTCAAACAAGTGCGCGTGGTGTTCCTTGGCAATACCACGGCCGGGGTTGCCGACACTCAACGTCGTACCGCTCGCACTATGCTGCACCTTAACGTAGACCGTGCGGCCGCGAGGGCAGTAACGGATCGCGTTCGAGACCAGATTCGAGACGGCACGTTGAACCATCAGGCGATTCCCGCGCACCACGTCATCACTGCCGGAGATCTGCAGCTGAATCTCGCCTTCTTCTGCTGAAATGCTGAAGAGATCGCACACTCGCTGAACCTCGTCGACCAAGGAGACGGATTCGAACTCCACCATTGATGCTGGATGACTGACCTGGGCCAAGAACAGCATGTCGGAAACCATGCGGCTCATGCGGTCCAGCTCTTCTGTGCACGACTCCAGAACCTCCCGGTACTCGGAAAGCGATCGTTCTCTGGTCAAGGCAACCTGGGCCTTGCCCATCAGGTTGGAAAGCGGTGCTCGAAGTTCGTGAGCAAGGTCGTCAGAAAACTGCGAGAGCTGCTGAACCCCATCATCCAGGCGAGCCAGCATGATGTTGATGCCGTCGGCGAGCATTTTGAGTTCTGCCGGCATCCCATCAGTTGGAAGGCGATGGTCGAGGCTCTCGGTTGAGATTTTCGAGGCGATCTTGAGGAACTTGGTCAGTGGTAGCAGGCCTCTGCGCACAGTCCACCAGCCAATGGCCAAGATCAGTGCGAGGATGACGGGGGACATCATCAAGGCCCAGGTCAGCAACGCATCGAGCAGCGCCTCACTGGATGACTGGTCCATGGTCATATAGACGCTGACCTCTGTTCCATCGCCCAAACGCATGATTCGAGAAGCACTCAGCAGAGGACGGTCCTGCGTATCACGCCATTCGTGCTCTTTGGGCTGGGCCGCCGGCTGAAACTTGTGCACCTCCAGATTGACCTGTTTCGAGCCAATCGAGAGCAGGGGAGTCTGATTCTGTGAGGTATCGAATATGCTCACATACAGGTTGTTGTGGCCCATGACCAAATCGACAAGCTGATGCGCATCCGCGTTGACGCCGGAGATGTCCGGGATGGTGGACAGGTTGTGAGCCATCCCCGCCATCTTTACTTCCAGGTCTGCTCTGGCATTTCTTTCCAGAGCCTTGCCTACCATCAGATAGCCAAAGGTGGCGAACAGAAGCAGCAACGCTGCGCTCATCAACCCAACTTTTAACCCCAGCTTTGCAGCCAGGCTGAATGGCCTCATGCGCGTTCCTCAAAAACGTACCCAACGCCACGAAGCGTGTGAATGAGCTTGGTTTCAAACGGGTCATCGATCTTCGAGCGCAAGCGCCGGATGGCTACATCGATGACATTGGTGTCGCAATCGAAATTCATATCCCAGACCAACGAGATGATCTGAGAGCGAGTCAGCGCTTCGCCCGTTCGGCTCATGAGCAGGTGCAGAAGCGCAAATTCCTTGGTGGTGAGATCGATGCGTGTGCCACCGCGGAAGACGCGATGGCGGACGGAGTCGAGTTCCAGATCGGCAATTTTCAGCGAGCTCTTCTCGACTAACTCATCACCACGGCGTTGCAGCGAACGGATGCGAGCAAGCAGCTCAGGGAATTCGAATGGCTTCACAAGGTAGTCATCCGCGCCGCCGTCCAAGCCCTTGAGCTTGTCATTGATGCGTCCGCGGGCGGTCAGCATGATGATGCGGACCCGGCTGGTCTTACGGATGGTTTCCAGCAGGTCCCAGCCGTCGATACCCGGGAGGTTCACGTCCAGGAGGACCAACGAATAGACATTAGTGTTGAACAAGTGCAGAGCATCTACACCGTTGTGCACGATATCTACGACATACCCGCTTTCGGATAGGCCCTGCTGAAGATATTCGGCAGTTTTAATTTCGTCTTCCACAACTAGAACGCGCATAACTTATCTCAAGGTGTGAGGAAGGAGTTGGCCTAATCCGCCAAGATTATGGTTGCAGGCTGTTCGAAAGTTTGGCTGAGGGTATGGCATGTGGTAGTCGCTACCTCTGTCCATACGCCGGGTCACCTGAGGACGCTTGAATCTTAACGCGAAGAAGCTGGCCGCGGCGAAATCCTACAAATTTGTAATGTAGCCGCAAGATTTCTGACAGTCATGCAGGCTCCACCCCTAAGCATAGCGGATTCTGGGGCCTGCGGCGGTGTATGACAGATTCGCCTGGCAGGTGGAATCGGCCAGGACAGGCAGCATTTCGGTCGTTAGCTTGCAAGGACTGGTACTGGCCTTGGATCGAGGGCGCCACGCAGGCAGACCCCATGCACGGCCGCAAACCGCAGCGCCTTTCTGCAAATTAGTTCACGTGGCGGCTCGATATTCTCTCGAATAATTATCTTACAATCTATTACATGTCCAAATTGTAATTGCACGATCATCTTGGTGTTAGCCTCCTTTGCTAGTTTAAGGGCAGCGGAAGAGGCATCGCTGCTTTGGAAATTGTCTCATTTCAAAGCAGCTTGGCAAGAGCACCGAGCAGTTGTTCGCGCCAGTGCATTCACCTGTAAACCATACGCTCCTTTGGTAGGTGAATTTTAGCGCCCCCCTACGGGCGCTTTTTTATTAAGGGACTTCTTATGAACACTACTGTATCAGCGATCGCCGTGTTTATGCTCTTTACATCACTAACAGCCAATGCCCAAAGCGGTATGGAGATCAATAAACACATCGAGCGTACTGCTAGAGAGGCTACAGCGGATTATGCTCAACGCGTAAAAAAGCCCATGCCTCAACTAGAAGACTACGCCTATGGCATGGACCTGGACGTTGGTAAGTTGGTGTATGTATCACCCAATGTGCGGTACTGCGGTAATGTAAGAAGCATGATGACCTACGAAGACTCGAAAGGCGAACTGCACATGGTTCGCTACCTGGTGAAGGGCGAGTGTGTTAATAGCCGTTAAGACTCATCAAGATGATCCCTGCGGCCACCGGATCATAGAAGCTCAATGCCGAACCGGCGCAGCAGTATGGCGAAGCCTCCGAAGCTGGCCATTGTGATGAGGATGCTGCTGATCAGTGTCGGCCAAAAGCCGAGCTTAGGGAAGGTCTGAAGTAACCCTGTATTTCC
>NZ_KV793327.1:0-5684 GCF_001808425.1 Pseudomonas sp. HMSC08G10 | reverse complement strand
TTTCGAATCCCCTTATAATGCGCCCCACTTCCGACGCAGTCGAAACGCAAAACTCCTTGATAATCAACGAGTTGAACGCTTCAGGTAGTATCGGAAGGGCTTCGGTCTTCTGATCGGCAGCGGTGAAAAAGGCAGTTGACAGCAGGTTTTAACGCTGTATGATTCGCCTCCCGCTACGAGAGATCGCAGCGAGTTAAGCGGTTGAAGTTGAACGGGTTTCTCGGAAAAAACTTCAAAATAAACGCTTGACAGACTTAGAGGAAAGCGTAGAATGCGCGGCCTCGGTTGAGCAAAGCGCTTAACCAAATCGCTCTTTAACAATCGAATCAAGCAATTCGTGTGGGTGCTTGTGAGTACGGACTGATCGTCGCCAAGATTATCAGCATCACAAGTGGCCATGCGAGAAATCACATAGTCATTTGAGATTGCTGAGCCAAGTTTAGGGTTTCTTAAAAACCCAAGCAGTATTGAACTGAAGAGTTTGATCATGGCTCAGATTGAACGCTGGCGGCAGGCCTAACACATGCAAGTCGAGCGGATGACGGGAGCTTGCTCCTTGATTCAGCGGCGGACGGGTGAGTAATGCCTAGGAATCTGCCTGGTAGTGGGGGACAACGTTCCGAAAGGGGCGCTAATACCGCATACGTCCTACGGGAGAAAGTGGGGGATCTTCGGACCTCACGCTATCAGATGAGCCTAGGTCGGATTAGCTAGTTGGTGAGGTAAAGGCTCACCAAGGCGACGATCCGTAACTGGTCTGAGAGGATGATCAGTCACACTGGAACTGAGACACGGTCCAGACTCCTACGGGAGGCAGCAGTGGGGAATATTGGACAATGGGCGAAAGCCTGATCCAGCCATGCCGCGTGTGTGAAGAAGGTCTTCGGATTGTAAAGCACTTTAAGTTGGGAGGAAGGGCAGTAAGTTAATACCTTGCTGTTTTGACGTTACCGACAGAATAAGCACCGGCTAACTCTGTGCCAGCAGCCGCGGTAATACAGAGGGTGCAAGCGTTAATCGGAATTACTGGGCGTAAAGCGCGCGTAGGTGGTTCGTTAAGTTGGATGTGAAAGCCCCGGGCTCAACCTGGGAACTGCATCCAAAACTGGCGAGCTAGAGTATGGTAGAGGGTGGTGGAATTTCCTGTGTAGCGGTGAAATGCGTAGATATAGGAAGGAACACCAGTGGCGAAGGCGACCACCTGGACTGATACTGACACTGAGGTGCGAAAGCGTGGGGAGCAAACAGGATTAGATACCCTGGTAGTCCACGCCGTAAACGATGTCAACTAGCCGTTGGAATCCTTGAGATTTTAGTGGCGCAGCTAACGCATTAAGTTGACCGCCTGGGGAGTACGGCCGCAAGGTTAAAACTCAAATGAATTGACGGGGGCCCGCACAAGCGGTGGAGCATGTGGTTTAATTCGAAGCAACGCGAAGAACCTTACCAGGCCTTGACATGCAGAGAACTTTCCAGAGATGGATTGGTGCCTTCGGGAACTCTGACACAGGTGCTGCATGGCTGTCGTCAGCTCGTGTCGTGAGATGTTGGGTTAAGTCCCGTAACGAGCGCAACCCTTGTCCTTAGTTACCAGCACGTTATGGTGGGCACTCTAAGGAGACTGCCGGTGACAAACCGGAGGAAGGTGGGGATGACGTCAAGTCATCATGGCCCTTACGGCCTGGGCTACACACGTGCTACAATGGTCGGTACAGAGGGTTGCCAAGCCGCGAGGTGGAGCTAATCTCACAAAACCGATCGTAGTCCGGATCGCAGTCTGCAACTCGACTGCGTGAAGTCGGAATCGCTAGTAATCGCGAATCAGAATGTCGCGGTGAATACGTTCCCGGGCCTTGTACACACCGCCCGTCACACCATGGGAGTGGGTTGCACCAGAAGTAGCTAGTCTAACCTTCGGGAGGACGGTTACCACGGTGTGATTCATGACTGGGGTGAAGTCGTAACAAGGTAGCCGTAGGGGAACCTGCGGCTGGATCACCTCCTTAATCGAAGACATCAGCCTGCTGATGAGCTCCCACACGAATTGCTTGATTCCTTGAAGAAGACGATGCTGTAACGCGACCCTGTTATAGGTCTGTAGCTCAGTTGGTTAGAGCGCACCCCTGATAAGGGTGAGGTCGGCAGTTCAAATCTGCCCAGACCTACCATTAGCTTGGTGCAGATGACTACGGGGCCATAGCTCAGCTGGGAGAGCGCCTGCCTTGCACGCAGGAGGTCAGCGGTTCGATCCCGCTTGGCTCCACCACTTGCCGTTACCTGCAGAACTTAGAAATGAACATTCCGGTGTGAATGTTGATTTCTGACTTTTGTCAGATCGTTCTTTAAAAATTCGGATATGTGATAGATAGACTGATGACCACTTTCACTGGTGGGCCATCAGGCTAAGGTAAAATTTGTGAGTTCTGCTCTTCATTGAGCAACATGCGAATTTTCGGCGAATGTCGTCTTCACAGTATAACCAGATTGCTTGGGGTTATATGGTCAAGTGAAGAAGCGCATACGGTGGATGCCTTGGCAGTCAGAGGCGATGAAAGACGTGGTAGCCTGCGATAAGCTTTGGGGAGTCGGCAAACAGACTGTGATCCAGAGATCTCTGAATGGGGGAACCCACCTAGGATAACCTAGGTATCTTGTACTGAATCCATAGGTGCAAGAGGCGAACCAGGGGAACTGAAACATCTAAGTACCCTGAGGAAAAGAAATCAACCGAGATTCCCTTAGTAGTGGCGAGCGAACGGGGACCAGCCCTTAAGTTGATTTGAGATTAGTGGAACGCTCTGGAAAGTGCGGCCATAGTGGGTGATAGCCCCGTACACGAAAGTCTCTTATCAATGAAATCGAGTAGGACGGAGCACGAGAAACTTTGTCTGAACATGGGGGGACCATCCTCCAAGGCTAAATACTACTGACTGACCGATAGTGAACCAGTACCGTGAGGGAAAGGCGAAAAGAACCCCGGAGAGGGGAGTGAAATAGAACCTGAAACCGTATGCGTACAAGCAGTGGGAGCCTACTTTGTTAGGTGACTGCGTACCTTTTGTATAATGGGTCAGCGACTTATATTCAGTGGCGAGCTTAACCGAATAGGGGAGGCGTAGCGAAAGCGAGTCTTAATAGGGCGTTTAGTCGCTGGGTATAGACCCGAAACCGGGCGATCTATCCATGGGCAGGTTGAAGGTTAGGTAACACTGACTGGAGGACCGAACCGACTACCGTTGAAAAGTTAGCGGATGACCTGTGGATCGGAGTGAAAGGCTAATCAAGCTCGGAGATAGCTGGTTCTCCTCGAAAGCTATTTAGGTAGCGCCTCATGTATCACTCCAGGGGGTAGAGCACTGTTTCGGCTAGGGGGTCATCCCGACTTACCAAACCGATGCAAACTCCGAATACCTGGAAGTGCCGAGCATGGGAGACACACGGCGGGTGCTAACGTCCGTCGTGAAAAGGGAAACAACCCAGACCGTCAGCTAAGGTCCCAAAGTCATGGTTAAGTGGGAAACGATGTGGGAAGGCTTAGACAGCTAGGAGGTTGGCTTAGAAGCAGCCATCCTTTAAAGAAAGCGTAATAGCTCACTAGTCGAGTCGGCCTGCGCGGAAGATGTAACGGGGCTCAAACCATGCACCGAAGCTACGGGTATCACTTAGGTGATGCGGTAGAGGAGCGTTCTGTAAGCCTGTGAAGGTGAGTTGAGAAGCTTGCTGGAGGTATCAGAAGTGCGAATGCTGACATGAGTAACGACAATGCGAGTGAAAAACTCGCACGCCGAAAGACCAAGGTTTCCTGCGCAACGTTAATCGACGCAGGGTTAGTCGGTCCCTAAGGCGAGGCTGAAAAGCGTAGTCGATGGAAAACAGGTTAATATTCCTGTACTTCCAGTTATTGCGATGGAGGGACGGAGAAGGCTAGGCCAGCTTGGCGTTGGTTGTCCAAGTTTAAGGTGGTAGGCTGAAATCTTAGGCAAATCCGGGATTTCAAGGCCGAGAGCTGATGACGAGTTGCCTTTAGGCGACGAAGTGGTTGATGCCATGCTTCCAAGAAAAGCTCCTAAGCTTCAGATAACTGGGAACCGTACCCCAAACCGACACAGGTGGTCGGGTAGAGAATACCAAGGCGCTTGAGAGAACTCGGGTGAAGGAACTAGGCAAAATGGCACCGTAACTTCGGGAGAAGGTGCGCCGGCGAGGGTGAAGGACTTGCTCCGTAAGCCCATGCCGGTCGAAGATACCAGGCCGCTGCGACTGTTTATTAAAAACACAGCACTCTGCAAACACGAAAGTGGACGTATAGGGTGTGACGCCTGCCCGGTGCCGGAAGGTTAATTGATGGGGTTAGCGCAAGCGAAGCTCTTGATCGAAGCCCCGGTAAACGGCGGCCGTAACTATAACGGTCCTAAGGTAGCGAAATTCCTTGTCGGGTAAGTTCCGACCTGCACGAATGGCGTAACGATGGCGGCGCTGTCTCCACCCGAGACTCAGTGAAATTGAAATCGCTGTGAAGATGCAGTGTATCCGCGGCTAGACGGAAAGACCCCGTGAACCTTTACTATAGCTTTGCACTGGACTTTGAGCTTGCTTGTGTAGGATAGGTGGGAGGCTTTGAAGTGGGGACGCCAGTTCTCATGGAGCCATCCTTGAAATACCACCCTGGCAACCTTGAGGTTCTAACTCAGGTCCGTGATCCGGATCGAGGACAGTGTATGGTGGGTAGTTTGACTGGGGCGGTCTCCTCCCAAAGAGTAACGGAGGAGTACGAAGGTGCGCTCAGACCGGTCGGAAATCGGTCGCAGAGTATAAAGGCAAAAGCGCGCTTGACTGCGAGACCCACACGTCGAGCAGGTACGAAAGTAGGTCTTAGTGATCCGGTGGTTCTGTATGGAAGGGCCATCGCTCAACGGATAAAAGGTACTCCGGGGATAACAGGCTGATACCGCCCAAGAGTTCATATCGACGGCGGTGTTTGGCACCTCGATGTCGGCTCATCACATCCTGGGGCTGAAGCCGGTCCCAAGGGTATGGCTGTTCGCCATTTAAAGTGGTACGCGAGCTGGGTTTAGAACGTCGTGAGACAGTTCGGTCCCTATCTGCCGTGGACGTTTGAGATTTGAGAGGGGCTGCTCCTAGTACGAGAGGACCGGAGTGGACGAACCTCTGGTGTTCCGGTTGTCACGCCAGTGGCATTGCCGGGTAGCTATGTTCGGAAGAGATAACCGCTGAAAGCATCTAAGCGGGAAACTTGCCTCAAGATGAGATCTCACTGGGATCTTGAATCCCCTAAAGGGCCGTCGAAGACTACGACGTTGATAGGTCGGGTGTGTAAGCGCTGTGAGGCGTTGAGCTAACCGATACTAATTGCCCGTGAGGCTTGACCATATAACACCCAAGCAATTTGCTTCTGCAGATTGCGGTGGTGAAGACGAAGCAACCGAAAGTTCGCAACCACAACGATCACATATCCGAATTGGCTGGAGTGTCATAAGACAGTCTGGCAACAGAATTTCTTGACGACCATAGAGCATTGGAACCACCTGATCCCATCCCGAACTCAGCAGTGAAACGATGCATCGCCGATGGTAGTGTGGGGCTTCCCCATGTGAGAGTAGGTCATCGTCAAGATTCATTTCGCAAAACCCCTATCTGCGTGAGCAGGTAGGGGTTTTGTCTTT
>NZ_KV793326.1:0-12628 GCF_001808425.1 Pseudomonas sp. HMSC08G10 | reverse complement strand
GCGTTCTCGCTGCCCAGCCAGGCCTTGGTCACACTCTTGAGCGCACCCCAGCCAGCGGCGGGGCCGTTGTAATCCCTGATGTGGTTGTCTTCGCTCATGGGGTCCTCGGGCGCTTGGAAATGCACCGGCAGTGAATCTCCGGCTTTTTTCCAGCCTATGAAGAGCGGCCCCAACGCGTCCAATCGATATGCCTGACAGTGTGATAAACGGTTTCGATCAAGACCGGAAAGCCGCGTATTTCTTGGCCTGCGGCCATGATAGAGGAGACTGATCGTTTAGTCGGGGAAAGCAATTTGACGGGGGTGCGCACAGGTTATAGCTTGGAACTAGTCCGCGGCGCCCCGCCGCTTCACCTAACCTGCAGAGCACGATCGTGGAAGAAAACACCCGGGCACTGATCGACGGATTCAATCGGCGCATCGACTATCTGCGGATGTCGGTGACCGACCGCTGCGATTTCCGTTGCGTCTACTGCATGGCCGAAGACATGCAGTTCCTGCCGCGCCAGCAGATCCTCAGCCTTGAGGAGCTGTACCAGGTGGCCGAGCGTTTCGTCGCCTTGGGGACCCGCAAGATCCGTCTGACCGGTGGCGAGCCCCTGGTACGCCAGGGCATCGTCGAGCTGTGCGCACGTATCGCCGCGCTGCCTGGTCTGCGCGAGCTGTGCCTGACCAGCAACGGCTCGCAATTGGGCCGCCTGGCCCAGCCCCTGTTCGATGCCGGTGTATCACGCCTGAACATCAGCCTCGACAGCCTCGATGCCGAGCGTTTCCGCAGCCTGACCCGCACGGGTGACTTGAGCCAGGTGATCGCCGGCATCGACGCCGCGCGCAGCGCCGGGTTCCAGCGCACCAAGCTCAATTGCGTGGTGCTAAAAGGCCGCAACGACCATGAAATCGTCGACTTGGTGCGCTTTGCCGTCGATCGGGAACTGGACATCTCCTTCATTGAAGAAATGCCCCTGGGCGTGATCAACGAGCATGAGCGCGGCGAGTCCTACTGCTCCAGCGATGAGGTGCGCGCACGCATCGCCGAGCATTTCACCCTGGTCGACTCGGCCGAGTCGTCCCAGGGCCCGGCCCGTTACTGGCGCCTGGCCGAAGCACCACACACCCGGGTCGGTTTCATCTCGCCCCACAGTCACAACTTCTGCGCCACCTGCAACCGCGTACGCCTCACCGTCGAGGGCCGCCTGCTGCTGTGCCTGGGCAACGAACATTCGATGGACCTCAAGCAGATCCTGCGCGCCCATCCAGGCGACGCCGAGCGCCTGGAATGGGCCATTCGCGACGCCATGCAGCTCAAGCCCTACCGCCATCACTTCGAAGTCGGTGGCGAGGTGCAGATCCTGCGTTTCATGAACATGACCGGCGGCTGACCGGCCGCCTCTGGAACACCATGATCGTCCATCCCCGCCCCGATGTGCTGCGCGTGCTGTTCACCCTCAAGGGGTCGATCGTCAAACGCATTGCCCTGCGCTGCCTGATGGTGACCTTGCTGGCCGCCTTGATCGTGCTGATAGAGCATCACTTTCCGGCGTTCTTCTACCCGGTCAGTGCTACGCCATTCACGCTGCTGGGCCTGTCGCTGTCGATCTTCATGAGCTTTCGCAACAACGTCTGTTACGACCGCTGGTGGGAGGGCCGCAAGGCCTGGGGGCAACTGATCATCGAAGCGCGCTCGTTCATCCGCGAAAGCCAGGTGATCAACGATGAGCACCTGCGCGCCCGGCTGCTTCGCGGGCTGTGCGGCTTTGCCCACGCCCTGAATGCGCGACTGCGCAACGAAGATGAACTGCAGGCTGCCGGCCCCTGGCTGGCCGAGGCTCCCCGCGCAGGCTCTTACAACCCATGCGACGCCATCCTGCGCGAGATCGGCGAGCAGTGCTCGCGCCTGGCCGCAGACAAGCACATCAGCGAATGGCGTTACACCCTGCTGGAACAGCGCCTGGTGGGGATGTCGCAGGTGCAGGCGACCTGCGAGCGGATCAAGAGCACACCAATGCCCTTCCCTTACACGTTGCTGTTGCATCGCACCAGCTACATCTTCTGCCTGCTGTTGCCCTTCGCCCTGGCCGAACCCCTGGGCTGGCTGGCCCCGGCGTTCACCACCATCATCAGCTACACCTTCTTCGGTCTGGACGCCATCGGCAACGAGCTGGAAGACCCGTTCGGGCGCGATGAAAACGACCTGCCGACCGATGCCCTGGTACGCACCGTCGAGCGCGACGTGCTCTCAGCCCTGGGACACGAGCCACTGCCGCCGGCGTTGATGCCGGTCGATCATGTGCTGAGCTGAGCAACCGCCGCGCGGCCTGTCGCAGTGGTTTTATGCGCGAATACATCAGTGGGCCCACTGGCGCATTCGCGGGTGCCTGCCAAGCGCTTGTCTAGCCGCGGCTTTCGCAGGCTCCCACCGCCTTGAGGTGCGGGACGAAGTTGCATGGCCGGTGCCGCGCATCCAGCTGCTCCACCAGAATGCCTTCCCAGGCCGTGCGACAGGCGCCGGTCGAGCCCGGCAGGCAGCAGACCAAGGTGCCGTTGGCCAGCCCGGCCAGGGCCCGGCTCTGCACGGTCGAGGTGCCGATATCGAGAATCGACAGTGCCCTGAACAGCTCGCCGAAGCCATCGATACGCTTGTCGAGCAGGCACTCCACCGCTTCGGGGGTACTGTCGCGACCGGTGAAACCCGTGCCACCGGTGATCATCACCACCTGCACCTGTTCATCGGCGATCCACTGGGCGACCTGGGCGCGGATCTTGTAAAGGTCGTCCTTGAGCAGCGCGCGCGCCACCAGGCGATGACCGACCTCCACCGCTCGGGTGGCGAGCAGCTCGCCCGACGTGTCGTTATCGAAGGTGCGGGTATCGCTGACGGTCAGCACGGCGACATTGAGCGGTACGAACACTGCATCCGGTTTCACACTCACCTTGGGTTCCTCTGCATGGGGCATGGCCATACCACGCTAGGGCCAACCCTTGGGCGACGTCCAATCGATATGACGAACCAAACCATCAATCGGCTCTATCATCACGAAACAATGGCCAGCCACGGCAGACTTGGTTAAGGTCGCGCAATCGACTCCTTGCCTGCCAGACCGCGCCATGGACATCAAACAGCTCAAATTCCTCATCGCTCTCGACCAGACCCGACACTTCGGGCAGGCCGCCGCGTTGTGCCACATCACCCAACCGACCTTGTCCATGCGCCTGCGCAATCTCGAGGACGAACTGGACCTGGTACTGGTCAAGCGCGGCCAGCGCTTCGAGGGCTTCACCGAAGCCGGCGAGCGCATCCTTGCCTGGGCCCGCACCCTGCTCGCCGCTCACGACGGCCTGCAGGCCGAGGCCGCCAGTTGCCGTGGCCAGGTGGTCGGCAGCTTGCGCCTGGGCACCGTGCCGCTGGCTAGCTTCAACCCCATGCACCTGCTGCTGCCACTGCGCGAGAAGTACCCGGAGCTGCACTTTCAGGTCAGTTCGCTGAGCTCCGAGCAGATCATCGATGGCCTGAGCCGCAACCAGCTGGACCTGGGGATCTGCTACCTGGACCAGGTCAATACCAGCTTCTTCGAGGTGATCGAACTAGGCACCACCACCATGGGCCTGCTGCATGACACCCGGCATTTCGCCTTCGACGGACCGCAACTGCGCTGGGAAGCCTTGGCCAACCTGCCGCTGGGTCTGCTGAGCAAGGGCATGCACTACCGCCAGTCGTTGGACCTGAGCCTGCGCAGCCGGGGCCTGGAGCCGGCTGCGGTGCTGGAGAGCGACTCCACGTTCCAGCTGATCCAGGCCATCAACACCGGCCTATGCTGCGCGGTGATGCCGCTCGATTGCGGGCTGGAAGAGTTGTCCGAGCACTTGCGCATCCTGCCCATCGCCGATGCCAGCATCCACAGCCCGGTAGGCTTGCTGCTGCGCCGTAGCGAGCCGCGCTCGGCGATTGCCGAGCAGTGCTTCGACGAGGCCAAGGCGCTGTTTGCCGAGCAGCCCTGAGCGTGTCCCGGTAAATCTCAAGGATGCTCCGGATCGAGCCCCAACGACTGCCGGCGGTGAACCTTGACGGTTTCCGGAGAAATCGCCAGACGTTCGGCCATGGCCTTGGATGAGTAACCACGCAGGATCAACCGAGCGCCCCGCCCTGAAATGACTCAACGCATCGCGCACCTGGACCGCCACCGGCTCGCCCGCCGGGATCAGGCGTTGGCGCAGATCTCATCAACGACCACCAAAACTAGGAAACAGAGCGCAAGCTACCCAGCGCCTCGCCCGTCAGGAACAACAGCGAGAACAGCTCGCTCTGGGAGTTCACGTCCAGCTTGCGGTACACGTTGCGCCGATGGACCTTCACCGTCTCGGCGGAAAGCGCAAGCTTGGCCGCGGCCTCCTTGTTGGAGTGGCCGGAGAGGATCAAGCGCACCACATCCAGTTCCCGTGCGGTGAGCACCGACTCCAACTGCCGGCGCGCTTCATCGCGACCTTTGGCAAAGTCCAGCGCCGGTTTGCCCGCAGGTGCCCGCTCCGGCAGGCTCTCGAAATGCAGGCGCTGGCGCATCAGGCCGATCAGCCATGGGCGGATCAGCTCCAGCATGGCGAGCTGCTCGGCGCTGAACCGTCGGCAGCCCCCCAGCGACAGGCACAGCGTGCGTCCCTGCCCCACCACCACGTTGAACTGGACTTCGTCGGCGACCACGTTATGGGTGAAGTACAGCCGGTAGTAATCGGTCTGCTGGAAGTGCTCCGGGGCGATGTCGGCCAAGCGCACCAGACCGGTCTGCGCCTGCTCCCGACTGTTGAGGTAGAACGGGTCCAGCAGGTACAGGCCATTGGCGTATTCGCTCACCAAGGGGTCGATGCCCTCCCGGTCATAGGGGCTTTGGTCGAAGATCAGTGGCTTGTCTTGGCTGAACAACAAGGCAACCCAGGAATCCACTTCGACGAAGTCGCCCAGCAACGTGGCCAGCGTGCGCCAGAAGCTCGGTCGATCGAGGTGCTCGATGCACTGGCCTATGCCCTGGTGCCACGAAAGATCCTGCAGACTCAGGCCCATGCCTACCCCCGGGTTAACCACTCGGCGTGATTGTTTTGACTGTCGTTGTTTTCATACTTGCATCACCCTTTGCAAAAGTCACCCGACCTCAAAGCGGTCGGACACCACGAGACGGACGCCCCATGAAGATCGAAGTCATACAAACCACGACGCGCGATGGCGACACGCCCTACAACCTCAGTTGCATCCTCAAGGACATCGCCCAGTGTGCGCCGGACACCGACGTCGTGTTGTTCCCCGAGTCGCACCTGACCGGGTTTCTCAGCCAGGAAGACGTCGGCATGCTCTCGGAATCTGTCGAGGGCGAAGCCGTGCAGGCGGTGGTCGAAGCGGCGCGCCAGCGCAATGTGGCGGTGGTGCTGGGGCTTTATGAAAATGCCCATGGCACCTTCTACAACACCACGCTGTTCATTGCGCCTGAAGGCATTCTGCTCACCTACCGCAAGACCCACCTGTGGGTGCCGGAGCATGGCATCGTGGTGCCTGGGGATCGCTTCTCGACCGTGGAGTGGCGTGGGGTGCGCATCGGCCTGCTGATCTGTTACGACAGCGAATTCCCCGAGACGGCCCGGGCACTGGCGGCGCTCGACGCACAGGTGATGCTGATCACCGATGGCCTGGCGGAGCCCGAGGATGACGTGCATCGCGTGTCGGTGATGGCCCGGGCGATGGAGAATCAGGTGTTCGCCGTGGTGGCCAACCGGGTGGGCAATGGGCCGGACGACTGCGTGTTCGTCGGCAACAGTCTGGGGGTCGACCCCTTTGGCAGGACGCTGTTCGAGGCGGGTCGGGGCGAGTCACGGCATACCGTGACCCTAGACCTGTCGCTGATCGGCAAGGCCCGTGCCTTCCACGACTACCGCGCCAACCAGCGCATCGCCCTGCCGGGTGAGCGCATCGAGCATCCCAACGGCCTGCGCGAACTGCTCATCGGCTAAGTCCCGGGTGGCGCCTGTACTAAACCGCGGCGCCTGCTTCGCGAGTAAACCCGCTCCCTCAAGTGCTGCAGTGTCATTAGACACACTGCTGTACCTGTGGGAGCGGGTTTACCCAGATCTGTCGATACAGGACTATCGCCATCTCCTCTCAATGCCGGGCCAGCACCGCCTCACCCGCCACGCCAGCAGGCGCTTCGTCGATCTGCGCCATGCTCAGGCGCGAAGTCTCGCGCAGCATCAGCGAACACACCGCTACCAACGCCAACGCCCCAGCCCCATACAGGGCCACGCCCAACGGGTTGTGGTCGGTGAGGATGAGGATCGCCGTGGCGATGCTCGACGCTGTCCCACCGCCCAACGCGGCACCGATCTGATAGCTGGCCGAGATCCCGGAATAGCGCATGCTACGTGGGAACTGCTCACCCAGAAATGCCGGGATCGGCCCCTGGGTCGCGCCCATCAGCAGGCCCGTGAGGCTGTAGGCGAACAAAGCGATGCCGAAACTCTTCATGCCTACCAGTTCGAAGAAGGCGAACAGCCCGAGCGCCATGACCACCGCACCGAACACCATCACCGTGCGCCGGCCCAAACGGTCGGACAGGTAGCCGAACAGCGGCGCGGAGAACACGATGGCGATCGACAAGGTCAGGTCGAACATCAATGCCTGGGTGCTGCCGAAGCCCACCTGGGTGGCGTAGGTCAGGAAGAACGTGCTGCCGATGTAGGCGATGGTGCAATAGCCGAAGGCAATGCCGGTGCACAGCAACAACTGGCGCGGACGCTGGCGCAAGGCTTCGGCCAATGGTGCACGGACCGGCTTGACCGCCGGGGCTGCGACCGGTGCCGGTGCTTTCAAGCGTGCGTACAGGCCGATCAGCACCAAGGTGCCGCCGAGCCAGAACGGGATGCGCCAGGCAAAATCCACCAGGTTGTCATTGAAGGCGGCACTGACGATGGTGAACACCACAGCGCCGAGGATGCCACCGACGCCGATGCCCATGCTCGTGAAGCTGCCCCACAGTCCTCGCCTGCCCGGCGGCGCCGACTCGATGCCGAACAGCGCGGCACCGCCCCACTCGCCACCGGCGGCGAAGCCCTGGATCAGACGCAACACCACCAGCAGTATCGGCGCAACGACGCCGATGCTGGCATGGCTTGGCAAGCAGCCGATGAGGAAAGTGCTCAAACCCATGAGCAGCAAGGTCGCGACCAGCACCTTCTGTCGGCCGATGCGATCGCCATAGTGGCCGAACACCAAGCCGCCCAGCGGCCGGGCGAAGAAGCCGGCACCAAAGGCGCTGAAGGCCACCAAGGTCGCGGTCAGGTGATCCATCTGGGGGAAGAACACCTGGGGAAACACCAGCGCAGCCGCGGTGCCGTAGATGATGAAGTCATAGAACTCCAGCGCAGTGCCCATGCCGGAGACGCAGAAGGTCCGCAGCGCAGACCGGGACGACGCAGGGTTGGATTGTTCCGCATGCATTGTTGTTGTTCTCGTTGTCAGCGGGTGCCGCCCTGCTCAGGCGGCACCGGGTGGGGCTCAGAAACGTTCGAAGCCAACCTTGGCCAGTTGCAGCGGCGTGCCCGCCACGTATTCCAGTACGCAGCGCTCGGTATCGATCCCCACGCTGAGCAGGGTTTCCCAACGTTCGGTGTCGGGCATGGCCATGTCCGGGTGGAAGCAGATCGGCGCGCTGTCGCCTTGTGCACCACACATGGCTTCGGCGCGGGCGCGCAGATCGGCACTGCCCATCTGGCCGATTACCTGCTCCAGGTGGCCCAGGCGGCACTGGGTATCGGCACGGTCGGCAACCTGCTCGCCCAGGCTCAGGTGCGGGTCGAGGAAGTGGTTGGTGTGCAGCAACCAGCCGTCTTCACGGGGCAGCACCAGTGCCGTGCGCTCTGGACTGAGCTCGATGCTGACGGCGCGCGGGCTGCTGTCCTCGCGGGAGAACACGGTAAGCACGGTGGAGGCGCTGACCCGCGCCGAACGGGCCAGCTCGATGGCCTCCTCGACGCTACTGGCCTCTTCGAGCAGACGACGGGCAATGGCGTGCACGGGCACACCGCCGCTGTCGTTGTCACTGGTGTGGTGGAGAATGTTGAAGTGCAGCCCCAGGCCTGCACTGTTCACGCCCAGCTTGGCAAGCATGCCGAATTCGCAGAACAGCTTGACGTTCATGCCACGCTCGGTGTGCAACGCCAGCATCAGGCCATGAGGGCAGAGGCTGTCGTGCCAGTCCCAGGTCTGCAGGGTCTGCGGCGCCCGTGGGCCGCGCGGGGCATGCACGGTGGTGGAGCATTCGCTGTGGCGGGTGCGTGCAGCCAGCACCTCGGTGCGCGCGTTGAGGCTTGCCAACTGCCACACCGGCAGGTCGGCACCGCTGGCCATGCCGATCACCTCGGCCGCTAGATTCGGGCTCCAGGCTTCCAAGGCGGCCAGACTGTTTTCGCCGATACGTTGCGCCTCGCGCACGGACACGCCCACCCGAGGGAAGAAGTCCAGATAGAGCTGGGTGGTATGACGGATCTGCTCGGCGAAGCGCTCGCCGATCTGGCGACCACGCTCGGCAGGCGTGCGGATATCGGTGACTAGGGTATGGATCTTCACTGCGGGGAACTCCTGGTACAGCAGGCTCGGGGCATCGTTGCTGTTCTGGAAAGAGTGAGGCCGCCTCGCACCTCTACTGCATGCACCTGCCGTGAGGGTGGCAGGTGGTAATGGACCGGGCACGAAGTGGCCGCTGTGTTCAGGCAACCACCGCTAGCCTAGCGAGCCGTCCCCGGTGGATCATCGCCACAACCCGCACAACTTTTGTGCCCAAACGGAACAATTGCGCCCCGCAGTCCGATTACAGCCCCTGGCTGCGCAGTTGCTCGTGCAGCAAGGCGATGAACGCCTGCACCTTGCGCGTGTTGCGCCGATGGGGCAGGTACAGCACGTGCACCCAGGGCCCGAAGGCACTCAAGGCCCGCCAGTAGTCCGGCAACACTTCCACCAGTTGCCCGCTGGCCAGATAAGGCGCGGCGCACCAGGTGGGCACGAACTGCAGACCATGGCCATCGAGCAGGCAGGCGAGCAAAAAGTCGAAATTGTCGCTCACCAGCCGGGGCGTGGGCTGGCGTACACGCAACGTCTGGCCTTCATGCTCGACCCACCAGAAGCTGCGGTTTAGCAGCGGATGACGCAACAGCAGCCAGTCGTGCTGGGCGTAGTTCTCCAGGGTGATGGCCTCACCACGTCGGGCCAGGTAGTCGGGGCTGGCACATAGCACCACGCGGTTCTCGATCAGTGGCTGGGCAATCAGTTCGGGCTGGTCGGTGGGGCCATCGCGCAGCGACAGATCGTAACCGCCGTCGATCAGGTCTTCATTGGCATCGTTGAGGTTCACCTCCAGGCGCACCTGCGGGTGTTCGCGCATGAAGCGAAAGCAGACCTGGTTGAGAAACGCCGGGCCGAACGAAGGCGGCGCGGTGATGCGCAAAGTGCCGCGCAGTGCGTGCTGCAACTGCTCCACCTCCTCGGTCACCAGTTGCAGGTGCATCAAGGCCTGGCGCGCACCTTCCAGATACACCGTCCCGGCCTCGGTCAGGGCCATGCGCCGGGTGGTGCGCTCGAACAGGCGCACGCCGAGCTCGGCCTCCAGGTGAGCAACGGCCTTGGTGATGGCCGAAGGTGTCTTGCCCAACTGCTCGGCCGCTCGACTGAAGCTGCCGTGTTCGGCGGCGGCGACGAAGATGGTCAGGGCCGTCATTTTGTCCATGGTTTCTTCCTGTTCGGCACAAGCGAGGCAATGAAGAGCGCGTGCGGGTATCCACGCCTTTCCATCAAACCCGCAAACAGCGCGGATTTGAATAGGCGTCGAGCGGCGTGTGGCTTGCGCCATGGCAATCATAGGCCAGGGATTGTTTCCCAATCGCGAAAAAAGTTGTGCCTGTCGTCGCATTTAACCGGTCTTGTGCGTTGGCTACGCTGCGGCGCAATCACAACAAGAACGAGGCACCGAATGAAGCACCTCCTGAAGATGGCGATCAGCGCGGGCCTGGCCTGCACCTCCCTGCACAGCTTCGCGGCAGTGGACGTGATCTTTCACAACGCCAAGGTCTACACCGCCGAGCCAGGCCAACCGCTGCAGCAAGCGGTGGCGGTCGAGGGAGAGAAGATCGTTGCCGTGGGATCCGACCAAGCCGTGCTGCGCCTGAAGGCCGCCGCCACCCGTGTCATCGACCTGGGTGGCAAGGTGCTGATGCCGGGCATGCTCGATTCTCACTCCCATGCCATCAAGGGCGGCCTGCAACTGGAACTGGCCAACCTGATGGGCGAGCAGATCCCGCTCGATGAACTGGAACAACGCCTGCTCGAGTGGCGCAAGGATGGCAAGGCCGTGCGAGGCGAATTCCTGGTCGTCGGCGGCGTGCCAGGGACCTATTGGGATGACATCCCAGCCCTGGAGCAGCGCTTCAACCACGGACAATGGGCCGAGCAGCCGATCCTTCTGGCCGCCAACGATATGCACACCGGCTGGGCCAACCAGGCCCTGCTCAAGCGCGCCAAAATCGATGCCAAGACCATCGCGGCTCTGCCTGCCGAGGCCCGCAGCACCATGGGTCAGCATGAGGACGGCACGCCCAACGGGTTCCTGGCCGATGCCAGTTACTACCCGGTGACCGACCTGCTGCCACCGCTCTCCCACGAAACCCTGATGACCGCCGGCCGCATGGCCCTGGACTACTCCAAGCAGCTCGGCATTACCGGCTGGATGGACCCACTGGCCAACGAACTGCCCGGGGCGGACGTGAAGAACGACTCGCTCGGCGTGCTGCCGGTCTACAAGGACCTCTCCCAGCGCGGCGAGCTGACGGCCCACATTGCCGCGCTGCTGATGGCCGACTCAAAGGCCCGCCCGGCCGACCTGAATGAGCTGGACAAGGTACGCCAGCAGTTCCTCGGCGTGCGCAACCTCACCCTGCCCGGCATCAAGGTCTTCGCCGACGGCGTGGCCGAGATGCCGGCGCAGAGCGCAGCGATGCTCGAACCCTACAAGAACTCCGGCCAACGCGGCGAACTGCTGCTGGACCCGAAACACTTCGGTGAGCTGGTCGATGCCGCCGATGCACGCGGCTGGCTAGTGCACGTCCATGCCATCGGCGACCGCGCCGTGCGCGAGGCGCTCAATGGCGTAGAACAAGCCCGACGAGCCCGTCACAGCGGCGTCCCCCATTCGATCACCCACCTGCAGATGGTCAGCGCCCAGGACTACCCGCGCTTCAAGCAGCTCGATGTGATCGCCTCGATGCAGTTGTACTGGGCCAGTGCCGACGAGACCAACCTCGACCTGGTCAAGCCGTATGTCGATGAACACGCCTTCGCCCACAGCTATCCGGCCCACTCGCTGTACAAGGCCGGGGCGACCATCGCCGGAGCAAGTGACTGGCCGATCACCACCCCGGAGCCGTGGAAGGCGATCTACCAGGCAGTGAGCCGCAAGGGCCCCAAGGGGGTGCTCAATGCTGACGAGGCCATCGACCGGCAAACCATGTTCCAGGCCTACACCCTCAATGCCGCCCGCGCCATGCGTCTTGAGCAGCAAGTGGGCTCGCTGAAAGTCGGCAAGCAGGCGGACATGATCGTCCTGGACCGCGATGTGCTCAGCGTCGACCCCGAGGCGCTGCGAGATACCCAGGTGTTGCAGACCTGGTTCGCCGGCAAGCAGATCTACCAGCGCTGATCGCTTGGCGGACCAACCCGCTCCACAGGTGCAACACCGACGCCTGGAGCGGGTTTCGTCCGCAAAAAGCCACACCCCGCGTCACCGTGCACAACAACAATAAACGGAAAGCATCGAATGACCTTACGCAACCTCATCGCAGGCGGCCTGCTCGCCTGTGCCCCGCTGGCCCATGCCATCGACCTCAATGACGATTTCAGCCTCGAGGCCAAGGCTGGCGTGTTCAGCGACTACCGCACCCGTGGCATCTCCCAGACCCAGAACGATCCAGCCCTGCAGGGCTCGCTGACCCTGGCGCACGCCAGCGGCCTGTACGCAGGCGTATGGAGTTCGAACGTCGACTTCGGTTTCGGCAGCAGCACACGCCAGGAGCTGGACTACTACGCCGGCTACTTCTGGCAGATCAACGACGATGTCACCCTCGATACTTCGTACATCAAGTACGTGTACCCGCGTCAGGGCAACTTCAACTATGGCGAGTACCACACCGAACTGCGTGCCTGGGGTGTGCTGCTCGGTGGTAACTACTCGGAGAACTTCAACGGCGACCAGTCGATGCTCTACAGCTATGTGGGCTACACCACCCTGCTGCCGTTCGACACCGACCTGCTGGTGCGCTACGGGCGCAACGACTACAAGGACCCAAGCTGGTTCGCCAATGACGGGACCAGCCGGGATGACTATCACGAGTGGGAAGTTAAGCTGACCCG
Source organism: Pseudomonas sp. HMSC08G10 (assembly GCF_001808425.1). Lineage (NCBI taxonomy): Bacteria > Pseudomonadati > Pseudomonadota > Gammaproteobacteria > Pseudomonadales > Pseudomonadaceae > Pseudomonas > Pseudomonas sp. HMSC08G10. The sequence continues at coordinate 202 of NZ_KV793326.1, read as the reverse complement.
CACGATGCTGTCGCTCGATTGGTCGGTCAGCTACATCGACACCGACCTTTCCGAGAGCGAATGCGCCAGTTACCTGGGTTTCAAGGATGTCTGCTCGGCCACGGTGGTGGCTGCGGTCAGCAAGACATTCTGATCCCTGCGGCCCCCAGGGCTGCCGCCGGCTCCCACGGGTACTGCGCCGGGCCTGAGAACGGCGCGATAC
>NZ_KV793325.1:41417-43792 GCF_001808425.1 Pseudomonas sp. HMSC08G10 | reverse complement strand
GATTCGGGAAGTCTTTTTCAGACCTTCCTTAGCGATCCCGCCTTCGCCGCTCTGACCGCCGGTGATGAGTACGCTCCCATTTTTCAGAAGTACATCTCGGTGCTGGGATGCCGGCACGACCATGTCGCCGACTGGTTGAAAGTGCATCTCCGCGTTGGCAGCATGGGCGACTGCCGATAGTGCTACGGTGATGGCCAGGCGTTTCATATCCATTGGTTATTCCTGTCTATGCTTGCGGGTACCGCGCTGCCCTAGCAGCGGCCGGTAATTCTACTGTTACGATTTCATCGTTGACATTATTTTTTCATGGAAGACGTAGGCATTGATCGAATCAGAGCCTCAGAAGGCTCCGAGAGCAATGCCGTGGCTGTAGGCAAATGTGGAGAACACGTCGATGGGGAAGGTGAAAAAAAATACAGCGTTTCTGATAGGTGCTTTGTTCTGCTTGGCTGGTTTCGGTGTGGCTATAAATTTCTGGCTGCGCTCAAAGCCAATAGAGGTGCCTGTGTTTGTCGTTATTACCATAGGATTGGTGATGATTTTGGCTGAGTATTGGTCCGCTCGACATGGTGGAAAAAAATAACAAGTAGCAAATTTGCAGTAGCGTCCCGACCACCCCTAGCACCAACGAAATCGATTGGCCGGCGCCGCCGGCCTGATCAACTGAACGACAGCCTGCCAACGAAGACAACCGCCTGATGGCGGTATTTTTTTGCCCGGAGAAAACCTATGACTGCACGCGGCGTCCGCAACAACAATCCTGGGAACATCGATTTCAACCCACGCAATGATTGGGTGGGGCAGCTGGGCTTGGAACTCGGGGCCAGCAAGCCGCGCTTTGCCCGCTTCGACTCGCCCGAGAACGGCATCCGTGCCCTGGGCAAGCTGCTCATTGCCTACCGCGGCAAGGACGGCATGCCCGGTGTGGGCGGGAAGGGCATAGACACGGTGCTGGAGACCATCAACCGCTGGGCACCTTCGAACGAGAACGACACGAAGGCCTACGCCCTGGCTGTGGCCAAGCGCCTTGGCGTGCGCACCACCGACCCAATCAACATCAAGGATCCGGCCACGCTGCGGGTGTTCGTGGAGAGCATCATCATCCATGAGAACGGCGGCAACCCGTACAAGGCTGAGGTCATCGATGAGGGCGTGCGGAGGGCCTTGGCGTGAACGGCTGGGGTATGCGTGCGCTGGCGCTCCTGTTGGTGGTGGCCTCCTACTGGGGCACCTACCAGCACGGCCGATCTGTCGAACGCGCTGAGGCTGCCAAAGCATCGGCTCAGCGCGACAGCGGCGACCGCCTGGCCGAGGTATTGGGCGAGCGCAGCGCCCGGGAGGAAGAACAACGACGCGCCCAGGCGCAGGAGGAGGCGAGAGCCCATGCAAGAGAACAACACCAGGTGGCTGATGCTGGTGCTGCTAGCGCCGATGCTGCTAGCCAGCGGCTGCAGCACGACGCAGCCAATTTCGCCGCCACCGTCCGTTGCCCCGCCACGGATACCGCCGCTATCGCCCGAGGCCAGGCAGCCACCCGCGCCGCCATGGTGCTCTCCGACCTGCTCACACGGGCTGATGATCGAGCGGGAGAGCTGGCGAAAGCGTATGACCGAGCCCGAATAGCTGGCCAGCAGTGCGAGGCGGAGTATGATGCCCTGATCAGAAAACCGGAGCAGGGCGGTGAAAAGGACCATTCAAGGCCTGGCTGAGGCTGGCGATCAGCTGATCCAGCAGGCCATCGATGCCACCAGGAAGTACCACGAAGCCAAGGACATGGGCGCGCCGGCGGCAGAGGTACAGCGCCTTAAGCTGCTGGCGGATTCGCTGTACCAGGCTGTGACCGAGTTTCAGCTAAAGTCCCGGGGCGAAGCCGGCGACACCCATCACTGAATCGGCTTGATCAGGTCGGCCCCCTGGTTCCGGACATTGCCCACGGCCGTGCTCACCCGGAACCACTCGAATTCCTCAGCGGGTTCGCCCATGTTTAGGGCCATTTGTTCGGCATACTCAAGTGGGTAGGCCGGGTCTATCCAGGCTCTCGCTGACCCTGGTGCCAGAACCACTGGCCGCCGGACGTGCACATCGACCATGCCGCCCTGGGCGTCGGCGGTGATGATGACGAAACCGTCGTGCTCGCTCCCAGTGAACTGGCCGATCGAGGCGCACAGGGCCGGTTGCCCGTCCCGCCGCCGGATGTAGTAGGGCTGCTTCTTCGGGCCGCCTTCATCGACCCACTCATACCAGCCGTCCACCGGCGTGATCGCGCGATGCGGCCAGATCGCCCGGAAGAACGGCCCGTGTGCTACCTTCTCGACCCTGGCATTGATCGGCGGTGCTCGGTCAGTCGCCCAGTGCGGCCGCCATCCCCACCTCAC
>NZ_KV793325.1:0-41397 GCF_001808425.1 Pseudomonas sp. HMSC08G10 | reverse complement strand
GCCCAGTGCGGCCGCCATCCCCACCTCACCAGGTCCGCCCGCGGGCCTGCGTCATCCATTCGCAACACGGCCACCTGCGTGCTGGGCGCCACGTTGTAGCGCTCCAGGGCTTGATTACCGATGTTGTTGCGCCATACCCCATCCATGTTCAAGGCGTCGGCAAAGTCGTGCAGCCCTCGATATTGCGACAGTCTCCCGCACATACCGGCTCTCCCAAGTTATCGGGGATGAATCCAAGTCCGCCGCACCCATCGCAATCCTCACGTTGAACGAACGAATCATGGCATGTCGGGCAGCAGGTGAAGGGTGAGTAGCGAGCACGATCTCGCAGCATCCGATACCGCACCCAGTCTTTTTGCTCGAACGCTTCCTGTGCCAGGTCAACCAAAGCCCGATAGGCATCTGGATCTTGTACCCCGGTCAGCCATTTGCCATTGGACATTCGCGCCGTCTCGACCAGTTGGCACGGAATGCCGTCTCCCGTCACAAAGCGTAGGCCGGATATCGGAACGCAGTAATTCGGCTGGCTCATTACCAGATGCACGCGCCCCTCGGTGACCATGACTCGCCCGTGGTAAGCGGGGAGCATGCTTCGCATGCCGCTTGCATCCGTGAACGAAAAAACACCATGGCTGATGGTTGCAATCCGCGTGTTCTCCCCATCCGGGACCACGTTGTAGGCGGAGGCCTGGCAGTACTGCTCATAGGCAAACTGCTCCTCAAGGCCGGCGGAGTAAGCCGCGTGCGCTTGCTCCCGCATCTCATAGAGTTCTAGCGGATCGAAGAGGTTGAGCTTTTCCATTTCGCTCAGGTGCCAGTCAGCGATGGAGAGAAAGGCTTCTGGATCGCTCAGGCGTAGATGCTCGTTCTGCAGCTCTTTGGTCCATTTCTCCAGAGCTTGTGATTTGGTGATGGGCAGGGTTTGCATGATCGGCCAGCGAATACTGTTTGTATATACAGTATTTCATGTGGCAGGTGTGGTCCAATCCGTGCGACGAAGGGGCGCTGTTGCGCCCGCCCCATCATTTTCCAAGCTGCTTTTGTACCGCCTCAGCGCTTTGACCAACAGCCCTGACTGCATCCTTTAGCTGTTGCTCGGTGACGCCAAATTTTTGAGACCAGTATCTGACCTCCCAGCTTTCCTCGATGTTGATTCTGGAGCGATCTTGCGGGCCTCGGTTCGACAGATCATCAGCCATTTTAAGAACCTCAGATGGACGGCCTGGCCAATCCAGGCTGCTGAGCATTTGGACCTGTGAGAGCGGGGCGGGTTTGATTTTTTAATGGGGATAAGGTCGGCAGAACGCCGGAGGAAGGGGTATTTGGCTGTCTAAAACTGCGTGGAAGCTTCTCGGCTTTACTGGGCGAAAGTCTCCGAAACGCGATGAAAAGTATTAGACGCGATGAAGGCTAAGGCCGCTGAATCCGCGGCCTTGAGGGAGATTGTAACGCTACTGCTGCATTACTGGCGTGAACAGATCCGCTGCAGGGATAGGCTGAACGATCTCGATCCACCAGTCCCCTTGGGACTCATGCAAGGCCCCTCCAAGGTACACGTTGTCTTGGTCAAAGCTGCGGATCTGACGGGGACTGGCGGTAATGTCCTCAACCTGGCACATGACCATATAGCAGGGTGTACCAGCACGTATTTCCTCGACGTGACCATTGCGCTCCTTGTATCCGAGGTTTCCTTGGTTATCCGCGTATCTATTGTGATGCGTGAGCATTGCGAAGGGGCGCCCGTCGAACTGCTGTGTGCGATCTTTCCAAACTCTGAGGACTAGAGCACCATCCGCTCGGTGAGCTCCCCATGACCACCTCGTGTTCTTAAGTGGAGCGCCAAGGCGCTTGAAGAATTCGCTTTGCGTCATGAGAAAGAGCCTCGCAAAAGTGGCGAAAATCGGTTCCAAAACTGAAGCATCGACCCTTGTAGAATGCGGGTTACAGACGAGCGAATCCCGTTTCGTTTTGGAACTGATTTTTTAGTGCACGCTGCATAATACGGGGATTCTTGTATAGGATTGCAAATCCGTCTACGCCGGTTCGATTCCGACCTCGGCCTCCACCATTCAAAAGCCCCGCAGATTAACGTCTGCGGGGTTTTTATTTGCGCGCAAAAAATACCGAAGTCCTAGAAAAATCACATCAGTCCCAAGCCTCCTCATTTGAAGGTTTGGCAATGGCCCGACGCTTTAACGTATCGACGGGTGTGCTGGCCAGCCGGGTACTCCGGGCGCATGGGAGCCTTGTTCCAGATTTCGTCTGCCGCATAGAAGTCGCGAGCCTTTTCCTGATTGCGACGCACTAACAGCACGGCTTGTAGGTCGCAAAAGTCCATGGCGCTCCCCTTGGTTGATGCACTAGGACGGGAACTAGGATGTCTTTATGTGCCCGAAGTCTGACGCTTAAGCCGTAGAGCCCCGAGCAACTGCTCAGCCGTTGGCGTGATGTTTGCTGATAGTGTTTCGTCCCAAGCAGTGATCACAAGTAGTTCATAATGAATGTGACCTCGCTGTTGGCGGAGCCGGCGCTCATCCCTTTATCATATTGACCAGCATCAGCATTCGGTAGTGTACGGATATATTTTGCATTCAAAGGTAAGGAAAAGCTTCCGCCGTCGCTTGAATATTCGTTAAACACATAGGTTGTGTCTAGTTGTATGGGGTGTAGTGATCGTCTAGTAATTGAAGGGCAATGCCTTTGGCGGTAGAGCTGTTATTTAGCTTTATAATGCCGAGTGCGCTATTCGCCGCCGGGGAATCTGCAGTGGCGGATAAGCTGTAGTTGACTTTCTGGATCCCGCTTGGGCAATTATTGAGTTTTATATAAAATTTTTTGGGCGGGGTGGAGTTTCCGTTGCTCGAGAAAGTGCTTATATTGTGTTCGCCCATATCTACAGCAATGTTCGGTGTCTCGCATGATTGGAGTATGATGGATGAGCTTTTATCAGTAATCATTGCCAGTGGCCTTACAGTTGCTGACTCGACCTGAATAAACCCAGGGTTCCGGCCGGTATGGTTGCGCCTGGTGATATACGGCCTGTTTTAATGATGCGTAGGGCATTTGTTGTGGTGTTGAATCCATATCCGCCCGGATTCCTAGTGCTTCCGCCGCCGAATCCTATATAGGGTGAGCTTTGGTATATCCATTGCCAGGACAGTCCTGTATTACCAATCGGGAAATAGGATGTCGTTGCGGAGTCGCTTCCTACATTGTTTTTTATTCCTGTTGTGAATGTAGTGGAACATGTGTATGAGGTGTTTCCATAGAAGGTTTGCGGCGGGGACTCATAGATAATGGTGTTGTTTGCTGCGTCCCTAGGGATGGATAGGCTTGAAGGAATACTTATCGATATTTGTTTTTGCGAGTGCCCTTCAAAAAAATGCAGGCTGCAAATGAAGACGGTGGTGCAATTATTAGTAAGGCCCAAGTGGCCAAGAGTCTGAGGGACTTCATTATTTGCCAAACCTCTCAGGGTGTTTTCAATTAAATGCTAGGTGCTCGGTTTTTAAGCGAAGGTAAAGCGTTCTCCAGCGCTGGGCTGATGAGCTAGGTTGTATGGCGTACTCTAGGCGGCGTAGCAGGTTACAAAGCTTGCTTGGTTATTAAGCGTTGTATATTGGCTCGTTGAATGAATCGTCTAAGTTATGTTGTGTCCGCCCTCAGCTTAATCAGACAATTCTGATAAAGCCGCTACTGTGTGTCGCCCGTGGCTTGCTCATCTATCTACGGTGCCGTTCCCTGCGTGCTGCATCCGCGTTGTAATGTTCTCGGGGCGTCGAATGGAAGGCGCTCCCGAGAGTTGGATGCGGCCCTGGCCGCGTTCGGCGCTACCAAATCGGAGAGATTGAGATGTTGGATCCGGAGCAGGCGAAGCTCTACCCAGGTGCGGGTTAGTCTGATTCTCCACTACGGAGATGATGTGTGAACGTTATTTGATTAGTGATGAAGGAGAGGATGTGGTCACTGAGGCTGGTCGGTATCGCCTTCAGATGATCTAGGCCTGTCAGCTGATCGTAAGGCAACAAGAAGCCCGCTCCATGGCGGGCTCTCTGTGACGGGTGCTGATCCTTCAACTGCGTAGGATTGTAGGGCCGGTGGGTGACGGAATGCTAGAAAAAGGCCCGCCGGAGCGGGCTGAATGTCCCAACATGAACAAAGTTGACTTTACAGTCAGCTTTGTGAAGAAATCGTGAAAGCGCGCGTCCAACCTTCCCCTTGGGAATCCGCTAATCGTGCTGTTCTACCTTCGTGGATTGGTGTCCTTTCGATGTTGATTGCTAGAATTCGTTAGCCACTAGGGATCTATCGTAAATGTATCGACTTCCTGTCCTCGTTTGTTCCGCAGTGCTGGTTACGCTGGCTGGGTGCGCATCGCCAGGTCAGCCAACCGGCACCAAGCTAACCAGCAAAACCCCCGAGGCATACGCAGCATGCGTTCTGCCCAAATGGCAGGCCATGGCGCCGCTCACCACCCAAAAATCCATCTCCAATGGTTACCGCATCACAGCGCCCAGCGCAGTGACTTCCGATGATGTGCTTGAGATCGTCAAGTACCATGAGGGAAGCCGCGCAACGTTCTACAAAGGCAGTTTCTTGTCGACCGATAAGCTGCGCACAGCGGCACGAGAGTGTCTGGATTGATGCCCTAAGTCACAGCATTGTGCACCAATGCAAAACCCCGGCACTGCGCCGGGGTTTCGGTAGACGGGGCCAAGTCCCTTTGGCTCGATCGATAATGATCACGTTGCGTGACAAGGGTGTGACAGACTCTCCAGTGGTTACCAATGCATTGATGGTTACTAACGCGCACCGCCCACGCCACCCATGTGGTCGACTCGTCGGATTGTCTGTCAGATGCTTTTTGAAATTAGCAAGTGAAGCGATTTCACGGCACCGGGTTCAAAGTTTGGATATGTCAGTTGTGGGCGCGTCGGCTGGTGTCTCGTCGGTGCTCACCACCTTTGTGGGCAGGGTGGAGAAGGTCACCGCATACTTGCCGAGGTCTTTTTCCTGACGCTGGAAATTGATCGACACTTTTTCGCCTTGCCACGAAAGCACTTCGGCCAAATAGGAGGCCCCGGAAGTCATCTTGATCCAATGGCTATCCTGCTTTGTGGGTTGGCCGAATTGCTCGATCAGCAGGTCCGTTACCAGATTCAAGCTATTGGCATTGCCACTGAAGACCAGTTCCTGCACCCGGCCACCTGCCAACGTGGCGACCAGTTCGTAGCCTGGGGAAATGGGCAGGTATGGCAAGCCTCGGACCTCGAAGCGGTTCGGGTCGGCGGTAGCGACCCGGCAGGGTTTGTCTGGCCTGGCAACATCGGCAGGGCAGGGAGCAACTTGGTTGAGGAAGTCGCCCTGAAGATCGATACCCAGAAACGAGGTCGGCTCCAGTTCCCATGCAGGGCTGTTCTGCTGTGCGTTCGTCCACAGAGGAAGCATGGCGAGCAGGCCCGCCGAAACAGTTAAAAGAGGTAGAGGCTTCATGGAGTCCATTCTTCGAAGAAGATTCAACAAGGGGTGTAGATTACCCGCATGCACAGCACATTCAATGCTGTCAATAGGCCTGCTTCGCAGGTGTACTGCGGAAAAGGAGCAGAACGTTTCTGAAAAGTTCCATCCGAAGTGAAAGGGTGTGACGCGGGTCACGTTTTAGGCGTGGTCGCGCAATGGGATCAGAAAAAGAAAAACCCGCCAGGAAGGCGGGTTGAAAGAACGTACGAAGCAGTCTCAGTGTGCCCAGTCGATTGTCAGAAATTCGTGAAGCGCCTGTTCACAGACTGTCGATGACTCTCAAAAATGAGTCAGCTCAAGGCGACTGATCACGCAAACCGAGCCGTCTTCAACGGGCGTTGAGTCGGTAAAGTCAATCTGGTTGTACACGCCGCCGTGGAAGTTAAAGTTCTTTGCGCTCCATGTGCTCGCCAACTGAAGTGCTGGAGAGCGGCCTGTACGGCCGTTGCAGGTTGCGCTGAGGATGACTAAGCCGCTGGATGAGACTTCGATGAGGATCTCGAACGGTGTTCCCAGCGGCACCTCGGTCAGAAGGGTGGTCGTGGGTGCGGTTGCCTGGTTGAATTCGGAGCGAAAGCCATAAGTGAGCTTGCCTTTGGTCCAGAACACTTTGATCGGTGGGCTGTCATCGTCCTTTACGTGCAGTTGTGAAATCACCACTTTTTGTAACGAGTTGACCTTCTGCAGCGTGAACGTTTGGTGGTTACGGTGGGTAGCGGCGCTGCCTAAGCCCCAATAGACAGGTTCCTTCCATTCGCAACGGGTACGGTGTGTGCTTTTGCTGGCCGCGCCCTTGGTAGGGGCGCTCAGGCGAATGGAACCATCGGGCAATCGCGCGACAAACTCACTCAACGTAGCCAGGGCGACGGCACCGGTGACTTCCAGGGCCACGGGGTTGGTTTCTGATTTAGGGGCAGGCGTGGTGATGATCAAGTTGTCGATGTTCACAGTCATGCGGGTTCTCCTTGATGAAACACAGGTCCACATATTTGCGAGCATCGAAGCAGGGCATATGGTTCCCACAAAGATTGCGCCGGGAGACCGAATGGGCAAAAAAAGCCCGCCAAGGTGGCGGGCAAGAACGTTTGAAGGGAGAGATTGGAGACTAGCGGTTGAGCGGTTAAGCCAGCGTTAAGCTGTCAACAATTGACCGCGACTGTTGATCGGCCTATACAGGCCTGCTTTGACCCTGGGAGCCCAGCCATGCACGACGAAGACGACCTGCACGAACCCGAGCACGATCATCTGCTCGACCACGAGTTTCTGGAGGAGGATGTCGATTCGGAAGCCGACGCTCATGGAGTGCTGGACGAAGCCGAGGAAGATGAAGAGCTTCGGGATGACTTCGATGACGAGGAGCATCCCGCCTGGCACGACGACGTCGACGATTAAGTCGTCGTGCCAGTGTTGTGGCTGTCAGCGACGGTCCAGGGAGAAGCGTCCTGCGCCGCTCACCGCCAGCAGCAACAGCCCGCCGACGATGCTCATGTTTTTAAGGAACTGGGTCATGTTGGCGCTGCGCTCCGGGTCGACCATGTTCCAGTATGGATGCCCGATCAATGCAGTGCCCAGCACGAACAACGCGAACAGGAAGGCCAGCGGCCGCGTATAGAAGCCCAGGATCAGCAGGATGCCAACGGCGAACTCCATGATCACGGCAATGGCCGCCGCGAGCATGGGCGCAGGGGCACCGAGGGAGCTCATGTAATTGACCGTGCCTTCAAAGCCGGTCAGTTTGCTCCAACCGGACAGGATGAAAAGGATCATCAGCAATACACGGGCGAGCAGGATGATGATGTCGCGTTGACCATCGAAGAGGGAGTAGCGCATGGTGGCATTCCAGTGAGCGGGGACATGTTCCACTGTAGCAGTCGGTACACGTTTTGCTGGGCATGAAAAAGGCGCCGCAAGGGCGCCTTTTCAGAAGGAGGTGGTGCGAGTGGCGGGACTCGAACCCGCAAGGCTCACGCCGACAGATTTTAAGTCTGCTGTGTATACCAATTCCACCACACTCGCACGCTTGAAAGGGTCGTCACGACCGGCGCGCTTCAAGGCAGAAGGGCCTGACAATCAAGCGCGCTTTATAACCCACCGTTATAGACAAGTCAACCGCACCTGCCGTTTCAGGGGGTTAATGCGTGGGCGATCTGACGCAGCGTGCAGGCAGAGGATTTCAGGCCCTGGGTATGGCCATCCATCGCCTGGGTATCGTGTCCGTGTACACGATGGCGAAGGTACCGGGCGTGTCCGGAAAGGCCCGCGGCAGGCAACTTCCAATTCGGTGGCGGTGTTTTGGAGTCATCTTGCAGGCGCTGCATGCGCAAATTGACGAGCATCTTCGTTCCTGGCTTTGCAAAGGCCGGAGCATATAGGCCAAGGGCTATAGTGCTGTCATTTAGCCTTGCAAGTCCGTGCTCAGGCCCAACGCGTTGCAACTCTTTGCTGGCCGAACGGGAACCATGACGCGTCCAGGCTTGTCTGTGGCTTACATGGGTGCCGGTCTTTTGACTACGCTCAGTGGATGGCCCTGGTAGTGCCTGCGGAGTCTGCATGGTTTCCAATGAGCGTTCCGATCAGCCGCAAATGCCGCCCAACCGTTATGAGCAGCTGGTTCAATCGGTGGTGGACTATGCCATCTATATGCTCGACCTGTCGGGCACGGTGGTGTCCTGGAACCCAGGCGCCGAACGTATCAAGGGCTACCGTGCCGAGGAAGTGATCGGCCAGCATTTTTCGCTGTTCTTCACCGACCAGGACCGGGCCGAAGGCCGTCCGGAGCATTTGTTGCGCCAGGCTTTGGAGCAGGGTGTGGCGCAGGATGAAGGCTGGCGCGTGCGCAAGGACGGCACGCAATTCTGGGCCCTGGCAGCACTGGATGTGGTAAGGGACGAAACGGGGCAGGTCATCGGATTGGCCAAAGTTACCCGGGACATCACCGACCGACGTGAGTCGGCCCTGCAATTGGATGCCATCCGCGCCCAGCTATTCCAAGCCCAGAAACTCGAGGCCCTGGGGCAACTCACCGGTGGCCTGGCCCATGACTTCAACAACCTGTTGACTATCATTCTCGGGGCCGCCCGGCTCGCCATGAGTAGCGATGATTTGCAGCGTATCCGCCGGCTGCTTGAACATATTGTCGATGCCGGGGAACGGGGCACGCAATTAACCCGGCAACTGCTGACGTTCGCCCGTCATCGCCAATTGAGCGCGGCGCGTATCGCCCCCGCTGAACTGATCGAGGCCACGCGTGGTCTTCTGCAGCATGGACTGACCCAAGGCATCGTGCTTGAGGAATGCCTGCAGCCGGACCTGCCCACGATTGAAGCGGACGCGGGGCAACTGCAGATGGTCTTGCTCAACCTGCTGCTCAATGCCCGTGATGCCATCGACGGCGAGGGACGCATTCGTCTTGCCGTCACCTGTGTCGAGGTGTCTGGCGAGGTGGAGGGGCTGCGAGGACGTTTTGTGCGGTTCGATGTGCAGGACACAGGCCAAGGCATCGATCCGAAGGTGCTGCCGCGAATCTTCGAGCCTTTTTTCACCACCAAGCCCTTTGGCCGGGGCACAGGTCTGGGACTGAGCCAGGTCTATGGCTTTGCCAGGCAGTGCAACGGTGCTATCTGCGTGGACAGCCGGTTAGGCGAGGGTACCTGCATGAGTCTGTACCTGCCCGCATGCCCGGACGTCACCGACCCTGGGTCTCAATGAGTAACCACCATGGCAGAATCACTCAAGCGATTGGCGACAGGCATCGATGGACTGGACGTGCTCCTCAAAGGCGGCCTGATCGCCGGGGCCTCCTATATCGTCCAGGGACCGCCGGGTGCGGGCAAAACCATTCTGGCCAACCAGCTGGCATGCAATCATGTGCGCAGCGGCGGTCGCGTGTTGGTGGCGACCTTGCTCAGCGAGTCCCACGAGCGGTTGTTTCAATACTTGTCGACGCTGGACTTCTTCGATCCTGCGCTGGTCGGCGACTCAATCCAGTTCGTCAGTGCCTTCGATACCTTGGAGCAGGAAGGGCTCGATGCGGTGGTCAGGTTGTTACGCCAGGAGATCGCCCGTCAGCAGGCCAGCCTGCTCATCGTCGATGGGCTGCTCAACGCTCGGGTCCGTGCGGAAACCAGCCTCGATACCAAGAAGTTCGTCTCCGAACTGCAAGGGCACGCCGCCTTTGCCGGATGTACCGTGCTGTTGTTGACCAGCGCCCGACTGCAAGAGGGCAGTCCAGAGCACACCATGGTCGATGGGGTGATCGAGTTGGGCGAACAACTGCTAGGCAGCCGGGCGGTGCGCCAGGTCCAGTTGCGCAAGACGCGTGGCAGTGGCGCACTTTCCGGGCTGCATGAGTGCCTGATCGACCAGGCCGGTCTGCAGGTGTTTCCTCGCCTGGAGGCGCTATACAGCCACCCCAGTCAGATGGGAAGCGATACGCTGACGCGGGTCGGTACCGGTATCGCCACGTTGGACGAAATGCTCGGCGGTGGTGTGGCCAAGGGCTCGGTCAGCCTGGTCATGGGGCCTTCGGGGATCGGCAAGACATCGTTAGGCCTGGCGTTCCTCGGGCCCTGCACTCCCCAGGCCCCGGGCCTGCACTTTGGCTTCTACGAAACACCGGCCCGGCTGCGCCTGAAGGCCGCTGCGCTGGGGCATGACCTCGCCAAGCGTGAACGCGAAGGTAGCCTGGCGTTCTGTTGGCAAACCACCACCGAAGGGCTATTGGACCAGCTTGGCGGATACTTGCTCGAGCGTGTCGAGACTCTGGGCGCCCAGCGGGTGGTGATCGACAGCCTGGGCGCGTTCAGTCGCCTGGCGTTCGACCCTGCCCGGCTCAATGCCTTCTTCCGTGCCCTGACCGGTGAGTTACGTGCCCGTGACGTCAGCGTGCTGCTGACCTGGGAGATGCGCGATATCTTCGGCTCGGAGATCACTGCACCAGCGCCAGATCTTTCGAGCCTCGTCGACAACTTGCTCTTGATGCGTTTCGTCGAACTGGATTCGCAGTTGCGGCGCATGGTCTCGGTGCTCAAGGTGCGCGATAGCCATCATGACCCGGCGCTGCATGAGCTGTGCATCGGTCCTCAGGGAGTTGTTTTGCGCAAGGCCTTCAAAGGTGCATGCGGCGTGTTGAGCGGCACGCCCGTGCCCCAGGGGAGCGACTGATGGAATAGGACGATGAACACAATCCTGATCGTCGACGATGAATACCTGATAGCCGATATCCTCGGATTCGCGTTGGAGGATGAAGGCTTTCTGGTGGAGAAGGCGAGCAATGGCCGCAAGGCTTTGGAGGCGCTCAAGGAAAAGCGGGTAGAGTTGGTGATCACCGACTACATGATGCCGCTGCTCAATGGCGAGGAACTGGTCAAGGCGATCCGCGATGAACTGCAGCTACCTGACCTGCCAGTGATTCTCATGAGCGGCGCACAGGCCAACCAGGGACGCATTTGCCCCGAGTTGTTCGTTGCGGTTTTCGACAAACCCTTCGACATGGACAGGATGATCGCCAAGGTGCGGGAACTGCTAGACACCTGAGGCCTGGCCGCCCGCGTGAGCGGGCTGAACGGTCAAGCGCGTCCGTGCGACTTGAAGCAAGGTTGTTCAGTGCTGGTCGTCGTTCTTCTCCGGAGCAGGGTTGCCGGCCTGGATACGCTTGAAGATCTCTTCACGATGAACCTGTACATCCTTTGGCGCATCGATGCCGATCCTCACTTGCATCCCTTTGACTCCCAGAATGGTTACTTTGATGTCATCGTCGATGACGATGCTTTCGCCAACCTTGCGGGTGAGTATCAGCATGTAGTTCTCCTTGGTAATGATGAAATCCGCGCGGCCATTTACCGCGGCGGCGGGAGCTTGTCCCTCTTCCTTCTCATTAAAGACGCTTTCCGCGAAGAGTAATTCCCGCGCAGATAAATTCTGTTATCTGTCTTTAGTCGCAGGTGCCGAAACGGCCAAGGCGGCCGATCAGCGAAGGTGCTCGCTGGCAAGGATAGGGGGCTTACGCCCAGATGGGAAATTTCTCTGTTTGATAGCGCAAATAGAAGCGAGTAATCACCGATTAATCCCCTAGTAATTGCAGGAAGCGAAGTAAGGCGGTTTCCTCCGCCTCCAGGCCTTGGCGCGCCCTGGCTTTGGGCAAGGTGGCCAGTCGGCCGAGCTGATAATGCTCCAGCACCGCCGGGTGGATATAGCAGCGTCGACACACCGCAGGCGTATTGCCCAGGCGCGTGGCCACCTGTCGGACGATAGCGGCAACCTGGCGGCGGGCCTCGCTTTCCGGTTGCCAGGCCAGGGGGCGCAACAGGTCCAGGGCAAGTGCGCTGCCAGCCCAGGTGCGGTAGTCCTTGGCGGTGAAGTCAGCACCCGTGAGCTGCTGCAGGAACTGATTGACCTCGCTCGAACCCACGGCATGTCGCTGGCCCTGTTCGTCCAGATACTGGAACAAGGTCTGTCCCGGAAGCTCCAGGCAGCGCTTGATCAGCCGCGCCAGGCGTCGGTCGCGCAGGCTGACATCATGTTCGACGCCCCGTTTGCCGCGGAACTGAAAGCGCACGGTACTGCCTTGGACCTGTACATGCCGGTTGCGCAAGGTGGTCAGGCCGTAGGAATTGTTTTCCCGCAGGTACTGGCGGTTGCCGATTCGGATCAGCGTGGTGTCGAGCAGGCTGACCACCAAGGCCATGACTTTTTCTCGGTCCAGGCCGGGGCGCGCCAGATGGCTATCCAGTTGCCGGCGCAGCTTGGGCAACGCTTGGGCAAAGGCCAGCATGCGATCGTACTTGTGCTGGTCGCGCAGTTCACGCCATTGGGCGTGGTAGCGATACTGCTTGCGTCCTCGGGCGTCGCGCCCGGTGGCTTGCAAATGGCCCTGGGGATCGGGGCAGATCCAGACGGCGGTATAGGCTGGCGGGATCGCCAGGGCGGCGATGCGGGCCAGCGTCTGGGCGTCGTGTATGCGTTTGCCATCGGTGTCGAAGTAATGAAAGCGGTCGCGCCAGCGACGCCGAGTCAGCCCCGGTTGGCTGTCGTCGACATAGTGCAGGGCTTGGGGCAGTGGGCAATCGAGCATGGGGCAATGTCCATCGACCAGTCATAGGACAATGGACAACGGCTGTCCGGTCAATGCTCAGCCCAGCAGCGCCACCGACTTGATCTGCGCCCACAGTGTCTGCCCGGGGTGCAAGTCAAGCTGGTCCGCCGAATAGCGGGTGATGCGCGCCAGCAGGGCATTGCCCGCCGCGTCCAGGCTCACCAGTACATGGGCCGGATTGTCGGCAGGGCGGCATTGAACGACCTGTACAGGCAGGCGGTTGAGAATGCTTGAGGTGCTGTCGGCGGCCAGCGCCAGGCTGACATCGCGTGCCTGTACCTTGAGCCTCAAGGTGCTGCCGATCACCAAGGCGGGATGGGCGATGCGCAGTGTGGGCGCGCAGTCGCCCATCAGGCGCAGATCGAACAGCCCATAGTGCGGGTCATGACCGGCGACCATTCCTTCGAGCACTACACCGGCATCCTCGCCTTGAGCCAAGGGCAGGTCGAGCCTCGCCAGGGTTTCGCTGATCGGGCCGCTGGCCAGTGCCTGGCCCTGTTCCAGTAGCACAAGATGGTCGGCCAGGCGCGCCACTTCATCTTGGGCATGACTGACGTACACCACGGGGATCTCCAGTTCATCATGCAAACGCTCCAGGTACGGCAGGATCTCGCGTTTGCGCGGAGCGTCCAGGGCAGCCAGCGGCTCATCCATCAGAAGCAGGCGTGGGCTGCTGAGCAGGGCGCGGGCGATGCCGACCCGTTGAGCCTCGCCGCCTGAGAGGGTCGCGGGACGGCGCTCGAGCAGAGCAGCGATGCCCAGCAGCTCGCAGGCATGAGCCAGGCTGACCTTGCGGTCGGTGCTGGGGATGCGTCGCCAGCCGAACTCCAGATTGCCGCGCACCGACAGATGAGGGAATAAGCTGGCCTCCTGGAACACGTAACCCACCGGCCGTTTGTGCGGTGCCAGGAAATAGCCGTTGGCGCTGTCTTCCCAGACTTCGCCGTTGACTTCGATGTAGGCGTGCCGGGCGCGCTCCAGGCCCGCCAGACAGCGCAGGCAGGATGTCTTGCCCGAGCCTGAATGGCCGAACAGGGCACTGACGCCGCGTCCAGGCAGATTCAGGTCGACGTTCAGATTGAACTCGCCGCGCGCCAGGTCCAGGCGCGCCAGGATCGACGAAGGCATTTCAGCTCCAGCCTGCTTTTGCACGGCGACCTGCATAGAGCATCAGCAGCACCAAGAAGGAAAACACCAGCATGACGCCTGCCAGCCAATGCGCCTGCGGATAGGCCATGGCCTCGACATGATCGAAGATCTGCACCGAGACCACGCGGGTCTTGTCGGGGATGTTGCCGCCGATCATCAAGACCACGCCGAACTCACCGACAGTATGGGCGAAACCAAGGACACTGGCGGTGACAAAACCGGGCCGGGCGAGCGGCAATACCACATGGACGAAGGTGTCCCAGGGGCTGGCGCGCAAGGTCGCGGCAACTTCCAGCGGGCGCTGGCCGATGGTGGCGAAGGCATTTTGCAGCGGCTGGACCACGAAGGGCATGGAATACACCACTGAGCCGATCACCAACCCGCTGAAGCTGAATACCACGCTGCCCAGCCCCAATGCCTGGGTAGCCTGGCCTAGCCAGCCGTGCGGGCCGAGGGCGATCAGTAGATAGAAGCCGATCACCGTGGGCGGCAGTACCAGCGGCAGGGCCACCACCGCACCGATAGGACCACGCAGCCATGAGCGTGTCCGCGCCAGCCACCAGGCGATGGGCGTGCCCAGCACCAACAGGATCAAGGTGGTCAGGCTGGCCAGTTTGATGGTCAGCCAGATCGCACCCAGGTCGCTGGCGTCCAGTGGCATCAGAGGTCATACCCGTAGGACTTGATCACCGCAGCCGCTTTCGGGCCCTTGAGGTAATCGAACAGGGCCTTGGCGGCCGGGTTGTCCTTGCCCTTTTCGAGAATCACCGCGTCCTGGCGGATCGGCTCGTGCAACGGCGCCGGCACGATCCAGGCCGAGCCGCTCTGCAACTTGCCATCCTTGTAGATCTGCGACAGGGCGACGAAGCCGAGCTCGGCATTGCCCGTGGAGACGAACTGGAAGGCCTGGGTGATGTTCTGGCCCTCGACCAGCTTGGCCTGGGTGGTTTCGGTCAAATTGAGCTTGTCCAGCACTTGGGTGGCGGCCAAGCCATAGGGGGCGGTCTTGGGGTTAGCGATAGCCAGGTGCTGAAAGGTGTTCTGCTTGAGGATCTCGCCTTTGTCATCCACATATCCAGGTTTGGCCGACCACAGAGCCAGGGTGCCGATGGCATAGGTGAAGCGCGAGCCGGGGACAATGGCCTTTTCCTGCTCGAGCTTGGCCGGCGTGCTGTCGTCGGCGGCGAGGAAGACGTCAAAGGGGGCGCCGTTCTTGATCTGTGCATAGAACTGGCCGGTGGCGCCGGAGGCGACCACCAGCTTGTGGCCGGTGTCTTTCTCGAAATCCTTGGCGATGGCCTGGAGGGGCGCGGTGAAGTTGGCTGCGACGGCCACTTGGACTTCATCAGCCCAGGCGCTATTGAGCGTAATCAGGCCGGCCAGGACGCCAGCGGCCAAAGTGGACAGGCGGATGAGCATGCAGAGGGGCTCCTTGGGGGTATCGTTATGGTGCTGACTATATAGCGATAGGCCGCCGGACAGGAAGAGGCACGATGCGGAGCGGGCTTGCCTCGCGATGGCGTCAATCAGGGGGCAGTTCAGCGCCCGAGCTGCTCCAGCGCTTTGTTGGCGATCTCTAAGGTCAGCTCGCTGGCCGAGCGGTGCCGCCCCAGGCGCAGTGCCTGGCCGGCCCACAGGTTGCTGAAATCGCTGTTGCCCTGTGGGTCACGGATCGCCCTGAGCGGCATCAAGGCGCCGCCGGCGAGTGGGAAGCGCGGCGCCAGCGGGCTCATCGGCCCCAGCTCGCGCATGATACGGTTGTTGATGCCTCGCGCTGGACGTCCGGTGAACAGGTTGGTCAGGGCCGTATCGCTGGCCGGCGCGTTGTCCAGCGCATGGCGATGGGCCGCTGATACCTTGGCTTCGGGGCAGAACAGGTAAGCGGTGCCGATTTGCACCGCCGAAGCGCCCAGTGCCAGGGCGGCGACCAGTCCGCGATGATCACCGATGCCGCCTGCCGCGATCACCGGGATGCGCACGGCATCCACCACTTGAGGCACCAACGCGAAGGTACCGATCTGGCTGGTGATGTCGTCGCTCAGGAACATGCCTCGATGCCCGCCGGCCTCGTAGCCCATGGCGATGATCGCATCGCAGCCATTGGCCTCCAGCCAAAGGGCTTCTTCCACCGTGGTGGCGCTAGACAACACCTTGGCACCGCTGGCCTTCACTCGTTGCAGCAGTTCGACCTGGGGCAGGCCGAAATGAAAGCTCACCACCTCAGGACGCAATTGCTCCACCCATTGGCAACTCTGCTCGTCGAATGGCGCCCGGTTGGATACCGGCGTAGGCGCCTCGAAATCCGCCCCGACCTCGTCGTAATAGGGCTTGAGCGCTTGTTTCCAGCGCGCGTCGCGCACCGGGTCAGGCATTGGCGGCTGATGGCAGAAGAAATTGAGATTCAGTGGCCCCTGGCAACTGGCACGAAAGGCTTGCACTTCGCCGTGGAGCTGCTCGGCGGTGAGCATGGCACAGGGCAGGGCGCCCAGCCCGCCGGCATTGCCGACGGCAATGGCCATGGCCGAGCCGCTGGCACCGGCCATGGGCGCTTGGAGTATGGGCAACTGGATGCCCAGTAGGTCGAGGATACGACGGTCGGGCCAGGTGCTCATGCGCTACTCCTTGATGACGGTGGGGCGGGTTTACAGGGCCTTGCTGACTTGGATGTCGCTGATCTTCTCGGCATCGTCGCCGTGGATCTTGCGCAGCGCTTCGAGCGCCTGCTCATGGGAGGCGTCAGGCATCAGGGCAAAGTCCCAACGGCGCTCGCCGTCGAGCTTGTACTTGATCACGTATTTGATGGTTTGAGTCATGACGGGCCTTAGACGAGTTTGGACGACGAGCGGCGGATGATCTTGATCTTGTGGGTGAAGGTCGGCTTGCGAGTCACCGAGATCGGGCGCGGGCTCACGGTGTCGATGGTGATATTCCAGAAGCCGGTGCTGGGTACGGTGATCTTGGCTGGGAACTTGATGAAGTGGCCACCGTGGTAGGTGTGCCGGCCGCCGTTCTTGAAGCTGCGGAAGTTGGCGTCATTCATCAGGCGGATGTTGCAGCGCTGGGAGCACTCGATGACGACCACGTCGTCCTCGTTCAGGTGCTCGCGCTGGTGTACGAATTTCATGAGGTGCTCCGCAAGGATTGGTTCTGCAAACATGAACGATACCACGATGTCAGGGTAGACTTGCGCGCGAGATGGTCGGGCCCAAGATAAATCTGCCAAAGCAGGGAGCAAATCAGCCCGACAGTGGTCGAAGCGTTTCTCGATGAAGGAAGGGGTAATGCGAATGAAGTGGTTGGTGCCCGCGATGCTGTTGGCATTGGGCGGCTGTGTCAGTGTTTCGGAGCTGGAGCAATCGCGCGAAACCTTGGATGTCATCTCCGGCAAGACGCCGCGCCAATACGCCGATTGCGTCAAGAGCAAGCTGGCAGATAGCCGTGACCCACTGGTTGAAGAGGCGCGTGGTGATGGCCTGCGCTTGATCGTTCCACAGAAAGTGCCGACAAGCGTCGGTCCTGCTGCCCTGGTGGACATCGACAAACGTGGCAGTGGCAGCAGCATCAAACTTCACGAGCGGCTGAACAATTTCCCGCTGCGCCTGGGCGATGTGCGCACCGCTGCGACCCAGTGCATCTCCGGAACTTGATCCAGCTCAGCAAATGAGCAGTTAGCAGGCGCAATGCCATTTTCTTGCCCGGTGATCGTTGTCGGTATCCGGGGATAGGCCTACTCTTCATGGGCTTATATCGTTTAAGCCTAAGCTTATAACAAGGAAATGGAGCGTCCCGTGAACACACCGTTGAGTCGCGTCGTGATCGGCAGTTTGCTGATCCTGGCCTGGCCTTCGGCGCATGCCGTCGATGGCCAGAAGATCTTCACCCAAGGTGGGCACAACCCCGCCGCCATGGCTTGCCTGGGCTGCCACGGACCGGATGGTAAAGGCATCGCCGCCGCAGGCTTTCCGCGCCTGGCCGGCCTGCCAGCGAGTTATCTGAGCAAACAACTGGCGGATTTTCGCAGTGGTAGTCGCAAGCAAGCGGTCATGGAGCCGCTCGCCAAGGCGTTGGACGAAGACGAAATCACCGCCGTCAGCACCTACCTGGCCAGCTTGCCGGCCGACCCGGCCCCCGACTTTCGCCGCCAGCAGATCGCCAATGATCCAGTGTCCCGCCTGGCCCTCTATGGCGATTGGAGCCGGCAGATACCCGGTTGCGTGCAATGCCATGGGCCTGGTGGCGTTGGTGTCGGCGAGCACTTCCCGCCGCTGGCCGGACAACCGGCAGGCTACTTGACCGCACAGCTCAACGCCTGGCGCGACGGCAGTCGCAGCAACGACCCCAACCAATTGATGGTCGGCGTGGCCAAGGCCATGACCGAGGAGGAGGTCAAGGCCATCGCCGCGTTCTTCGCCCAGCCCGTCCGTCAGGAGGCCAAGCCATGAAGCCGATGATCCCGAGCCTGTTGCTGTTGGCCTTGGGCAGCGCCCAGGCAGCTCCCATCGCCATGGAAGACCAGTCCCAGCTCAAGGTCCCTGACAGCCAGGCGTCTGCGATGTTCACCCCGCCGTCTGAACGTGACCTGCCGGACAACGCCTTCGGCAAGATGGTCCGCGAAGGCCATGCGCTGTTCGTCGACACGCGCCGGCTGATGCCTGAAGCGGTCGGCAACGGCATGAACTGCAGCAACTGCCACCTCGACCAAGGGCGCCTGGCATATTCCGCGCCGCTGTGGGGTGCGTATCCGATGTATCCGGCGTATCGCAAGAAGAACGACAAGGTCAACACTTTTGCCGAACGTGTCCAAGGCTGCTTCCAGTTCAGCATGAACGGCACGCCGCCGGCGGCCGACAGCCCACAGATGACAGCCCTAAGCGTCTACGCCTACTGGCTGTCGACCCAGGCGCCTACGGGTGTGGAAACACCGGGGCGCGGTTACCCGGAAGTAGCGCCACCGGCTGGCGGCTATGACTTCAAGCGTGGCGAGCAGGTTTACGGCGAGCAATGTGCGATCTGCCACGGTGACCAGGGCCAGGGACAGAAAGTGGCAGGCGAGTATGTGATGCCACCGTTGTGGGGGCGGGATTCCTACAACTGGGGGGCCGGCATGCACCGGATCAACACGGCCGCTTCGTTCATCAAGCACAACATGCCCCTAGGCCGCCCCGGCAGCCTGAGCGATCAGCAGGCCTGGGACGTGGCAGCCTGGATCAACCGCCATGAGCGGCCACAGGATCCGCGGCTGGTGGAAGGTTCCATCGAGAAAACCCGGCTGAAGTTCCATGCCAACGATGGCGTGAACCTTTATGGGCAAAAAGTCGATGGCGTGTTGATCGGGCAGGGCACCGAAGGCTGACGGCGGCTCCTGTCACACGCGTGACCCTGCGCTGTCACTGCCCTGCAACGGTGCCTGGTGTGCAATGGCCGCACTCTTCGACAAGGGGTGCGGCCATGGAACTTTGTGTGATCGGGGCGGGGTATGTGGGGCTGGTCACGGCAGCCTGTTTCGCTGAAATGGGCAACCACGTGGTGTGTCTGGAGCGTGACCAAATTCGCCTGGCGCAACTGCGTCAGGGCCAATGCCCGATCTACGAACCTGGCCTGCAAGCGCTGCTACAGGCCGGGCTGGAGAATGGGTCGTTGAGTTTCAGCGACCATTGGGGCCACGCTCTGGCGCGCGCCGAGGTGGTGTTCATCGCGGTAGGTACGCCCAGTCTGGAGGACGGCTCTGCTGACCTTGGACACGTATTGGCAGTTGCCGACAGCCTCGCACGCCATCTTTCTCGCGCGTGTCTGGTGGTGAACAAGTCGACCGTCCCGGTGGGCACGGCCGAGCGGGTCGCTCGACACATCACCAACGGCTTGCGCGAGCGCGGTGCGCGGTTTGCCGTGCAGGTAGCGAGCAATCCTGAATTTCTCAAGGAAGGCAGCGCCGTCGAGGACTTCATGCGACCGGACCGTGTCATCATCGGTAGCGACAGCGAACAGGCCAGCCAGTGCCTGCAGCGCCTCTACAGGCCGTTCGTGCGCAACCGCGAGCGCGTGTTGCTGATGTCGCCGCGTGCGGCCGAGTTCAGCAAGTATGCGGCCAATGCCTTCCTTGCCACGCGTATCTCTTTCATCAACGAACTGGCCGGGCTTTGCGCGCACCTAGACGTGGACATCGAGCAGGTACGTCGCGGCATCGGCAGCGATACGCGTATCGGCAGTCACTTCATCTATGCCGGCTGCGGCTATGGTGGCTCGTGCTTTCCCAAGGACGTGCGTGCACTGATCCACAGCGCCGAGCAGGCCGGATACCAGCCTGCCATCCTGCAGGCGGTTCAGGCGCGCAACGAGGTGCAGAAAACCATGTTGTTCGAAGCACTGCATCAGCACTTCGGTGGTTTTGTACGGGGGCGCACCGTAGCGATCTGGGGGTTGGCCTTCAAGCCTGGTACCGATGATGTGCGCGAGGCGCCCAGCCTGGTGCTGCTCGAGGCGCTGTTGGCGGCAGGCGCGCATGTCCAGGCCTGCGACCCGGCAGCGACGGCGGGGATCGCCGAGCGCTACCGGCACGCGACGGCCAGCGGCCAGCTGCGCCTCACGCAGGATCCTTACGTCTGTGTCGAAGGCGCGGACGCGTTGGTGCTGGTGACTGAATGGAAGCTGTTCCGCCAGCCGGATTTCCGCCGTGTGCGGGGGTTAATGCGCATGCCGGTGCTGTTCGATGGCCGCAATATTTACGATCCATCGGAACTATCTACACTGGGTTATCTCTATCATGGCATCGGTCGGCCAGGGGCGGGGCATTGTAAGGTGACCGCCGCCTGATTAGACTGCGCCGAACTCCACAGGCCCAGCCTTTGTTTAAGGATGTATATGATCAAAAAATGCTTGTTCCCGGCAGCCGGCTACGGCACCCGCTTCCTGCCTGCTACCAAAGCCATGCCCAAGGAAATGCTGCCGGTGGTCAACAAGCCACTGATCCAGTATGGCGTCGAAGAGGCGCTGGATGCAGGTCTGAGCGAGATCTCCATCGTCACCGGTCGCGGCAAGCGCGCCCTGGAAGACCACTTCGACATCAGCTACGAGCTGGAAAACCAGATCAAAGGCACCGACAAGGAAAAATACCTGGTTGGCATCCGTCGTCTGCTGGATGAGTGCTCCTTCTCCTACACCCGTCAGACCGAGATGAAAGGCCTGGGCCACGCCATTCTCACGGGCCGCCCACTGATCGGCGACGAGCCGTTCGCCGTGGTACTGGCGGACGACCTGTGCGTCAACCCGGAAGGCGACGGCATCCTCACCCAGATGGTCAAGCTGTACAACCAGTTCCGTTGCTCGATCGTCGCCATCCAGGAAGTCGATCCGCAGGAAACCAACAAGTATGGCGTGATCGCTGGCGACATGATCCGCGATGACATCTATCGGGTGACCAACATGGTCGAGAAGCCCAAGCCGGAAGATGCCCCGTCGAACCTGGCGATCATCGGTCGCTATATCCTGACTCCGGATATCTTCGACATCATCCAGAACACCGAGCCAGGCAAAGGCGGCGAGATCCAGATCACCGACGCGCTGATGAAGCAGGCCCAGGATGGCTGTGTGCTGGCCTACAAGTTCAAGGGCAAGCGTTTCGACTGCGGTGGCGCCGAAGGCTACATCGAGGCGACCAACTTCTGCTTCGAGAACTACTACAAGACCGGCAAGGCGTACTGATTCGCCACTGTTGGTACGAAAGCCACCCCTCGGGGTGGCTTTTTTGTTCCCGGCGGGTAACGGCGTTATGCTGGTCGCCAGCCAAGGAGACTGAATACATGGCCTACGATTTTGATCTGTTCGTGATTGGCGCCGGTTCCGGCGGTGTACGCGCGGCGCGTTTCGCCGCAGGCTTCGGTGCCAAGGTGGCGGTGGCCGAGAGCCGTTACCTGGGCGGCACCTGTGTCAACGTTGGTTGCGTGCCAAAAAAACTGCTGGTGTACGGCGCCCATGTGGCCGACGAGCTGGAGCAGGCCGCCGGTTTTGGCTGGACGCTGGAGGAAGGGCATTTCGACTGGGGCACCTTGATCGCCAACAAGAACCGTGAGATCGAGCGCCTCAACGGCATCTACCGCAACCTGCTGGTCAACAGCGGCGTGACCCTGCTGCAAGGGCATGCCCGTATCACCGGTGCCCACGAAGTCGAAGTCGAAGGCCAGTGCTACAGCGTCGAACACATTCTCATCGCCACTGGCGGCTGGCCACAGGTGCCGGATATTCCGGGCAAGGAGCTGGCGATCACGTCCAACGAGGCGTTCTACCTCAAAGAACTGCCGCGTCGTGTACTGGTGGTCGGTGGCGGCTACATCGCCGTCGAGTTCGCTGGCATCTTCCAGGGACTGGGCGCCGATACCACGCTGTTGTACCGCGGTGACCTGTTCCTGCGCGGCTTCGATGGCTCGGTGCGTACCCACCTCAAGGAAGAACTGCAAAAGCGCGGTCTGGATCTTCAATTCAACGCCGATATCCAGCGTATCGACCAGCAGGCCGATGGCAGCCTCAAGGCGACCCTCAAAGATGGCCGCGAGCTGGTCGCCGATTGTGTGTTCTATGCCACCGGGCGGCGTCCGATGCTGGACAATCTGGGGCTGGAAAACACTGGTGTCGAGCTCGATGACCGCGGCTTTATCCGGGTGGACGATCAGTACCAGACCACCGAACCCTCGATCATCGCCATCGGTGATGTGATCGGTCGCGTCCAGCTCACACCGGTGGCCTTGGCCGAAGGCATGGCGGTGGCTCGTCGTCTGTTCAAACCCGAGCAGTACCGCCCGGTGGACTATCAGAACATCCCCACTGCCGTGTTCAGCCAGCCGCCGATCGGCACCGTGGGCCTGACCGAGGAGCAGGCGCTGGAAGCCGGGCATAAGGTTCAGATCTTCGAAAGCCGCTTCCGCGCCATGAAACTGACCCTGACGGACATCCAGGAAAAGACCTTGATGAAGCTGGTCGTCGACGCTGAGACCGACAAGGTCTTGGGCTGCCACATGGTCGGGCCGGATGCCGGGGAAATCATCCAGGGCCTGGGTGTGGCCCTGAAGGCTGGCGCGACCAAGCAGCAGTTCGACGAAACCATCGGCGTGCACCCGACCGCTGCCGAAGAGTTCGTGACCATGCGCACCGCGACACGTTGATCCCGCCTTGTCAGCTCCTTCATGGCCTCGCTGCAACGGGGCCATGATTCTTACTTGCCTGCCGTGAATTTCACCTGCCTGGCTGGTAAGTCATCCGACATATTGTTCTTGAAACCTTCCTGATACTGCATCCACGTCCGGCAACCGGACAGCAGCCTGACACTTGCATGGCTGTCAATCAGCAATCAGAAGGTGATCATGAACACACTCTATAAAGCCTTGTGCGCAGCCTGCGGCAGCGCGCTTCTCTATGCTGGTACCGCGCAGGCGGATCACGGCGAAATCAGCATCAGTGGTCAAGTGCTTGCGCCGACCTGCATCGTCAATGGCGGTAATGGCAACTTGCCGGTCAGTCTGCCTGACGTCAATGCGACCTTGTTGTCTCGGCCTGGGCAGGTGGCCGGGCAAACGTCCTTCCAGCTGCGCTTGACCAACTGCGCCCCAACCGTAAGCCGGGTCTCGACCTACTTCGAGCCTGGCCCAACCATTAGCCCCGAGGGTCGGCTTATCGTGGATGCCGGCGGTAGCCGCAATGTCCAGATTGAACTGCTCAATAGCAGCTTCGCACCGATGGACTTGTCGGCCGCCAAACGCAGCCAGCGCTCCCAGACCGTGCAGATCGTCGGTGGTAACGCCACGCTCGACTATCACGCGCGTTACTACGCGACCGGGGCCGCTACGCCAGGACTGGTCTCCACCCGCGTCCAGTATTCGCTCGATTACCTCTGAGCTTCCTCGGACAGGCCTGAGCGCCTGTCCTCGCCATTTACAGAACAAGGCATTCGATGTTCTTTCAACTCAACGCCCTCAGGCGCTGGGCGCTGCTGGCTGTATGGCTGTCTTGCGCCGAAGCAGGCGCCAGCGTGGTCATCTCCAGTACGCGTGTCGTTTATCCGGCCGACCAGGCCGAGATCACCCTCAAGCTCAGCAACGAAGGGCTCAATCCATCGTTGGTCCAGGCCTGGGTCGATGACGGCTCTGCCCAGGTGGATGCGCAGGCGCTACACGCCCCATTCAGCCTCGTGCCCTCATTGTTTCGCCTGGATCCAGGCAAGGGGCAGAGCCTTAGACTGTTCCATACGGGCGAAACGATGCCCCAGGACCGTGAAAGCCTGTACTGGCTCAATGTGCTCGACGTCCCCCCCAAAGGCACAGGCAACACGCTTCAGGTTTCCCTGCGGACCCGTATCAAGCTGTTCTATCGTCCCATGAGGTTGTCGGGCAATGTCGCGGAGGCGCATCAGATGCTGCGCTGGCGTGTTTTGCGCGATGGGGCTGGCGGGGTGCTGCAGGTCGACAACCCCAGTCCGTACTTCGTCAATCTCGCCAAATTGGAGGTGCATCAAGGTAACCAGGTGCTCGACATCGAGCCCGGCCATATAGCGCCTTTTTCGAACACTCGATTCGCCGCGCCAGGCTTGAGGACTGGCGGTATCGTCCAGGTGCGCTACGCATTCATCGACGACTACGGCGCGGTGCATGAACGGCCAGAAGCCGTACATGCGAGCGGGGCGGGCTGAGGCTTGTCATGAGCCGCAGGACATTCGTCGACTGTGTGCCAGGGTGTCTGCTCGCCAGTCTTTGGGGGGAGCCGGTCCTGGCGATCGAGTTTGACGCAGGGCTGCTCAAGCAAGGCTCGTCATTGGACGTGCGCCGTTTCGAGAGGGAAGCGGTCGTCCCGGAGGGGCGCTTCACCCTAGACATTGTGCTCAACCAGCAGTGGAAAGGTCGGTTGCCTGTTTTGCTAAAGAAGCAAACGCTGACTAACCAGGCAGCGCCTTGCTACAGCAAGGGCTTGTTGCAGCGTTTGGGCCTGGATCTGCAATCCTTGGCCAGCGAGACCCAGAGCGTCCTCAAGGAAGATGACGCGTGTCTGCCCTTGTCCGAGTTACAAGTGCCCTCTAGTGAGACGCTTGATTTTGGCGCATTGCGGTTGGATCTGGTGGTAGCGCAACAAGCCCTGGACCGCCGATCCAGCGGTCACTTTCCCGCAGACCAGTGGGACGGCGGGGTGAATGTGGGCTTTATCGACTACCGGCTCAACCTCCATCAGCAGCGATCCAGACAGCAGGGCAGTGGCACTCGTCAAGGGTACCTGGGCCTGCGCATGGGGTTGAACACAGGGGACTGGTACTGGCGTCACGAGGGGCGCTGGCAAGGGCGTGATGCCGGGGCCTCGCACTATCAGGCGGGTGGATTGTCGGTCAGGCGGGACATTCCTGCGTGGTCATCGCAAATGACACTCGGTGATAGCTACAGCCGTGGCGACGTTTTCGATACCGGCGCGTTGCGTGGCGTGTTGTTGAACAATGACGAGCGCATGCTCCCGCAGACCCAGCGCGGTTTTTCCCCCGTGATCAGCGGTGTGGCCAACAGCACGGCGTTACTGAGCATCCGCCAGCGCGGTGTGCTGGTGCACGAATCGACAGTAGCCCCTGGCCCCTTCGAAATCGACGACCTCTATGCCAGCGGCTTGCACGATGACCTTGAGGTCACTCTGCGCGAGGCCGATGGCGAGGTGCGAACCTTCTTCGTGCCGAGCCAGGCCGCACCGCTTGCCTTGCGCCCAGGAAGCAAACGGTTCGAATTCGCAGCGGGTGTCTGGCGCGATGAGCTGGGGCAGATGGGGCCTGGCCATTTGCAGGGGAGTTGGCAACAAGGCCTGAACAACCATCTGAGTGTGCATGGAGGTGCGTGGTTGGCCAGCGATTATCTGGCCAGTGCCATGGGGGTGGCGATAAACAGTGGCGTCGGTGCTGTCGGCCTGACGCGCTACCACAGCCGCGTTTCGCTGGATCGGGAACGACAAGGGCACGCCTGGCGGATGAGCTGGCGACACAGGCTCACTGCATGGGAGACCGACCTTGGCGCGACCTTGACGCAATACGCGGGCTATTACCGTTTCGACGATTTTGCCCAGGCGAGCCAAGGCCATGTGGTGGCCCCTGCGCGGCGGCGGGTCGGACTTACCGTCAACCAGCCGTTGGGCTCGCAAGGTGGTCGTCTGACGCTGATGGCGGGGTGGGGGCAGGGCGCAGACCGCCAAAGCAGTTACAGCCTGGGCTACAACAACCATCTGGGAAAACTCAACTACGGGATGCGGTTCGATCGTGAACGGCGACCTTCTGGCCAGGCGCTCGATACATTCACGCTCACGGCCAGCCTGCCGCTTGGGGAGCGGCGTCGTGCTTCGTTGAGCAGTGGGATGACATGGGGGGCTCAGAGGCAGGGGCGTTCGAATGTGCGCCTGCGTGCAACGGCTGGTGAGCGTGGGCAATGGGGGTATGGGCTGGCTGCCGTGCGTCAGGAAGGGACGCGGGGCGGAGCAGGTCTGGATGCCCACCTGCTGCACCGCGGTTCGTTTGGCGAGCTGAACGCCTCGTTCGCCAATCGGCACACTCATCGCCAAACCTCATTGGGCGCCCAAGGGGCTCTGGTTGCCCATCCGGGGGGCTTGTCCATGGCCCCGCCGCTTGGGGAAAGCTTTGCGATTGTTCATGCACCGGGTGCGAGCGCGGCGCGGCTTCGTCAGCATCCTCAGATCCGCCTCGATGAGCGTGGGTTTGCGGTGGTGCCTGCATTGCTGCCGTATGGCCTGAACACGGTGGAGCTCGACCCCAAAGGCATGTCCAAGGATGTTGAGCTGCAACTCACTGGCCAGTCGGTAGTGCCGCGGTCAGGCGCGGCAAGTTGGTTGCACTATCCAACTCGTAGTGGTCATCCACTGATGCTGCACGCGCTCAAGGTGAGCGGCCAGGCATTGCCCTTCGGTGCATTGGTACTGGATGAAGCGGGTAGTGAGCGAGGGATGGTCGGCCAGGGCAGCCGCCTGCATGTGCGTGGCGATGCGCAGCGAGGCCGGCTTAAGGTCATTTGGGGGGAGGCGGGTGATCAACAGTGCTGGCTGGACTATAGCGCCGGTCCCAGCGGGAGGCTCGAGGCATCGGCATGTGTACAGGCCGACGCGTCTTAGGAATCAAAGAATCTATCGGGATTGGCGGCTTATAGCGAAAACCAATCACAAGCATGAGGTTTGCCAATGAGCCTTTATCGGAGCCTGCGGTTAGGATTCTCTCCGTCAACTGATTTCAACCCATGAAGGAGCGTCTCCATGCCTATCATCAACAGCCAGGTCAAACCGTTCAACGCGACTGCCTACCACAAGGGCGAATTCGTCCAGGTCAGCGAAGCCGACCTCAAAGGCAAGTGGTCCGTCGTGTTCTTCTACCCAGCTGACTTCACCTTCGTTTGCCCAACCGAGCTGGGTGACCTTGCTGACAACTACGCCGAGTTCCAGAAGCTGGGCGTGGAAATCTACGGTGTGTCCACCGACACCCACTTCACTCACAAAGCCTGGCACGACACCTCGGACACCATCGGCAAGATCCAGTACCCGCTGATCGGTGACCCGACCCATGTCATCGCCCGCAACTTCGACGTGCTGATCGAAGAAGCCGGTCTGGCTGATCGCGGTACCTTCGTGATCAACCCGGAAGGTCAGATCAAGATCGTCGAAATCAACGACGGTGGTGTAGGCCGCGACGCCAGCGAGCTGCTGCGCAAGGTCAAGGCTGCCCAGTACGTTGCCGCCCACCCAGGTGAAGTCTGCCCGGCCAAGTGGAAAGAAGGCGAAGCCACCCTGGCGCCATCGCTGGACCTGGTCGGCAAGATCTAAGCTGATGTGCAAGTCGCGGGCGGTAGCCAGCCGCCAAAGCTGAAGTAGCCACCGCCCCGTAAAAACGCCCGGGCGACCTCGCCTGGGCGTTTTTGTATCCAAGTTTTGAAAAAGGAATCGCCCGTATGTTGGACGCCACGCTTAAATCGCAACTGAAAACCTACCTGGAGCGGGTCACCCAGCCGATCGAGATCGTTGCTTCCCTCGACGACGGCGCGAAATCCCGCGAATTGCATGACCTGCTGGTGGAAATCGCCGGCCTGTCGAACCTCATTACCCTGCGCGAGGACGGCTCTGACGCCCGTCGTCCCTCGTTCTCGCTCAATCGTCCGGGGGCTGACATCAGCCTGCGTTTCGCCGGCATCCCCATGGGCCACGAGTTCACGTCCCTGGTGCTCGCGCTGCTACAGGTAGGCGGTCACCCGTCCAAGGCCAGTGCCGAGGTGATCGAGCAGATCCAGGCCCTGGAAGGTGAATTCACCTTTGAAACCTACTTCTCGTTGTCGTGCCAGAACTGCCCGGATGTGGTCCAGGCCCTGAACTTGATGGCTGTGCTCAACCCCAATGTGCGCCATGTGGCTATCGACGGTGCGCTGTTCCAGGAGGAGGTCGAATCGCGCAAGATCATGGCGGTGCCTAGCATCTACCTCAACGGCGAAGTCTTCGGCCAGGGCCGCATGGGCCTGGAGGAAATCCTCGGCAAGATCGACACCAATGCCGGTGCCCGTGAGGCCGAGAAGATCAACGCCAAGGATGCCTTCGATGTGCTGGTGGTCGGCGGTGGTCCCGCTGGCGCTTCGGCAGCCATCTATGCCGCGCGCAAAGGCATTCGTACAGGCGTTGCCGCCGAACGTTTCGGTGGCCAGGTACTTGACACCCTGGCGATCGAGAACTTCATTTCGGTCCAGGAAACCGAAGGACCGAAACTGGCCCGGGCGCTGGAAGAACACGTCAAGCAGTACGATGTGGACATCATGAACCTGCAACGCGGCGAAGCGTTGATCCCAGGCGTCAATGGCGCGCTGCACGAAGTTCGCCTGGCCGGCGGCGCTTCGCTCAAGGCCAAGACCGTGATTCTCGCCACCGGCGCCCGTTGGCGCGAAATGAACGTCCCTGGCGAGCAGGAATACCGCGCCCGTGGCGTGGCCTACTGCCCGCACTGTGATGGCCCGCTGTTCAAGGGCAAGCGTGTGGCGGTGATCGGCGGAGGCAATTCCGGCGTGGAAGCGGCCATCGACCTGGCCGGTATCGTCGCCCAGGTGACCCTGATCGAGTTCGATAGCCAACTGCGTGCTGACGCCGTGCTGCAACGCAAGCTCCACAGCCTGCAGAACGTCAAGGTCATCACCAGCGCCCTGACCACCGAAGTGCTGGGCAATGGCGAGAAGGTCACGGGCCTGCGCTACAAGGACCGCAACAGCGATGAGCTGCACGACCTGGCGCTCGAAGGCATCTTCGTGCAGATCGGTCTGCTGCCGAACACCGACTGGCTCAAGGGCACGGTCGAGCTGTCGCCGCGTGGCGAGATCATCGTCGATGCCAAGGGCCAGACCAACATCCCTGGCGTGTTCGCTGCCGGTGACGTAACCACGGTGCCGTACAAGCAGATCGTCATCGCCGTGGGTGAAGGGGCCAAGGCTTCGCTGGCAGCCTTCGACCACCTGATCCGCACCTCGGCGCCGGCGTAAGCCTGCACCAGCCTCTTCGCGGGTAAACCCGCCCTCACAGGTATAGCGCTGTTCTCCGGTTCAGTGCCGTACTTGTGGGAGCGGGTTTACCCGCGAATGCTTATGCGCTCTGTCAAAGCCAAATCTGGAGGTGTCTATGATTTATTGCAGATACCCTCAGGAAACACACTCATGACCCTGATCAGCCGCGAACCCTGGTGGCTAGAGCCACCCAAGCCCGGGCAGAAGGAGCAGGATCTGCACTGGGGCTACCTGGAGATCTACGCCGACGGGCGCACGGTCTTTGTCGACCAGCGTCCCACCGATCAGGAGCTGGCCGAGCGCAAGAGTTGCCGAAACTTTCCTGAGGCCGATCAACCCTGATCTCACCCCTCCAGTGCGGCCAGGCGCGCTTCCAGCGCTGCGACCCGGGCTTCCAGGGCCTCGATCCGCTCATCCGACACACTGGTGCCGCTGTTGCTGCGCTCGCCGCCTTGCTGGCGTGCGGCGAGGATTTCCTCGATCTGCGCCGGGTCGCCAAGGGCGTGGGTGTAGCGGTCTTCGCGTTGGCCGGGCTGGCGTGGCAAGTGCAGCGCCAGGCCGCGTGAGATGAGACGCTCGAGCTGGTGCTGGATCTGGTCGACGTCTTCAAAGTCATGGAGGCGATTACTGCGGGTCAGCAGTTCGTTGAGGGTCTGTGGCCCGCGCAGGAACATCAACCCCATCAGCACCAGTTGAGCTGGCACCAGTTCCAATGCCTTGTCTACCCGTTGCTCCCAACGATCGGCGCGGCTGCCCATCTGCAGACGGGTCATTTCTTGCCCTTCGAGGGCGCGCAGGGCCTGGCCGACTTGGCCGGGGGAGAGGTTCATCACCGGTTCACGGCTGGTCTTCTGGTTACAGGCCAGCACCAGGGCGTTGAGGGTCAGCGGGTAGGTTTCCGGGCTGGTGGCTTGTTTTTCGATCAGAGAACCGAGCACACGGATCTCGATGCTGTTGAAACGGCCTTCGCCTGCGGTTTCGTGTTCTGACATGGCCCTGTCTCATTGCGAGGAAAAGGCCACTAGCCTAGGTAATGCGGCAGGCTTAATCAATCAGACAATACTGCGGGGAAAACCCGCTCCGGTTGCCGGAGCGGGCTGGTACCTCAGGCGGTGCGGCGCTCCTGCCCCAGGCAAGCCGCTGCAGTGAACAGCACGTCGGTCGAGGAGTTGAGCGCGGTCTCGGCCGAGTCCTGCAATACGCCGATGATGAAGCCGACCGCCACCACTTGCATGGCGATCTCGCTGGGGATCCCGAACAGACTGCAGGCCAGCGGAATCAGCAGCAGCGAGCCACCGGCCACGCCCGAAGCGCCACAGGCACACACGGCCGCCACGACACTGAGCAGCACGGCGGTCGGCAGGTCCACCGTAATGCCCAGGGTGTGTACGGCGGCCAGGGTCAGCACGGTGATGGTGATTGCTGCGCCCGCCATGTTGATGGTCGCGCCCAGCGGGATCGATACCGAATAGGTGTCCTCATGCAGTCCGAGCTTTTCCGACAGCGCCAAGTTGACCGGAATGTTGGCCGCCGAGCTGCGGGTGAAGAACGCCGTGATGCCGCTTTCGCGCAGGCACATGAATACCAGTGGGTACGGGTTGCGACGGATCTTCCAGAACACGATCAGCGGGTTGACCACCAATGCCACGAACAGCATGCAACCGATCAGCACCATCAGTAGGTGCAAGTAACCAAGCAGAGCGTCCAGGCCGGACTGGGCCAGCGTCGAGGCGACCAGGCCGAAGATCCCCAGGGGGGCGAAGCGGATGACCACGCGTACGATCAGGGTCACGCCGTTAGACAGGTCCTCGACCACGGTGCGGGTGGTCTGCCCAGCATGGCGGATGGCGACGCCCAGGCCGATGGCCCACGTCAGAATGCCGATGAAGTTGGCGTTGAGCAGCGCATTGACCGGGTTGTCGACGGCGCTCAACAGCAGGCCTTGCAGCACTTCGCTGATGCCGCCGGGAGCGGTGAGCGAGGCATCGCCGGTGCTGAGCACCAAGTTGGACGGGAACGCCATGCTGGCGACCACGGCCACGACCGCGGCGGCGAAGGTGCCCAGCAGGTACAGCCAGAGGATCGGTCTGATGTGGGTTTCCTGGCCGTGACGGTGATTGGCGATCGACGCCATGACCAGGATGAACACCAGTACCGGTGCCACCGCTTTCAGCGCGCTGACGAACACTTTGCCTAGAAAGGCCAGGTCACGGGCCACGGTCGGGGCGAGCAGGGCCAGGGCGATGCCGGCCACCAGGCCGATGCAGATCTGCGTCACCAGACCGGTGCGGTTGATGAGACGAAGGACGGGGGTCATGTGCAGCGGAATCTCGTTTTTGTAAAACCGGCAACTTTAACACAGAGCTTTATAGGCCTGGTCTGAGCTCGGACGTTCGGGCCGCTTCGCATACTGCCGCGAGCTCCACGTTCTATCGGCTAATCCGTATTTCCCGTGTGTGGGATCACCAATGAAACAGATCTCGCCGCGCCCCCTCGGTAATCGCCACGATCCCTGGATGGGTCACCTTGCGCTCCACCGAGATGGCATAGAACGACTCGTTCACCGCCTCGGTCTGCCCGATCAGCTCGACGCCATACTGGCGGCACACTTCCTCGGCGATCACGCTGGGCGCCACGAAAATCCCGCTACCGGACTGCCCGAAGGCCTGCATCAGGGCGCTGTCATCGAATTCGCCGATGATCCGTGGATGCAGCTGCTGTTCGGCCAGCCATCGCAGCAACCGGCTGCGGACCACGGTCTCCTGGCCCGGGATCAACAGCGGTGCGTCGTCCAGGCAGGTCGGGAAGGGCCGGGCATGCTGGCGCGCCAGCGCCGGGGTGGCGAAGAAACTCAGGCCGCACTCGCCCAGTTTCTGGCTGTAGCCCTTGATGTCCAGGTGGCTGGGCATCGGGCTGTCGGAGATCACTACATCAAGGCGCTGGATAGCCAGGTCGGCCAGCAGGCGTTCGAGTTTGTCTTCGCGGCAGTTGATGCGTAGGACGTTGTCCAACTCCATGGTCGGGGCCAGCAGGCGATAGACGATGGATTTGGGGACGACGTCGGCGACACCCACGCGAAACAGGATCTGCTCCTGAGGCCCTGCGCGCAGCAGGGCTTCCAGTTCACCGCCGATCTGGAACATCTGTTCGGCATAGCCCAGCGTCTGGCGGCCGGTCTCGGTCAGCTCCAACTGCCTCCCGACACGCTGGAACAGCTCCAGGCCGTAGGCTTGTTCGAACAGGCTGATCTGCCCGCTGATGGTCTGAGGCGTCAGGTTCAGTTGCTCGCTTGCGCGGGCGATGCTGCCGGTCTTGGCCACCACCCAGAAGTAGTGAAGCTGGCGATAATTGAGCATCCGGCACTTTCCCGATTCGTAAAAACCGAAGTATAACCGCTGAAAATACGAATTTTCCTGATGTATGGCGTTCTCTAGAATGCCCACCCATAAGGCGCTGCATGCAGCGCCGGAAATTGGAAAAGCGAGGATTCCCATGTTGCAACTCAAATCCATCGGTACGCCCTTGGTGCTGGCCTTGGCCCTGTTCAGCCTTGCTGGCTGCGACCAGGCCGAGAAGTCCGCCCAGCAGATGCTCGACCAGGCCGCCGAGTCGGCCAAGCAGGCGATCGACAAGACCAACGAAGCTGCCCAACAGGCCCTGAGCGAGGCCATCGGCTCGGAGGGTGCCAAGCCCAAGGCCGCTGAAGAAAAAAGCGACACCCAAGACATCTGATCCGGACCCGATGCAGGACTAAATCATGGAATATTTGCTGGAACTCGCTGCAAGCCCCGCTGCCTGGGTCGCCCTGGCCACGCTGGTGGCCATGGAAATCGTGCTGGGCATCGACAACCTGATCTTCATTTCGATCCTGACCAACAAGCTGCCTGAGGCCTACCGCTCCAAGGCGCGGCGTATCGGTATCAGCATGGCGCTGATCATGCGCTTGGCGTTGCTCTCGACCGTGGCTTGGATCGTCCAGTTGACCGAACCTGTGATCGATGTGTTCGGCCATAGCTTCTCTTGGAAGGATATGATCCTCATCGCCGGTGGTCTGTTCCTGCTATGGAAAGCCACCAAAGAGATCCACGAGAACGTCGATCCCCATGGCGCCAAGGAAGAAGCCAAGGCTGGATCCACTGTAACCCTGGGCTTTGCCGCTGCGATCGGCCAGATCCTGATGCTCGACATCGTCTTCTCGATCGATAGCATCATTACCGCTGTAGGCATGACCGAGCACTTGCCGATCATGATCATCGCCGTGATCAGCGCCGTGGTCGTGATGCTGGTAGCTGCCGACCCGCTGGCCAAGTTCATCAACGACAACCCGACCGTGGTGATGCTGGCACTGGGCTTCCTGATCATGATCGGCATGACCCTGATCGCCGAGGGCTTCGGTGCCCATGTGCCGAAAGGCTACGTGTACGCCGCTATGGCCTTCTCGACCGCGATCGAGGTGCTCAACATCATGGCGCGCCGGGCTCGGCTCAAGCGCGAAGCTGCCGAGGGCTGATCGCTCGAAGCAAAAAGGAGGGGGCGAACTGCGCCCCCTTTGCTTTTTCAGGATCCCGGGCTGGCGGGTAGGGGAGCGGTCTGTCGTGTGTGGGCCGCGTCGGCAGGCTGGGTTGAATGCTCAGTGCGCCCCTGCATGCCGCCGCGCACGACGCGCCGGCTGTGGTTTGGGCAACGTTTGCGGTGGCAGGTGATGGTGGGAATGCCTGCGCACGATGCGCAACACCCCCCACAGCATGGCGGCGGCGACGCTCAACCACATCCCCACCAGCATCAGAATCGCCATTGTCAGGCTCATGTGTGCCTCCTTCTCTCAGGCGCGCACGGGGCTCGCCTTCCAGACACTGCTTTAGTCTAGCCCGCCGGGCGGTGCGTTCCATTGACCGAAGGTCTATTCCCTTGGGCCGTTTCGTTCCAAGCCGGTGACGGGCTATACCCAAACACGCACCCAGCCTATGATCGGAGCCCAGGGCCGGGCGCTGCCTGCCTGGCGACGGAACAAGCGAGTGCCCATGTTGCAAGAAACCTTCACTTCATCGCGCCGGCTGCTGGCCGCGTGCCTGGTCGCGGCCAGCCTGGCCGGTTGCGCCAGTGGTCCATCGCCTGTGGCGAAGGGCCAGGCGCAGCGGGTCGAGATCAGCAGCGTGCCGTTCTATCGCGGCAAGGCCAATCACAGCGGGGCCATGGCACTGGCGGCACTGCTGTCGCAACAGGGCGTGGTCATCACGCCGGGTTTGCTTGATAAACCCCTTAACCTGCCACAAGGCGCCGATGCGCTGGGCACCGGCATTCCCAAGGTAGCGCGTGAATACGGCATGGTCGTCTACCCGCTGGACAAGCGCCTTGAGGCCTTGCTGACCCAAGTGGCGGCAGGCAACCCAGTGCTAGTGCGTTACGAAGAAGGCTCGGCCTTTTGGAGTGAGCCACGCTATGCGGTGCTGATTGGCTATGACAGCTACAAAGGGCGGGTACTGTTGCGTTCGGGGATGCAGCGTCGTCTGTTGATGGCGTTCGATGATTTCGAGGCTGCGTGGGCGAAGACGGGAAGTTGGGCTGTGCTGGTGCAGCCACCGAAACAGCTGCCGGCTCAGGTGGACCGTCAGCGTTGGCTGCAGGCCGCCGACGAGCTGGCCCGGGCAGGCCAGGAAATCGCGGCGAAGCAGGCGGTCCGCAGCCTGGGCCAGTAATGCAATCGCGGGCCAAACCCGCTCCTGCAGCCAGGAGCGGGCTTGGCCCGCGATAGGGCCGACAATACCTGGGGCGACGCTTTCGTCGCCCCGGCTCGTCTTAGATGCCCAGACGGTCGCGCAGACTGTAGTACCAGGCGCCCAGGGCGCTGAACGGTACGCGCAGCAGCTGACCACCCGGGAACGGGTAGTGCGGCAGACCGGCAAAGGCGTCGAAGCGCTCGGCCTGGCCACGCAGGGCTTCGGCCAGTACCTTGCCCGCCAGGTGGGTGTAGGTCACGCCGTGACCGGAGCAGCCCTGGGAGTAGTAGATGTTGTCGCCGATACGACCCACCTGTGGCAGGCGCGACAGGGTCAGCAGGAAGTTGCCGGTCCAGGCGAAGTCGATCTTCACGTCCTTGAGCTGCGGGAAGGCCTTGAGCATCTTCGGACGGATGATTGCCTCGATGTTGGCCGGGTCGCGAGCACCGTAGACCACGCCACCACCGAAGATCAGGCGCTTGTCGCTGGTCAGGCGGTAGTAGTCGAGCAGGTAGTTGCAGTCCTCGACGCAGTAGTCCTGCGGCAGCAGGGTGCGGGCCAGTTCCTCGCCCAGTGGCTCGGTGGTGATCACCTGGGTGCCGCATGGCATGGACTTGGCCGCCAGCTCCGGTACCAGGTTACCCAGGTAGGCGTTACCGGCAACGATGATGAACTTGGCGCGCACCTTGCCTTGTGGGGTGTGCACGACCGGGTTGGCACCGCGCTCGATGCGCACGGCCGGGGTCTGTTCATAAATCACGCCACCCAGCGACTCGACCGCGGCAGCTTCGCCCAAGGCCAGGTTAAGCGGGTGAATGTGGCCACCGCTCATGTCCAGCATGCCGCCGACATAGTTATCGCAGGCGACCACTTCGCGGATGCGCTTCTGGTCCATCAGCTCCAGCTGGGTGTGGCCGAAACGTTCCCACAGACGCTTTTGCGACTCCAGGTGGCCCATCTGCTTGGCGCTCAGTGCAGCGAATACGCCGCCGTCCTTCAGGTCGCACTGGATGTTGTACTTGGCCACGCGCTCACGGATGATGCGTCCGCCTTCGAAGGCCATCTGACCCAGCAGTTGCGCCTGCTTGGGGCCGACGGTGCGCTCGATCACGTCGATGTCACGGCTGTAGCTGTTGACGATCTGGCCGCCGTTGCGGCCCGATGCGCCGAAGCCCACTTTGGCCGCCTCGACGATGCTCACTTTGAAGCCGTTTTCCAGCAGGAACAGGGCGCTGGACAGGCCGGTGTAACCGGCGCCGATGATGCAGATGTCAGTCTCCACCTCACCCTGCAGCGCCGGACGTGGCGGCACCGGGTTGGCCGAGGCGGCGTAGTAGGACTGGGGGTAGGGGGTATTGGCCATGCTCGGGGAACCTCGTGTTTTATATTTTTAACGAATGTACCGATGCTATCAATAATAATAAACACCCGCTAGTCGTCCGTTGAAAATCCTTTACTCCCCCCGTCGCTTCGGGTCAGGTAAATATTTTTAAGATTCAGTGAGTTAGCGTGAAAAAAACAGTTGACAGCGATTTTGGAGCGCGTAGAATGCGCCCTCATCGACAGGCACATAGCTCAGTTGGTTAGAGCACCACCTTGACATGGTGGGGGTCGTTGGTTCGAGTCCAATTGTGCCTACCAAATAAAGCCCCGGGTTTCCGGGCACCGAAAAGGGCGATCCGAAAGGATCGCCCTTTTTGCGTTTGCACTATCCGTGGGGCTTTATTGAGCGTGCTGACCACTTGCAGATTCGGCCGGCATGTTACCCATCGAGTGGCAGAGCACGAGCCTTGCTCACACGGCACTCGACGAAGCACGGGCTGTCTGCGCCGTGGAGGGTTCCAGTTCCAGGCGGGACGCCGCGCCCAGAATCATCTCGGTCAGTTGTTCGATGATTTGCCGTTGTGACAGGGCCGAGTCGATATCCGATGATTGGCAAAGGCTTTCAAGCATGCCGATGACCCTGTCAGTGAAGAACTTTGTCCTTGAGCGATCAATGCCTCGAGGGAAGGTGGAGGCAATGATAGCCATTAGCTGCTGAGTGTATTCATCACGCATCGCGGCATGCAGCCGAGCGTGTTCCGCCGTCAGGTTGCGAGCCTCCCGCAACATGAGCTGCACTTTTTTTTGCTCGCTCTGCTGAAGTTCGATGAAGGCACTCACGAATGCATGCAGACGGGCGCGCGTGCCTTGGGCGGCTTTGAGCTTTACCCGAGTGAGGCTTAGCAGGTCGCTCATGCATTCCTCGATGAGGTCGAAGAGCAGCGCCTGTTTACTTTCAATGTGGTTGTAGAGGGACCCTGCGCCGATACCCAAGCGGGCGGCCAGGTCGCGCAAGCTCGTATTCTGGTAGCCCTGTTCAGCGAACAAGTCCACCGCCGTGAGGTACAGGCGTTCCTGTGTCCTGGTCGGCTGGGTAGGTTGTGTGTTGGTGTCCATGGGGGCTCGGGGGTTGTAAGGGCGGGTGGGGCAGGTGGCCTGCCGCCCTCATCGGGCGGCAAGCGGCTCAGGGGCTAGCACTGTTTCTGGGCATAGCCCTGCGCAGGCAGAGGCTGCTGACGTCGCGCCCCGTGCTTGGCAAGCGGGTAGTAGACGAGCGCTGGCACGATCAGCCCAACCAACCAGGAAATGTCCGTATCGCCCAGGTGTTGCACCAAGGGGCCTGTGTAGAAGCCGGTGGCGATGAAGGGCATCTGCACCAAGACCCCGAACCCATAGGTGCCGATGCCTACCCAGTTCCAGCGGCCATACCGGCCATCCGGGTCATCCAGGGCGGCGATGTCGTAACGCTCTTGAGTGATGAAGTAGTAATCCACCAGGTTGATGGCGCTCCAGGGTGTGAAGAACGCCAACAGGAACAGAAGGAAGGATTTGAATGCGCTGAGGAAGGAGTGCTGGCCGATCAGCGCCAGGGTAGTGGAGATACCGACTATGCAGAGCACGAACACCAGGCGCTGGCCGGAAGAGACGGTGAAGCGTTTTTGGAACGCACTGACAATGGTGGCGATGCACATGAAGCTGCCATAGGCGTTCAAGGTAGCGATGGTCACCTTGCCAAAGCCGATGCTGAAGAACAGCAGGCCGGCAATCATTCCGCTGGCGCCCAGGCTAACAATGTAGTTCACCTCGTTTCCGGAGAAGGCGCCGCCTGCCAGCGCCGCTGCGAACACGCCGAGCACCATGGAGGTTTGCGAGCCCAGTACCGAGCCCAGACCCACGGCGAGGAAGGTGCGCAGCGGGGAAGTTGCGCTGGGGAGGTAGCGCGAGTAGTCGGCTACATAAGGGCCGAACGCAATCTGCCACGACGCCGACAGCGAAACGGCCAGAAGAAAGGTGTTCCAGCTGAAGTGTCGATTTTCGAGCAGGGTGGCGATGTCATTGATCGACAGCAGGCGTACGAACAGGTAAGCGAACGCCACCACGCCAAGCACGCTGGCGACCCGCCCGAGCAGATGGATCACCCGGTAGCCGCACACTGTCAACACCACGATCACGGTGGCGAAAACCAGGATGCCGCTCGTATCGCTGATGTTCGCCATTCGGCCAATCGCCTGGCCGGCCAGTACCGTGCCGGTGGCATTGAAGCCGATGTACATGATGCAGACGAGTACCAGCGGTATCACCGCGCCGAATACGCCGAACTGCACGCGGCTGGAAATCATCTGCGGCAGGCCAAGACGCGGACCTTGGGCGCCGTGCAATGCCATCACGATGCCGCCGAACACCTGGCCGATCAACAGGCCGATCAATGACCAGAACACATCGCCACCCAGCACCACTGCCAAGGCGCCGGTGACAATGGCCGTGATCTGCAAGTTGGCACCGAACCACAAGGTGAACTGGCTGAAGAGCCGACCGTGTCGTTCGCTTTCAGGAATGAAGTCGATGGAGCGCGTTTCGATGAGGGGCTTGCCAGACATGAGGGTTTCTCCCGTGGCGCCATTGCCCATGGCGCCTCTATTGTTGTTATGTAGCGGATGCCCTGTGAGCCTGGTCGGCTGGTGCCTTCCAGGCTGACACCTCAAGTGCGGTCGGCGTCTAGTACGGCGCGCGAGATGATGATTTTCTGCACCTCCGAAGTGCCTTCAAAAATGCGCAGGATGCGTGCATCGCGCACCAGGCGCTCCAGCGGCAGGTCGCGGATGTAGCCATAGCCGCCATGCAGTTGGAGTGCGGCATCGGTAATGAAGCCCGCCGCTTCGGCGGCGAACAGCTTGGCGGTGGCCGACTCCAGGCTGAAGCGCCCACCCGCGTCGCGCGCGGCCGCAGCCTGCAGGGTCAGCAGCCGTGCTGCCTGCAATTGGGTGTGCATGTCTGCAAGACGCCACTGTGTGCCCTGGTAGGCCGCCAAGGGCTTGGGCCCGATCTGGCGCTGCTGGGCCCAGCTGAGGCTGTATTCCATAGCCGTGCGGGCGATGCCCAAGGCCATCGCCGCCACTTCCACCCGACCGCGATCCAGTACTTCCATGGCGGTCTTGAAGCCCTGACCAGGCTGGCCCAGCAGGGCGCTCGCGGGAAGCCAGCAGTCCAGGGACAGCTCATAGATCGTGCTGCCGCGCAGGCCCATGGTCTTCTCCGGGCTGGAAAAGGTGATGCCCTCTGTGCCTTTGGGAATGAGGAATGCGCTGATGCCGTGATGACCCGCGTCCGCGTCGGTCTTGGCGTACAGCACGATGAAATCGGCTTCGCGCGCATTGGTGATGTAGTGCTTACTGCCACGGATTCGCCATCCATTGTTCTCCTGGCTTGCCCGTGTGCGCATGTCAGCCGGATTGGAGCCGGCGGCCGGTTCGGTCAGGCCGAAGGCGCCCAGCAGTTCGCCCGTGGCGGCACGAGGCAACCATTGCTGGCGCTGCGCCTCTGTCCCGCCAATGAGGATGGAGTCGGTGGCCAGGAAGTGCGCAGTCATCGCCGATGCGGTGGAGGCGCAGGCGGCTGCGACGGCCTCAACCACGCGGCTCATTGCCAGGCTTGTGATGCCAAACCCGCCATAGGCCTCTGGCAGATTGATCCCCATGAACCCCAGCTCGCCCAAGGCTTTGAGGCTGTCGGCACAGAATGCTTCGGCCTCGTCAAAGCCTTGGGCATTTGGTTTGAGCACGTCGTGAGCGACGCGTTCGGCCGATTCGATGATCGCAAGTTCTGCGGCGTCCAGTTCGAAATTCATTTTTATTCTCCTGTGTGGGACAGACCGTACAAGGCATTGGCTTCGCCCAGGCGGGGGGCGGGTGAGGCGGTGTGGGGCTTGCTTCCATTGAAAAACACTGGCTGCGGTACCAAAGGTGACTGCGCGCAGCCCTCTACCAGCAATTGGCGCACATGGGCTTGTTCGCTGCCTGTGGCCTGGGCGAGATTCCATACGGGGGAGGCGGGTACGCCTGCGTCCAGCAGCAAGGAGCAGATCTGTTCAACGCCTCGGGTACAGGTCCAGGCCTCGATCTGTGCCTTCAATGACGCCTCGTTCGCGGTGCGTGAGCTGTCGTCGACGAAACGTGGGTCATCCGCCAAGGCCTGGC
Organism: Pseudomonas sp. HMSC08G10; assembly: GCF_001808425.1. Lineage (NCBI taxonomy): Bacteria > Pseudomonadati > Pseudomonadota > Gammaproteobacteria > Pseudomonadales > Pseudomonadaceae > Pseudomonas > Pseudomonas sp. HMSC08G10. Next base: position 866 of record NZ_KV793325.1, on the reverse strand, counting down.
ATTCCATGCTCTGGCACAAGCGGCGGAACAGCTTGTCGCTGGCGACTGCGATCACGACCAATCCATCGGCGGCGCGGTAGGTGTCGAAAGGGGTCGAGACCGGATGCCGGTTGCCCACCAGTCCGGGCGCGCGGCCCTGGGCAAAAAGATTGGACAGTCCAGTCATTTGAAGACTGACCAACACGTCGAACATCGCCACATCCAGGTACTGTGCACCTGCACCCTGGAACTCACGGGCGAACAGTGCCGAGCTGATTGCCCAGGCGGCGTAGACGCCTGCACAGAGGTCTCCAAGGGCCTCACCGCTCCGGGTTGGGCCGGTCTGGGGAAAGCCGGTCACGCTCATCAGGCCAGACATGGCCTGGGCGACGATGTCGTAGGCCGGGCGGGAGGACAATGGCCCGCTTTGACCGAATCCGGAAATACTGGCGTATATCAGCCGAGGGTTGAGTGCCTTGAGGCTGTCGAAGTCGATGCCCAGGCGCTGGGTCACGCCAGGGCGAAAATTTTCCACCACGACATCAGCGTCGGCGACCAGTGCATGGAAGCGCTGAAGATCGGCCGGAGCCTTGAAATCAAGCTCGACGCTACGCTTGCCGCGGTTGATCAGGCCGAAATAGACGCTCTCGCCATTTTTGTCGAAAGGTCCCAGGTGACGGCTGTCATCGCCATGCCCTGGGACTTCGAATTTGATCACTTCAGCGCCAAGGTCAGCCAGCATTGCTGTGCAATGAGGGCCGGCCAGTACACGGCTCAGGTCCAGCACACGAATGCCTTTGAGCGGCTTTGATGCAGGGTTTTGCATATTCATGGCGTGTTTCCTCAGCGCTTGACGCCCGTGATCATCGGCAGGTCCAGGCCCTGCT
>NZ_KV793324.1:0-113081 GCF_001808425.1 Pseudomonas sp. HMSC08G10 | reverse complement strand
AGTGACCCGCCGTAAAGGCGGAAAGGTGACTACCTGTCGATCCAACAATCGGATAAGCCCACCAACAAGAAACCAACAGAAACCAACGATTCACTGCAAAAGAATCTGAATCTGCTCCCGCAAACTATCCAGATCGAACGGCTTGGCCAGTATCGGCGCCCGCCGCGCAATCGGGCTCTGGCACTCGCGGATCTCCGCCGGATACCCACTGATGAAAATCACCTTCAAGTCCGGCCTCAACTTGACCGCAGGCTCAGCGATCTCCACCCCCGAAATCCCACCCGGCAAACGAAAATCCGTCACCATCAAATCCAGATGCGGCTTGCTCGCCAAGATGGCAAAGGCCTGTTCACCGTCTTCGGCCACCAGCACGTGATACCCCTCCCCAGCCAGATAATCACGCAGGATCATGCGAATCGCCGGTTCATCCTCGACGACCAATACGACATCTTGTGCATCTTCACTCATGACTTCGCCTTGGGATTCAAAAACTTGGCCATCAGACCGTCACCTCAGGCAGAGGTTGCCTGCGTCTGGTCGCTTTGTCGACGTTGTGCCGCCAACGGCAGGTAGAGGCTGAACGTCGCGCCTTTACCTTCCTCGCTGTCGACATGGATGCGTCCGCCATGGGCCTGGGCGATCTGTTCGGAGATATACAGACCCAGCCCAAGACCTGCGCTGGACTGCTGCGCCGCGACGCGTTCGAACTGCTGGAAAATACGCTGCTGATTGGCCGCGCTGATGCCGATCCCTTGATCCTGCACCTGCACGCAGGCCATGGCGTCGTGCTCGAACACTCGCACTCGCACCGGTCGCCGTTCGCCGTAACGCAAGGCATTGGACAACAGATTGGCCACCACTTGCTCAATCCTGAACTCGTCCCACTCTCCCGGTACCACCTCGCAACGCTCCAGTTCGAGATGGGTTTCCAGGGCCGCAGCCTGTGCCGTGAAATTCTCCACGAGTCCCCGCACCAGTTGCGCCAGGTCGAACGCCTTGGGTCGGATCGACAGCTTGCCGGTACGAATGCGGGCCACATCGAGCATGTCTTCGATCAAGCGGATCAGGCTGTTGATCTGCCGTTCGTCACGCTCGACCATTGCCCGCAGACGATCTTCACTGAACGCCGCAATATTGCCCTTGGCCAGATGCATCTTGCGCAGTTGGGTTTCCAGAATCAGGCCATTGAGCGGCGTGCGCACCTCATGGGAGACGATCGACATGAAGTCGTCGCGCATGCGCACGGCGCGCTCCAGCTCGCCACGCGCCACTTCGAGCTCGGCCAGCAGTTGCGCCTGCTCCTGGCGGCTGCGCTCCAGGGCCTCCAGCTGACGCCCCAGCGCCTTGCGCTGGCGGAACAGGTCGACGAAGACCGAGACCTTGCTCTTGACCGCCAGGGTGTCCAGGGGCTTGTGCATGAAGTCCACCGCGCCACTTTCATAGCCTTTGAACGCGTAGTTCATCTCGCGACCGGCCGCACTGACGAAGACGATCGGGATGTTCTTGGTCTTTTCGGTGCCACGCATCAGTTCGGCCAGCTCGAACCCGTTCATGCCAGGCATCTGCACATCGAGAATGGCCAGCGCGAATTCATGTTCGAGCAACAACGACAGCGCCTGCTCGGCGGACTGGGCCCGGTGCACTTCGCGGTCCTCACCCTGGATCAGGGCTTCGAGGGCCAACAGGTTTTCCGTCAGATCGTCAACGATCAACAGTTTGGCGGTGATATCGCTCAGCATGCGCGCGGTTCCAGGGTAGCGAGCAGATGCCCGATACCACTCAGGGAAAGAATATGGTCGGGCTGCTGCAAGGCCAGCGCGGCCTCCGGCATCTGCGCGACCTGTGCGTCGCGGGGGTCCTGGATCACGGTCCGGCCCCCGCTGTTCTTGATCTGAAGCAAACCCTCGGCACCGTCTTCGTTGGCACCGGTGAGCAGCACGCCGAGCAGGCCGGCGCCATAGGCATCCGCCGCCGACTGAAACAGAAAATCGATTGCCGGGCGGGAGAAATGCACCGGGTCTTCCTGGCTCAACGACAGGGTCAGGTCGCGTTCAATCGACAAATGGTAACCGGGTCCGGCCACGTAGATCACCCCGTCGACGATGCGCTCTTTGTCCCGGGCCTCATGCACCGGTCGATGCAAGCGTCGCTGCAACACAGAGGCCAGCTGGCTGTGGCGATCATCGGGCAGGTGCAAAACGCACAGCACCGGAATGGCAAAACCTTCAGGCAGCCCGCCTAATACTTGCAACAGCGCCGAAACGCCGCCCGCCGAGGCACCGATGACCACCGCCGCCACGCCACTCATGACTTGCGATAGATCCGTTCAGGCCGCACGAGCGCTTCGAAGCGCTCGCTGTAGGCGGAAAAATCCAAGGACTCCTTGCTGCCGAGTACCAGGAACCCACGATGGCACAGGGACTCATGGAACAGGCCCAAGGCGCGATCCTGCAGCGCCTTGTTGAAATAGATCAGGACATTGCGACACGACACCAATTGGGTTTCGGAAAACACACTGTCGGTGGCCAGGCTATGGTCGGCGAAAGTCACGTTCTCGCGCAGGCTGCTATCGATGATCGCGTTGCCGTAGGCGGCCGTGTAGTACTCGGACAAGTCCCGGCGCCCTCCAGCCTTGCGGTAGTTCTCGGCGTAGGTCTGCATGGCCTTCAGGGGGTAGATACCCTGCTTGGCTTTTTCTAGTGAATGGGGGTTGATGTCGGTGGCATAGAGGATGGTGCGCTCCAGCAAACCCTCCTCGCGCAGCAGGATCGCCATCGAGTAGACCTCCTCACCCGTGCTGCAACCGGCGATCCAGACCTTGAGCGACGGCCAGGTGCGCAGCAGCGGTACCACCTCCCTGCGCACGGCCAGAAAGTGCTCAGGATCGCGGAACATCTCACTGACCGGAATCGTCAGGAACTGCAGCAACTGCATGAATGCTGCCGGATCGTGCAAGACCCGCTCCTGCAAGGCCGATACCGTGCGGCAATCGAACTGGCGCACGGCGTGCAGGATCCGGCGCTTGATCGAAGCGCCGGAATAATCGCGAAAATCGTAGCTGTACTTGAGGTAGATCGCCTCGATCAACAGCCGGATCTCGATATCGGTGTTGCGTTCGTTACTCAAATTCGCTCCAGTTGCGGCAGCCATACACGGATCAGTGAGAACAAGCGGTCCAGTTCGATCGGTTTGGCCAGGTAATCATTGGCGCCAGCCTGCAGGCAGCGTTGCTGGTCGTCCTTCATGGCCTTGGCGGTCACGGCGATGATCGGCAACTTGCGCCAGCGCGCTTGCTGGCGGATCAACCGAGTGGCCTCGTAGCCGTCCATCCCGGGCATCATCACGTCCATGAGCACCAAATCGATGTCCGGGTGCTGCTCCAGACGCTCGATGGCCTCATGCCCATTGCGACCGATTTCGACGATGGCGCCCTTATGCTCAAGGGCGCTGGTCAAGGCGAAGATATTGCGCACATCATCGTCCACCAAAAGGATCTTGCGCCCTTCGAACACTTTGTCACGACTGCGTGCGGTCTTGAGCATGCGCTGGCGCTCATGGGAGAGCTGCGATTCGACCTTGTGCAGGAACAGCGTGACCTCATCGAGCAGCCGTTCAGGCGAGCGCGCGCCTTTGATGATGATCGAGCGCGAGTACTTGAGCAGGTCCGCCTCCTCCTCACGGGTGAGGTTGCGCCCGGTGTAGACGATCACGGGCGGGAAGGACCGGATCGTCTCGGACGTCATGCGCTTGAGCAACTCGTTGCCAAGCATGTCCGGCAGCTTGAGGTCGATGATCATGCAGTCGTAGATGTTTTCGCGTAGCAGCGCCAGGGCCTCCTGTGCCAGGGCCACTGCAGTGATCTCGACATCCTCATCGCCGATCAGGCGGGCGATGCTCTCGCGCTGCAGGTCATCGTCCTCCACCAGCAGGATGTGCTTGAGCTTCTGGGTGAGTTTGGCTTCCAGGCGACCGAACACCGCCTTGAGTTCCTCACGGCTGGCCGGTTTGACTGCATAACCCACCGCGCCCATGTGCATGGCCGCCTCGATGCGATCCTCCACCGAGATGACATGCACCGGGATGTGCCGGGTGCTGGCCTGTTCCTTGAGCCGTTGCAGCACCGTCAGCCCCGAATGATCGGGCAGGCGCATGTCCAGCAAAATGGCATCCGGCGTGTACTGGGCGGCCAACGCGTAACCCTCGTCGGCCCCTTGGGCCACCAGGCAGCTGTACCCCAGTTCATGGGCAAGGTCATAGAGGATACGGGCGAAACTTGGCTCGTCCTCCACCACCAGGATGCAGCGGTTGGCGAACGGCGCCTGCTCGCGGTCATCGGCAAAAGCCGGTGCCTTGGCAGGTGGCGGCGCGGCAGGCAGCGTTGCCGGTGGCGTCGGCGCCGGCGCGCTCATCCGCGGCGCAGAGGGTTCTACCTCATCGGCTTCGAGCTGCTCGGGCAGGACAAGACTGAACGCGCTGCCCTGCCCTGGAGCGCTCTCGACCTTGATCTGCCCGCCCAGCAACCGCGCGAGGTCACGGGAGATCGACAGCCCCAGACCGGTGCCGCCGTAACGGCGGTTACTGGTGCCATCGACTTGATGGAAGGCGTCGAAGATCGCCTGGTGCTGGTCGGTCGCGATGCCGATGCCGGTGTCACGGACTGTGAAGACGACACTACGGTCCTGCTGCTGGTCGATGGTCAGGCTGACTTTTCCGTGCTCGGTGAACTTGATGGCGTTGGACAGCAGGTTCTTCAGGATCTGCTCCAGGCGCTGACGGTCGGTGAGCAGCGTTGCTGGTACCCCCGGCTCGAGTCGTACGTCGAACGCCAAGCCTTTGTCCTGGGCAAGCGGCTGGAACAAGCTGCGCAAGCCATCGGCTAGGCTATCGACCTGGGTGACCTGTGGCCGCACTTCGAGCTTGCCGGCTTCGACCTTGGCAATGTCGAGAATATCGTTGATCAGATTGAGCAAGTCGTTGCCCGCCGAATAGATGGATTCGGCGAACTTGACCTGTTCGCTGCTCAAATTGCCCTGCGCGTTCTCGGCCAGCAATTTGGCCAGGATCAACGAACTGTTGAGCGGCGTACGCAGTTCGTGGGACATGTTGGCGAGAAACTCGGACTTGTAGCGATTGGTACGCTGTAAATCCTCGGCTCGGGCCTGCAGCTCCAACTGCGCCTGGTTGAGCTCGCCATTCTTGCGGCCCAGGGCATCGGTGCGCTCGGCCAACTGCTCGTTGGTCTGCTCCAGCTCCGCCTGTTGAATCTCCAGATGCGCCTGGGACTCTTTGAGTACGCGGGACTGCTCCTCAAGCTCCTCGTTGGCGGTCTTGAGCTCTTCCTGCTGCACTTGCAGCTCTTCGTTGAGCTGTTGCGTCTCGGCCAGTACCTGCTGCAGGCGATGTCGGTAGCGTGCGCTTTCTATGCTGATACCCAGGCTGCCCGCCACTTGCTGCAGCAGCTCCACATCGCGCTCCTGCAAAGGCCGCAGGAACCCCAGCTCCAACACACCATTGACCTGGCCATCGTCGTGGGTCGGCAGCAGCAAGGCACTGCGTGGCAGACCGCTGCCCAGGCTCGAGCTCAGCCGCAGGTAGTCCTCAGGCAGGTTGTCCAGGCGCAACGGCGCCCGTTGACGGACCGCCTCGTCCAACAGGCCTCCCTGGCCAGCGGTCAATGGCCCTTGGGCCTGTTCGGGGTCCAGGCCATAGCTGGCCACACGCACCAGTTGCCCTTGTTCATCGCGTACATGGAAGGCCCCCACCACGCTGCCCAGGTAACTGGCGAAAAAGCGCAGGATATTGTCGCCGAGCATCGCCAGGGTCAGTTGGCCCAGCACCTGTTCGGCCAGCTGGGTCTGGCCGCTGCGCAGCCATGCCTGGTGCTCCAGGCGCTCGGTGGCGCGGCGCTGGGCCTGCAAGTTGTCCACGTAGCTGTTCGACAGCAGCAGCAGGTCGCGACGGCCAAGATACGCCAGCAAGGCACTGAGCGTGACGATGAACAACACAAAGGCCGTGATCGCCCAGACCGTGACACTGTTGACCTTCTCGTTGCGCGCCATGCGCAGTTGCTGCTCGGTGACAATGAAATCGTCGAACTCCTTGCGGATTTCATCGGTCAAGCGCTTTCCGCGGCCATTGCCTATGGAAGTCTGGTAATCGCCCTGGTTGCGCCGCGAGGCGATCATTTGGCTGCTGAAATCGTTCCAGGCCTGTTGCAGGGCCACCAGGCGGTCAATTCGCTCTGTCTGTTGCGGGTTGTCCTGCACCATCGCTCGCAAGGCCTTCAGACTCGTGAAAATGCGAGGCTTGGCCACTTCGTAGGGGTCGAGGAAGCGCTCGTCCCCGGTGATCAGGAACCCGCGCATACCCGTTTCCATGTCGATCGACAGTTTGACGGTTTCGTTGGCATTGCCGATCACCCGATCGGTGTGCTCGACCCATTGCATGGCCGAGAGCAGGTAGTTGATCACCGCGACGAAAGCCACGGCGCCCAGCAGGCCTACCCCCAGGGGGAGCCCTACGTTGCGGCTCAACAGTTTGCGAAAGCTCTGTTGATCCATCGAGGCTGCTTGAATCATCTGAAAACGCCCGAGCAAAAAAAGTCCATTGAAAGGATCGCGGCCACTACGCAAGGCGGACGCTATAGCGAGTCTAACCAGCTTTGCCCGCTCTGACAGGGCAGTTAGCCAGTATTTGAAGGTTGCTGGCGCCAATCGTTCCATCGATCGACAGGGGCCGTTATGCTGGGGAACTTCTGCAACGTACGCACCCACACAAGTAAGGACAACCCTTCTGAACAGGACGCCCCCATGCAACTTCTGGTAGTCGAAGACGACGACATCGTTCGGATGTTGATGGTCGAAGTGCTCGACGAACTGGGCTACACCGCCATCGAAGCCGAGAACGCCACCGCGGCCTTGAAGATCCTCGAGGACGCCAACCAGCCATTGGCACTGCTGATGACCGATGTAGGCCTGCCGGACATGCGCGGCGAGGAACTGGCAGCCAAGGCCAGAGCACTGCGTCCAGCGCTGCCCGTGCTGTTTGCCAGTGGTTTTGCCGAGAGCTTCGATGTACCGCAGGGCATGCACCTGATTGGCAAGCCCTTTGGTATCGATCAGTTGCGCGACAAGGTCATGGGAATATTGGGAACGCCTTGAGCGCAGGCGCCGCCCTAGGGTCGGCGCTCGCCGAAATAGTAGCGATCCAGACTGCCTTTGCCAAAATAGCGCTCGTATTCCTGGATGGCGTACAGGTCCATCATGCCTGCGATGTAGTCGATGATCAGCCTGTGCCTGTCCGCCTTGAGTGAGCGAAGCTCCGGCGGCAGCAATCTGTTTTTCTCGTTGTAACGCTCATCGCTGTACACCTCGAACAGCCCCTTGATCACCTGCTCGCCTCGTTTTTCGTAGAGCTGTACGTCTTTTTTGCGCAGGATGGCCTTGAACAAGAGTTTCTTGAGGCCCTCCGCCAACTTGGCATAACGCGTGTAACCGAGTTTGCCATCCACCAGGCCGATGTCCGAACACAGCGTGTTGACGATCTTGGAGGTCAGTTCCTTCTTCAACACCATGGCGTACTCTTCCGACGACCCCAGTCGATGCGAGCACATCGCATCGTTCTGCACCGCCTGCGCCAGTTGCTCCATCATTGGATACGCCTCGGCGAAGGTGTCGCTGATCTTGAACTCGTGCAGGATTTCTCCCAGGCTGATCAGACCAAAACTCAAGGCGTCCTCCAGATCATGGGCGGCATAGGCGATTTCATCGGCAAGGTCCATGATCTGGGCGTCAATGCTTTTGCTGCCTTCGAAACCCTGCTTCGCCAGTTCGGCACAGAGGAACTGGTAGTCCTCGTCGTAGAGGAACTTCGCCGGATTGTCCTCCCGGCGATGAAAGTATTTGGTCACCGCCATCAGCGTACGGACATTGAGGTTGAGCCCGTCGTACAAATGATGCTTGCGCTCCAGGGTGCGCAGAATACGAAAGGCCTGGGCATTGCCTTCGTATCCGCCACAGTCGCCACACAGTTCGTTGAGCACTTTTTCTCCATGGTGCCCGAATGGCGGGTTGCCGATGTCATGGGCCAGCGCTGCAGTCTCGGCGACGACAGTGTCATTGAGCGCCAGGTCAATGGCTATCGAACGCGCGATCTGTGCGACCTCCAGGCTGTGGGTGAGGCGATTGCGGTTGAAGCGTCCGGCGTCGATACCCAGCAGTTGCATCTTGCCTTGCAAGCGCCGGAAGGAAGAGGAGTACAGGACCCTGGCGTAGTCGCGCATGAGTTCCTGACGCCCATTGGATCGTCCATCGTCATGGACGAAGACTCGGTACTCCAATTTCGCAGCTTCGATTTCTTGTTCCTTGGCGTAGGCCTTTACATCGCTGTCGTACATGTCATCCCTTCCTCGGTTGTACGTAAGTCTCACCGTGGCCGCTATGGCCGAAACGGCAAGCAGTCCGCATCCGATGCCGCGACATCCGCCTCGAACGCCTGCTCACTGTAATCGCGTGGGTAATAGGAAAAGCGCTTCAGATCAAAGTAATCCTGCTTTGCCATATAGCGCCTGGACAGCGCCAGGCTCTCGCGCTCCACCTGCTCAGCGTCCAGTTCAGGGCTCAGGTTTAGCTGCGTGATGCCACAGTCCTCGGCGCTTGCGGGGTCGACAGGTGTCGCGCCCCGTGCCCTTAGTGCCGCCAGAAACTCAGAACAATGGCTGGGCGGGCCATAGACCACCACTGGCCCGACCGACACGCCCTTGATGCAGTGGGCATGGGCATCGAGCCACTGTCGGGTCTGCTCAAGGGTGTGCGCCGTTTCACCGGCGTAAAGCATCACGTTGACCTTGACCCAAATGCCGTGACGGGCACAGGCCTGCAGTAATTTTGACGCCGCCCCTAGGTAGCGCGCCGGGTCCCGGGCCTTGTTCATCGCCAGGATCTGCTCGGGCGCCGCCGACTCAAGGCCAAGGTCGATGACTTTCATGCCCGCCGCAGCCAGGCTTGGGATTATCTCGGGTTTGATACCATCGACCCGGCTCTCGCAGCGCCAGAGAATCCTGGCATCACAGCGCTGGACCTGTTCGGCCAGCGCCTGGGCCCATCGCGGGTTGGGCAGGAAGAAGGACGACTGGAAGTACGGATGGATGCCGTGGTCGCCATAGTCGCCTGCAAGCTGGCGCAGCTCGTCGGCGATCCGTTCAGGGGCTTTGAGCTTTTGCAGTGGGACGTCTCGCTCTTGGCAAAAAGTGCAGCCCTTGCCACATCCGCGCGAGGTCTCGATGCTGGGCTGATAACGCCGATGCCCCTCGACCAGCAGATGGTTGAGCCCAGCGGCCCGCCCATCCCATGCACCCTGAAACCCCAACAACGAAGGCAACAGGTCTTCACCCAAACCTTGAACGATCCGATCGACCAGCGGCAGCTTGCCGTGCAGCCATTGCCGGTCAGGCCCTGTCACCCATCGCCCACCGAGTACGATACGCACCCGTGGCTCCATGCCCTTGACCGCCGAACAGAACACGCGCGCCCACTCCAAGGCATGGAAGCTAGTCATCGACAGCATCAGCGGCGCATCGACCCGGAGCAACCCCTGCCGGTGAAGACGCTCGGCGAGCGCAACGGGAGCCTCGTGTTCGCCATGCACCAACAGGGTCTCGAGGCCGTTTCGCTGACACAAGGTCGCCAGACCTAACGCGCCGTAGTTCAGGTACAGCTGCCGACGGGCCAAGGCGTGATCCCGCTTCTTGGGGCGCAGCAGGCCGGCGGACACGAACAGCACCGGTACACGTCCCGCGCCGATCAGCATTCGCCGAGTTCCCGGGCACACCAGTCACACTCGCCGTCCTCGGACTCGCCCTGCACGAAGAGAATCTGGCCGGCTTCACCGGTTTTGCGGTCGTCTTCGATGCAGCTGTCACAAAGGGTGATCGTGGGGTATTGCTCTGCGGCGCGATCAGACATCAGATCGCCATACACTACGCATTTCTTCATGGTCGCATCCCAGGTGATGAGGGCATTTCGTTAGCCGTTGGCATCCTTTTGCCTCGGTCTGGACACCTTTAGCCAGGCCACTCCGACCTGTCAAAAACGCAGTGTTTAGGCAACGCCTGGAAAGCCAAGCGCCTTCTTACAACGCACGGCTGAACGACCGACACAGACCTTCCTGTCGATGGATCGAAAGCCTGTCGGTGTTCTGAAGTACACTTGCCGTCCAACCTGACCAAGGCTTACCTCATGGCTCGCTTCCCTCGCCTGCTGCTCCCCTTGCTGCTGCTCGCCACTCTCGCCGCCTGCGACCAGAAACCCACCCGCGAAGAAAAGATCCTGGCCAACCTGCCGCTGCAGGAAGCCTACGAGCACAACATCGAGAAGATCGCCGCACTGCTCGCACCCAAGCATCCGCAGTTGTCCGAGCCACAGATTCAGGCCGTGCTGCGCAAACACCTCACCGCCGAGGACCAGCGTCAGGACCTGTTCAAGCTCTACAGTGAACAACACTTCAGCGATGCCGAATTCGACCTCATCGTCGCCGCCACACACGATCCGCAGAAAGCCAAGGCGCTGGAGAACAGCAACGAAGGCAAGCGCCTTAGCGAGAAGCTGACCGCCTTTATGCGCGAAAGCGCCAGCGACGAGCAGGTACAGGCCCTGGCCGAGCAACGCATGCAGCAGGTCGAGGACGAACTGAGCGAGCTGGAAACCTCCAAGGAGTGAAAACGGCTGCGACTGAGCCCTGTAACAGGTAAGGTTGTTTCTCTTCCCCGCCCAAGAGGTCAGGATTGCCACACACCAAGAAAGGCCTGCGCCTGGATCTGCGCACGCTGATTCTCATACTTGCGGCACTCACCGCCACCGTGATGCTGCTGACCAGCTACTTCGCCAGCTACCGCGTGCAGCGCCAGCTGCTGATCGACCATGCGCTGGAAGCCAATCGAGTGTACGCCGCGAAACTGGCCTCGATCACCGAGATGTTCCTGGGTAACGCCCTGCAACAACTGGCCTTCAGTGCTTCGGTCCAGAGCCGTCAGCTCGACGATGCTTTGGCGATGCAGAACGAAACCCAACGGCTGCTGCGCCAGAGCAGCGCCTTCAACTCGACGTTCGTGGTCGATGCCCAAGGCGTCCTGCAGGCCATTTCACCGGCGCCGCTGCGCAAGATGATCGGTGCCCGCCTGCAGACCCCTGGCGCCACCCAGGCACTGCGCGAACGGCACGCGTTGGTGTCGACGCCGTTTCTTTCCACCGCCAGCAACTTGGTAGTGGTGCTATCGCAACCTATCTTCGACGCCAAGGGTGGCTACCTTGGTTATGTAGGCGGCACGCTGTACCTGCGCGAGCACAACATTCTCAAAAGCCTGCTAGGCGAGCATTTCTACAAGGATGGCTCCTACCTCTATGTGGTCGATCGCAACCGACGCCTGCTCTATCACCCGGATGCCGAGCGCGTGGGCACAGTGGTCCAAGGCAATGCGTTGATCGATAAACTGGAAGCCCTGGGCAATGGCACGCAGCAGGTGCGCAACAGCACCGGCGTGGACATGCTGGCGGGCTTCGCCACCGTGCCCAGCACGGGCTGGGGCATCGTTGCCCAGCAGCCATTGGCGCAAACCGTCGCCCCGCTCAAGCGCCTGATACTCGATGTGGTCGGCATTTCCGCGCCGCTGGCCCTGCTGGGCTGTCTGGTGCTCTGGTGGCTGACCGTGGCCATCACTCGACCATTGCAACAACTGGCCGCCAGTGCACGCGCCCTGGACCGTCCCGGAACGGCCGAGGGCTTGCAGCGGGTCAAGGCCTGGTACTTCGAAGCCGCCGAGCTTAAGCGAGCGCTGCTGTTTGGCTTGAACCTGTTGCAGGAGCGCATCGGCCGGCTCAACCGGGCAGCCCAGACCGATCCGCTCACCGGCCTGGGCAACCGTCGCCACCTGGACTTCAGCCTGTCGCTGCTGGAGGCTGAAGCCTGTGACTTTTGCGTCGTGGCACTGGACATCGACCACTTCAAGCGGGTCAACGATGGCCATGGGCATGAGGTGGGCGACCAGGTGCTGCGTCGACTGACCGAACTGATGCGCCGCTGTTGCCGGGAAGGCGATGTGTTGTGCCGCACCGGCGGCGAAGAGTTCTTGATGCTGCTGCCCGACGCCAGCCTGCAAGCCGCCCTCGCCGTGGCCGAGCGCCTGCGCAAGGGCGTGCAGGACACCCCCATCGAGCCGGTGGGTGCGGTGACCCTCTCGCTGGGTGTGGCGCGTTGGGAAGCGGACAGCAACGAAGCGCCCAGCGAAGCCCTCAACCGCGCCGACCGGGCGCTCTACGCGGCCAAGCAGGCCGGGCGCAATCGCGTGATGACCAGTGACTGAGGACACCGTCCGTCGCGGTTTCGGCACCCACCTTGACATCGGGGGTTCCAATGCACGCAGACCTGATCCAAGGAGACGTGCCATGAGACACCCACACCTGCTTTCATTGAGCCTTGCCCTGTGCCTGGGCGCCAGCGCGCCTCTGGCGCTGGCGGCCGGCACTGCCAATACCGTGCGCACTCCCAGCGAGCAGATACCCGGCACCGGCACCATCGATCGCGACGGCGGTGCCATGGGCTCTGGCACTCCAGGTGACGCCATGGGCAGCGGCAACGGTGGCACCGATGCCAACGACACCGACAACACCGGCGGCGACGGCACCTCCCAAGGCAGCAAGGGCGACCAAGGCCCGGGCACCGGCAACAGCGGCGATGTCGATGACGCCGGGACCTCGGGCGGTTCGGACATCCACGATGATCGTGAAGCACCCTGAGGCCTGCACCTGCTCTAGTACAGGGCCTCTGGCCGACATGTAACAAGTCTTGTCTTAATACTGTCATCTTACGGTCATAGGATTGACCTCGATCTGCAACCTATCAGGGATGAAGTACCATGCGTCGTGTCGTGTTCAACCACAAAGGCGGTGTAGGCAAGTCCAGCATCGCCTGTAACCTCGCTGCCGCCAGCGCCGCCGAAGGTTATCGAACCTTGCTGGTCGATCTGGACCCGCAGGCCAACGCCACCTATTACCTCACCGGCCTTGCCCACGATGCGATCCCTGCCGGCATCACCGATTTCTTCCGCCAGACCTTGTCCGCCACCGCGGCCGGCCAGAAGCACCGCGTGACGATCACCGAAACACGCTATGACAACCTGCACCTGGTCACCGCCAGCCCGGACCTCACCGACCTGCAGCACAAGCTCGAAAGCAAGTTCAAGATCAACAAGCTGCGCAAATTGCTGGTGGAGCTGTCGGAAGATTACGAGCGCATCTACATCGATACGCCCCCAGCCCTGAACTTCTATACCTTCAGTGCCCTGGTGGCGGCCCAGCGGCTACTCATCCCGTTCGATTGCGACAGTTTTTCGCGCCAAGCGCTACGCAGTGTTCTGATGGAGGTGGAGGAACTGCGCCAGGACCACAATGCCAACTTGGTGGTCGAAGGGGTGGTGGTCAACCAGTTCGCCGGGCGTACGGCCCTGCACCAGACCCTGGTCGATCAGCTACGTGCCGAGGGGTTGCCGGTGCTGCCGGTGTACTTGAGCAGTTCGATCAAGATGCGCCAATCCCATGAAGCGGCGATGCCGCTGGTGCACCTGGCGCCCCGGCACCGATTGTCCCAGGAGTTCGTCGATCTGCTGGATGCGCTGGAGCGGGCAGCCTGAGCCGGCGCAGCATCTGGGCGCCATGCTGCGACAATCCACCACATCACGACCGTTCATCCGAATGGTAGATTCGCCGCCATGAAAACCTTGCGCCGGACACGTGTGCTGACCGCCTGGACGCTCTATGCCAGCGTCCTGTTCAGCCTATTGCTGTGCGGCCTGCACCATGGCCAGATGAGTGGCCTTCGCCTGTCCGGGCTGGAAGGCGGATTCTGCTCGCTGTCGAGTGACCACGGCCCGGCCGTCGACCTAGGCGACAGCGGCAGCGACTCGCACATGGCGCAGCTCGATTGCCCGGTGTGCTCTTCCTTTGCCCTGGCAGTACCACTGACCAGCAGCGCCTGGACCTTCACCCAGGCCCAGGGCAACCCGCCCTCGCCGATCGTGGTGCGCAGCTGGGCGCAACCGCCACCGCGCTACCTGCGCCCTGCCCTCAACCCTCGCGCCTCCCCCTCCGACTTCCTCGCAGCAGCAACTTCAGCCTGACCTCGACCGGGTGCTTTCGCGCACGGTCGTGGCCAGCCATGACCTTTGCGTGGAATCCCTGACAACATGATCCGCAATACTTCCCTGGTGCTCCTGATGGGCACCTGCAGCTACGCCTGGGCGGGTGCCAACCCCGTCGAACTGACCGCCACCACCATCGATGGCGAACGCGAGGCGCCCAGTGGCGTGCAACTGGACGAGCCGATCCAGACCGGCTCCCGATTGGGCCTGACTGCGCGGCAGACGCCAGCCTCGGTGAGCGTTTCGGACCGCCGCGTGATCGAGGAACGTGATGCCAAGGACACCCAGGACGTACTCAACACCATGACCGGCGTGAACGCCTCCGCCAACCCAGGCTACGGTGGGTTCGTGTCCTACCGGGGCTTTACCCAGAACCAGGTCACCCAGCTCTACAACGGCATCAACCTGGGCTACAGCAGCGCCACCCGGCCGGTGGACGCCTGGGTCGTCGACCGGGTCGAACTGATCGGCGGGCCGTCGTCGTTCCTGCATGGCACAGGCGCCGTGGGAGGCTCGATCAATACCATCACCAAGCTGGCCAGCCGTGATGAACAGACCTTCGACGGCCGGGTGCGCTATGGCAGCTACGACGATTCGGAAGTCGCCTTCGGCATCAACCAGGCCCTGGCCAGCAACCCGGCCGACGCCCGGCATTTCGCCCGACTGGACTTCAGCCGTGGCCATGGAAACGGATACATGGACCGCAACGAACGCTGGACCGACAGCCTGGCCTTCTCCGTGCTCAGCGACCTTGCCCCCGACCTCACCCACACCCTGGCCGTGGAATACCAGCAGGACAAGGAAGACAGCCCCTACTGGGGCTCGCCTATCCTGCCCGGGCGCAGCACGATGAAGATCGACCGCAGCCGGCGCTTCGAGAACTACAACGTCGCCGATGGCCGCTATGAGCAGCGGGTTCGTTGGCTGCGTTCGATCCTCGATTACCAGATCAGCGACACGACGAGCGTGCAGAACACCCTGTACCACTACAACGCTCAGCGCGACTACCGCAACCTCGAAAGCTACGCCTACAACGACGCAGGTAACGTGGTGCGCTCGAGCCCCTACCTGCAACGCCACCAACAGCGTCTGCTGGGCGACCGCATCGAACTGCGCCACGATGATCAAGTGCTGGGCCTCGCCAGTCAGTGGTCCTTGGGCCTGGACTATTCGCGCATGCGCCAGACCCTCTACCCCACTTCGGGTAGTTGGCGTGATGTCGTCGATCCAGCGCATTTCGACCCGGGCAGCTTCGATGACATCCCCGGCGTGAACGCAGGCCTGACCAAGCAGCGTCACAACGAGGTGACCAACCGCGCCCTGTTCGCCGAGAACCGCCTGCAACTGACCGACCGCCTGGCCCTGCTCACCGGCCTGCGCTACGACTACCTGGACATGCAAGTGACCCACTATGGTCCTGTCTCGCCGACCAGCCCGGCCTTCTTCGAGCGCCGCTGGGAGTCGTTGAGCGGGCGCATCGGCCTGACTTACGAGCTGACGCCTGCTGCGAGCGTTTACATGCAGTACAGCACCGCCGCCGACCTGCCCGCCGGCTCGTTGGCCGCAGCGACGTACTCCAACGTTGGCCTGTTCGACCTCTCCAAGGGCGAGCAGTGGGAGGCTGGCAGCAAGTTCGACTTCCTCGACGGAAGGGGTGCAGCGACGGTGGCGGTGTACCAGATCGTACGCAAGGACTTTGCCGTGCGCGATTCCAACGACCCCAACGTGATGGTCCAGGCTGGCCAGCAGACTTCCCGCGGCATCGAGCTGTCGGGGCGGCTGCAGGTCACGCCCAAGCTGCTGGCCGAGGGCAACTACGCTTATGTCGATGCCCTATACGACGACTTCAACGAAGCGGCCGGCGGCCAGTCGGTCTCACGCAAAGGCAACACCCCGGTCAACGTGCCAGCCAACGTCGCCAACCTGTGGCTGACCTATAGCTTCACCTCGGCTTGGTCGGCGGGGATGGACGTGCGCTACGTCGACTCGGTGTACGCCAACAACGCCAACACCCTGCAAGCGCCGGCCTACACGTTGCTGGGCAGCTTTGCGCGCTATCGGCTGGACGCGCACACCACCCTCACCGCTCGGGTGCGCAACCTCACCGATGAGCTGTATGCCAAACAGGCGTATGGCGGGCAGTACTACATGGGCGCGCCGCGTACCGTCGAGGTGGCGATGGACTTGCGCTTCTGAGCGGCGGACCGAAAGCTGGCGGAAAAATCTCAATACACATTGTATTTTTCCGCCATTGCTCAACCCCTTTAAGATCCCGCACGCCTCTCTCACTACGCCGGAGCATGAACGCTCCGGCTATCGACCAAGGATGTTCCCGTGCGACCCGCTTTCTTACACGCCTACCCGCTCCACTTGTGTTTATGGGCAAGCATGCTCTCGCTCGCAGCCTGCCAGGCATCGACCGTCACCCCAGCCGAGAAGCCCTTTATCGAGGCCATGCAGTCTGTCCTTGCCCACGACGTAACGACCGCGACCCAGGGCAAGCTTAGCGGGGCAGTCGATCTCAAGGTCACCCTCGATCGCCAGTCCCGCCCCGTCGCCTGTTCAACCCAGCCCGGCAAACCGGAGTACGCCGCCAAGCTGCCTGCTGAAGTGGTCCGTTCCGCCTATCCGGTTCTGGCCCGCGCAGTCGAACGGCAATGCTGGAAGACCATTTATCCCTTGGTGCCGAGCGAGCTGTATGGAGGCGAAGAGACCGTCCAGATCACTGCCCCCATCGTGATAGTCGCGCCCTGGCCGACATTGGCCAGCAATCACCCCTGGCGGATCCATGAAGCGCGCAAGGCATTTTTCTGGCAGCAACTGATGCGTGAGCAACCCGTCGACAGCGTAGGCCAGGCGGTCATCCGCTACCAGGCCGACGCCCAGGGCAAAGTCACCGGTTGCCTGGTTGATCTGGCCCCTGTACCGCAGCGAACCGATGCCTTTCGCCTGGATGGGCAATTGCAAGCCGACCTGAGCCGTCGCTGCATGCAACTCGACCTGCGTGACATGCCTAGTTTCATGCTGGAGGTGCAGGCGCCTGCAGAAAACCATGCGGTCGTTGAATACGCCCCCTGGAAAGTCGGCCGCCAATAGCCGTCTCGATTGCACAGGACGCTCTCCAGCGTCCTGCAGGCCAAAACAGGTATCCCGATGTCGCCCACGAAAAAGCGCGCCCTACCACCTGCCGTTCTACTGGTCTTCACAACAACGATGCCGTGGCCTGACCACGGCACTTGCGCCCAGGCTGCCTTTGAAGACCGGAGAACATCCCTATGTCCGTACCCCATGAGGTATCCCCCGCCACCTTGCGTCGGGTGATCGCCGCCTCGGCCATCGGCAATTTCGTCGAATGGTTCGATTTTGCCGTCTATGGCTTTCTCGCCACGCTGATCGCCAGCCTGTTCTTCACAGGCGAAGATGCCAGCGTCGCCTTGCTCAAGACCTTTGCCGTATTCGCCGTAGCGTTCGCCCTGCGACCGCTGGGCGGTATCGTGTTCGGCGCGCTGGGCGATCGGCTGGGTCGCAAGCGCATCCTGTCGCTGACCATCCTGTTGATGGCCGGCTCAACCACTCTGATCGGCCTGCTGCCGACCTACGCCAGCATCGGCCTGGCGGCGCCGCTGTTGCTAACCGTGGCGCGCTGCCTGCAAGGTTTTTCCGCAGGCGGCGAGTACGCCGGCGCCTGCGCCTATCTGATGGAACACGCACCGCAGGACAAACGGGCCTTCTACGGCAGCTTCGTGCCGGTCTCGACCTTTTCCGCCTTCGCCTGCGCGGCAGTGATTGCCTACACACTGGAGGCGAGCCTGACCCCCGAGGCCATGAGCAGTTGGGGCTGGCGTGTTCCGTTCCTGATCGCCGCGCCTTTAGGCCTGGTCGGCCTCTACCTGCGCTGGCGGATGGAGGAAACCCCAGCCTTTCGCGAGGCCATGGCCGAGGGCAAGGAACACAGCCACTCGCCGCTCAAGGAAACCCTGCGCCACCACGGCAGGGCGATCCGCAACCTGGGCGCGTTCATTTCGCTGACCGCGCTGTCGTTCTACATGTTCACCACCTACTTCTCTACCTACCTGCAGATGGTCGGCAACCTGAGCCGCGCCCAGTCGCTGCTGGTGACCACCGTGGCGCTGCTGTTCGCCGCGGTCGGCTGCCCGCTGGCCGGCGCCTTCTCCGACCGGGTCGGGCGGCGCAAGACCATCGGCTTCACCTGCCTATGGGTGATGGTGGCGGTATTCCCGGCCTACTGGCTGGCCAGTTCCGGCTCGATGTCCGGCGCGTTGCTGGGGGTGATCCTGCTTGCCGTCGGTGCCTTGCTCAGTGGCGTGGTCACGGCGGCGTTGCTGTCGGAGACCTTCCCCACCCGCACCCGCTACACCGCCTCGGCGATCACCTACAACGTGGCCTATACCCTGTTTGGCGGCACCGCGCCGCTGGTGGCCACCTGGCTGATCAGCCAGACCGGCAGCAGCCTGGCGCCGGCCTTCTACCTGGTGGTGATCGCATTGGTGGCGCTGGTGGGTGGCTTGGCACTGCCGGAGACCTCGCGGATCTCTCTTCACGAGGACGCCGGCGAGCGCCAGCCTGCGCGCGCAATGCCCTAGCGATTGAGCAAAGTGCGGCGTGTGGAGCGGCTCAAGCCGCCTCCTCACGCCGGTGTGCCCACTGGTACAACGCCGGCAGCACCAGCAAGGTCAAGGCGGTGGAAGACAGGATGCCGCCAATCACCACGGTCGCCAGCGGCCGCTGCACCTCGGCGCCGGTCCCGGTGGCCAGGGCCATGGGGATGAAGCCCAGCGAGGCCACCAGAGCGGTCATCAGTACCGGTCGCAGGCGAGTCAGTGCCCCTTCCTCGATCGCCGCATGCAGCGTGCGCCCTTCCTCACGCAGGTTGCGGATGAAGGCGATCATCACCAGTCCATTGAGCACCGCGACACCGGACAACGCAATGAAACCGACCCCGGCGGAAATCGACAACGGGATGTCCCGTAGCCACAGCGCCAACACACCGCCGGTCAAGGCGAACGGGATGCCGGTGAACACCAGCAAGCCGTCCTTGAGGTTGTTGAACATCATCAGCAGCAACGCCATCACCAGCAGCAATGCAACCGGCACCACCACCTGCAGGCGCTCGGCCGCCGACTGCAACTGCTCGAACTGGCCACCCCAGCGGGTCCAGTAGCCCGCTGGAATCTGCACCTCGTCGATCAGCCGTTGCTCGGCCTGTTCGACGAACGAACCCAGGTCACGGCCACGCACGTTCGCGCTGACCACCACCACCCGCTTGCCATCCTCACGGCTGACCTGGTTCGGCCCCAATTGCAAATTCAACGTGGCCACCTGCGACAGCGGGATGAACCCGATTTGCGCAGCTCCCGCGGCGCTGCTGGCCGGAACGGGGATCAGCAGGCCCGACAGCCCGTCGACATCGGTGCGCAATGTTTCGGACAGGCGCACCAGCATGTCGAAGCGTCGGTCGCCTTCGTACAGGGTACCGGCGGTGCGGCCACCGACGGCGATGGCGATGGCGTCCTGCACATCCCCCACGTTCAGGCCGTAACGGGCAGCCTTGTCGCGATCGATGTCGATGGTCAGCACCGGCAGGCCGGTGGTCTGCTCCACCTTCACCTCGGAGGCGCCCGGCACTTGTTGCAAGCTAGCGGCGATCTGCGCGGCGGTACGGTTGAGCACGTCCATGTCATCGCCGAACACTTTCACCGCCACATCGCTGCGCACGCCGGAAATCAGCTCGTTGAATCGTAACTGGATCGGCTGGGACAACTCGTAGTTGCTGCCCGGCACACTGGCCGCGGCACGCTGTACTTCGGCGATCAGCGCTTCGCGCGGTTTGCCGGGATCGGCCCAGTGCTCGCGCGGCTTGAGCATCACATAGGCATCGGAGATGTTCGGCGGCATCGGGTCAGAGGCAATCTCGGCAGTGCCAGTGCGGGCGAATACCCGCTCCACCTCCGGCACCTGGGCGATGATGGTCTGTTCCAGGCGCTGCTGCATCTGCACCGACTGGCTCAGGCTCGTACCCGGTACCCGCAAGGCCTGGAGGGCGAAGTCGCCCTCGCTGAGGCTGGGGATGAACTCGCTGCCCATGCGGCTGGCCAATGCCCCGGCCAACACCACCAGCAAGGCGGCACCGGCGAAGGCCAGCGTGCGCTGGCGCAGTACCCAGGCCAGGACAGGTGCATAGCGCTGGCGGGCGGTGCGCATCACCACGCCCTCTTCTTCCTTGACCTTGCCGGTGACGAACAGGGCAATGGCCGCAGGCACGAAGGTCACCGAAAGGATCATCGCCCCCAGCAAGGCCATCACCACGGTGAACGCCATGGGGTGGAACATCTTGCCCTCGACGCCGGTCAGGGCAAAGATCGGCAGGTACACCACCATGATGATCAGCTGGCCATAGATCAGCGGCCGGCGCGCTTCGCGGGCGGCAGCGAACACCTCATGGAAGCGCTCGGCGCGGGTCAGCATGCGGCCGTGGCGCTGCTGGGCGTGGGCCAGTCGGCGGATGGCGTTCTCGACGATCACCACCGCGCCGTCGACGATGATGCCGAAGTCCAAGGCCCCGAGGCTCATGAGGTTGGCGCTGACCTTGTTGCTGAACATGCCGGTGAAGGTGAACAGCATCGACAGCGGAATGACCATCGCGGTGATCAACGCCGCGCGGATATTGCCCAAGAACAGGAACAAGACCGCGATCACCAGGATCGCGCCCTCCACCAAGTTCTTCTTGACCGTGGCGATGGCCTTTTCCACGAGGTTGGTGCGGTCGTAGACCGTCACGGCCATCACCCCCTTGGGCAGCGTGCGGTTAACGTCGGCCAGCTTGCGCGCCACCGCCTGGGACACCGTGCGACTGTTCTCGCCGATCAACATGAACACCGTGCCCAACACCACTTCGCGGCCGTTCTCGGTGGCCGCACCGGAGCGCAGCTCCTGGCCCAGGCCTACTTGGGCGACATGGCTCACGCGGATCGGCGCGCCGTCGACACTGGAAATGACGATGTTCGCAATGTC
The DNA here is from genome assembly GCF_001808425.1 of Pseudomonas sp. HMSC08G10. Classification (NCBI taxonomy): domain Bacteria; kingdom Pseudomonadati; phylum Pseudomonadota; class Gammaproteobacteria; order Pseudomonadales; family Pseudomonadaceae; genus Pseudomonas; species Pseudomonas sp. HMSC08G10. Next base: position 91,861 of record NZ_KV793324.1, on the reverse strand, counting down.
CTCAGCCGAAGCCACCTGACCCGGGGCGCGGATCAGCAGTTGCTCGCCGTTGCGCTCGATGTAGCCGGCGCCGACGTTGGCGTTGTTGCGTTCCAAAGCGCCGATCAGATCGTTGAGCGTGAGTTTGTAGGCCGCCAAACGTTTTGGGTCCGGAGCGATCAGGTATTGCTTGGCATGGCCGCCGATGGAGTTGACCTCGGCCACGCCCGGCACATTGCGCAGTTGTGGCTTGATGATCCAGTCCTGGATCACCCGTAGGTCAGTCGCCGTATAGGGCGTGCCGTCGTCCTTGAGCGCCCCTGGCTCGGCCTCGACGGTCCACAGGAAGATCTCACCCAGCCCGGTGGAGATCGGCCCCATGGCCGCTTCGATGCCGTCAGGCAACTGCTCGCGGGCCACTTGCAGGCGCTCATTGACCAACTGGCGGGCGAAGAAGATGTCGGTGCTGTCTTCGAAGATCACCGTCACCTGGGACAGCCCCGAGCGCGACAGCGAGCGAGTCTGCTTGAGCCCCGGCAGGCCGGCCATGGCGGTCTCGATGGCAAAAGTGATGCGCTGCTCGGTCTCCAGCGGCGAATAGCCGGGCGCGGCCGTGTTGATCTGTACCTGGACATTGGTGATATCCGGCACCGCATCGATCGGCAGCTTCTGGTAGCTGTTGATGCCGACGGCAGCCATCAGCACCACCGCGAGCATTACCACCAGGCGCTGCTCGATAGCAAATTGGATCAGGCGTTCGAACATGAAGAAGTCCCCAGTCAGTGGCTGTGCTCGGCCGAGCCCTTGCCGAGCTCAGACTTGAGAACGAAGCTGCCAGCGGCCGCCACCTGAGTGCCGGCCGCCAGGCCGTCGGTGATTTCCACCTGGCCTGCGTCGCGTCGGCCGGTTTTCACCGGGCGGGCCTGGAAACCCTCGTCGGTGCGGGCGAACACGACGGTCTGTTCCTCCCACGTTTGCAGCGCTGCCTCTGGCACCACCACGGCGGCGTCGAAGCGCTCGACGTTCACCGCGATGTTGACGAACAGCCCCGGACGCCAGGCGCCGTTGGGATTGGCCAAGGTGGCACGGGCAGTGGCTGCGCGGCTTTGCTCGCCCAGCAGACTGCCCACATAGTTGACCTGGCCCTGGACCTGAGCCCCCAGATCCGGCGCGCTCACGGTGACCGTCCGCCCGGTCGTGACCCGGCCCAAGTCACGCGGGGTGACCGAAAAGGTGGCCCAGACCCGGCTCAGGTCCGAGAGGGTGAAGGCGTTGCTGGTCTCATCGACCACTTCGCCGACGGTCAGGTGCTTCTCCACCACCACGGCGTCGAAGGGGGCGCGCAGCTCGTAGCGATTGCCTGCACCGGCCGGAGCGACGGCGGCGACTTTCTGCCGGGCGTTGGTCAGCGCGATTTCGGCCTCCTGCAAGGCCTGGCGGGCCTGCAGGTAGTCCTGTTCGGCGCTGATGCGTTCCTGCCACAACTGCTGTTCGCGCTTGAAGGTCAACCGCGCCAGTTCCACGCGGCGCTGGGCGGCCTGCTGCTCGCTGCGCAGGTCGGAGATCTGCTGGCTAGCGATCACCGCCAGGACTTGTCCACGCTTGACTGGCTGGCCCAGGTCGGCGTGCACCGATTCCACCACCCCGGGCACACGGGGCACTACATGAGCGGTATGGTCCTCGTCGAAGCGGATCTCGCCAGGGAAGCTGATAGCGGTGCCCAAGGTCATCGGCGCGGCAACGACCAACTGCACACCAGCAGCTTCGATCTGGGTGGCGGACAGGTGCAGGCTGCCCTCCTGTTCCTCATGTCCCTCATCGCCAGCCTCGGCATGCGCGTGACCATCGTCTTGCTGCGGGCTGTCATGGGCATGGTTTTTTTCGCCCTGGGAGTCCTGGGGAGCCTGGCCGATGGATTGGGTCCAGGCCAGGCCGCCCAGGCCGAACACGGCGATGGCAGCGGCCAGGATGGCGAGCTTGCGGGTGTTGTGCATGGTTGCTCCTAAAGGTATTGCCGATGGCATCGGTGCAGACGGGCGAGGCAGGCCTCGGTCAACGGTCTGCGCCAAGGTCGCCGTAGATGCGCTCGACCTGAGCACGGGCATCGGTTGCCGAGGCCAGGGCGTCCAGGTACAGCCCACGTGCCTCGATCAGCGTGCGCTGGGCATCGAGCACATCGAGGAAGGCGAACTTGCCCATTTCGAAACCACGGGTGGCGGTGTCCACAGCCAGCTGCGCCGAAGGCAGGATGGTGCGCTCATAGGCCTGCACCTCCTGCATTGCCGACGCCCACTGGCTGACGGCGCTGCGGGTGTCGCTGTGCAGGCGCAACTGCACGGCGTTGCGCAGGTCACGGGCCTGGTCGGCGCGGCGCGCGGCAGCCAGCACATTGCCCTGGTTGCGGTCGAACAACGGCAGCGGCATGGACAGACCGACCACGTTGACCCGTTCACGCTCCTCACGGCTGTACTGGCTGCCCAGGCTCACGGTCAGGTCGGGGATGCGCTTGGCTTTTTCCGAGCCCAGGGACGCCTCCCCTCTCTGGATCTGCGCTTCTGCCAGGCGCCACTCGGCGGTTTGCGACACCTTTTCGAGCAAGGTCTCGGCGCGAGGTGCCGGGCCCGGCGACAGCTGGCTCGTATCCAGGCGAGCGAAGGCTGCCTGCGGGCTGCCGGTCAGCCGCGCCAAAGACTGATTGGCGACGACGCGCTGCGACTCGGCACGGCGCACCTGCGCCTGCGCCTGGGCCAGCTGAACCTGGGCGCGGGTGGCCTCGACCGGCGAGGACTGTCCCGCCTTCACCCGCCCTTGCACGACCCGCAGGCCGCGCTCGGTCAAGGCCTGAGATTGCTGCGCCAACTCCAGGGTGGTCTGGGCGCGCAAGACGGCATGGAAGGCCTGCACCACATCGGCACGCAGGCCATTGCGCTGGCGCTCCCACTCCAGCTGGGCGACGCTCTGGCCGGCGGCGGCCACGTCGATGCGTGCGCCGCGCTTGCCGCCCAGTTCCAGGGCCTGGCTGAGGGTCACGGTGGTCGTTCGGGTATCGCGGCGGGTGTCCTCGGCTTCCCAGGACAACTCTGGATTGGGCAGTTGCCCCGCCTGGCGCCGCTCACCTTCGGCGATACCGATTTCGCGGCCGGCGGCAGCAAGGTCGGGGTTTTGGGCGAAGGCGGCCTCGATCGCCTGGGGAAGGCTCAGGCGCTGCTCAGCGCGCAGGCTGGGCGCAGCGAGGCCAGCCAGCAGTAGACAGAACAAGGCGGTACTGCGGGGGGTGAACCGGTTGCGCGGCACGTTTGAAGTCCTCGTCGGCAAGCGTCGGAAAGCATGGCGAGGGACTGTAAAGAGCGCCGCCTATCGGCTCGGTGGCGGCAAAATTACAATTTTGAAAGGGAGGCCGAAGGACGACACTATTCGATAACCGCACACATTCGCTGCGGGGCAAACAAAGGAAATTGACGAAACTAACCAGGTGGTACATATATCGAGGCATCCAAAAACAACAAAGCGATGCCCCGCCATGACGCCCCGAATCCTCGTGCTCAACGGCCCCAACCTGAACCTGCTCGGCACCCGCGAGCCCGACCAGTATGGCGAGGAAACCCTCGCCGACCTGGCCCAAGGCTGTGCCGACTGCGCACGCGCGCTCGGCCTGGAAATCGAATTTCGCCAGACCAACCATGAAGGCGAGCTGATCGACTGGACACACGCCGCACGCGGACGCTGTGCCGGCATTCTGATCAATCCCGGCGCCTGGACACACACGTCGGTAGCCATTCGCGATGCCTTGGCGGCGAGCGAGTTGCCAGTCATCGAGGTGCACCTTTCCAACGTGCACAAGCGCGAGCCGTTTCGTCACATCTCCTTCGTGTCATCGATCGCCGTGGGCGTGATCTGCGGTCTTGGCAGCCACGGCTACCGCCTGGCCCTGACGCATTTCGCCCAACTGCTCAAGGAGCCACGCGGATGAACCCGAACACTGTCCTGGCCGGGCTGATCGGCCGTGGTATCCAAGCCTCGCGGACCCCGGCGCTGCACGAGCACGAGGGCGACGCCCAAGCCTTGCGCTACCTGTACCGGTTGATCGACGCCGACCAGCTGGGCCTGGATGACAGCGCTTTGCCCGGCCTGCTGGATGCGGCCCAGCGCATCGGGTTTACCGGCCTCAACATCACCTACCCGTTCAAGCAGGCGATCCTGCCGCTGCTCGATGAGCTGTCGCAAGAGGCTGAAGGCATCGGTGCGGTGAACACTGTCGTGCTCAAAGATGGCAAGCGGGTCGGCCACAACACCGACTGCCTGGGCTTTGCCGAAGGCCTGCGCCGGGGCCTGCCGGATGTGGCGCGTGACCAGGTGGTACAGATGGGTGCCGGCGGCGCGGGCTCGGCGGTGGCTCATGCGCTGCTTGGTGAAGGCGTACGCCATTTGGTGCTGTTCGATGTGGACAGCGCGCGCGCCCAGGCGCTGGTGGGCAACCTCAGCGCCCGCTTCGGCGAAGGCCGGGCATCACTCGGCACGGACCTGGCCGCCGTCATGGCCACCGCGGACGGGCTGGTCAACACCACCCCGGTGGGCATGGCCAAGCTGCCCGGCACACCCCTGCCCGTTGCGCTGCTGCATGCCCGGCTGTGGGTAGCCGAAATCATTTATTTCCCGCTGGAAACCGAGCTGCTGCGCCATGCCCGGGCGCTGGGGTGTCGCACGCTCGATGGCAGCAGCATGGCGGTATTCCAGGCAGTCAAGGCATTCGAGCTGTTCACCGGCCGCACCGCCGATGCCGGGCGCATGCAAGCGCATTTCGCACGCCTGGGGTGAGGTACCTGCTCGCGGGTACATCGCCGTACCCGCGAAGCAGATTACACGTCATCAGGCGGGCAACATCCCCCGCACCATGAACGCAGTCGATTCACGCACCTCGCGCCAGTACCGCTCCAGGTCCATGGGCTCGCTGCGGCACAGGCGCAGCAGTTGCAGGTGCCCATAGTCGTTGAGCATGAAGGCGGCATAGTCGACATCCAGATCGGCGCGTAACTTGCCCAGCCCGCGCAGCTCGTCCAACAGCGCAGCGATCTCGCTCACCAACGCATCGTTGACCCGCTTGTAGGGCGCAGGCAACGCCGACTGATCAGGCCCAAGCAGCGCAATCACCTGGGGCAGGATCTCGCGCCACAACGCAGGCGACAGCACCTCGAAGGCGAACTCGGTCAGGCAGCGCTCGAAATAGCAAATGGTGTCGATCGGGTCGTCGAGCTCTGGAATACGACGGCGCGCAGCACTGATGGCGCGGTGATCCGCCTCGCGCAGTTTCTCCAGAAGGATCTCCTGCTTGCTGCCGAAATAGGCGAAGACCGTAGGCACCGAGACCGCCGCCGAACGGGCGATCTGCTCCATGGTGGTGGTCTGGAACCCTTGGCTCTCGAACAGGCTCAGGGCCGACTGACTGATGGCCTGGCGGCGCAGGGCCTTTTGTTGTTCGCGCAATCCGCTCATGGCTCTCCTGGCTGGCGTTGGCGGGTGGGCGCCCAGCATAACGGCAAACTCATTCGATTAAAAATTTTATTGACTAAAACTTTTTCTGGATTAAAAAATATTTCCACGTGATCGACTGACCACGCCGTACCGGCCGCACCCTGCCCGACAACAACAACCAGCGGGAGCCTTGCAATGCCTACCCTCGCCTGTCGTCCGCGGCCCTCCCTCGCCCAGCCCAACGAGTACCGCCATGACTGAACATGCCGACCTGATCATCCATCACGCCCGTATCTACACCGTCGATCCGCACCGCCCCTGGGCCAGCGCCGTGGCGGTGCGTGGCGAGCGTATCGTGCATGTCGGCGACGACCGCAGCGTGCTGGCTTTCAAGGGCCCTGCCACGCGCATGATCGACGCCCAGGACAAGTTGGTGCTGCCAGGTTTCGTCGAATCCCACTGGCACTTCTCCACCACCGCTTTCGCCCATCAGGCCTTCGTCAACCATGAAGACCCCCATCAGGTGCTGGCTGCGCTCAAGCGCTACGTGGACGAGAACCCCAACGAGAAGGCCATCACCGGCATGGGTTGGGTCCAGGCCTTGGTGCCTGCGGACATGCTGCGCCGCGAAACCCTGGACGCGATCTGTGCCGACAAGCCAGTGTGCCTGTTGTCCACCGACTACCATTCCATGTGGGTCAATTCCAAAGCCCTGGAGCTGGCAGGCATCGACCGTGACACGCCACCGGTGGAAGAAGGCGCCAGCTGGTTCGAGAAGGACCTGTACACCGGCGAACCCACCGGCCTGATCGTCGATGGCGCGGCCTATTCGCTACTGATGCAACGCCTGAGCGACCAGGGTTATCTGCCCGTCGGCATCGATCTGTACCTGCGCTCGATCGCCTTGTGGCAGGAGAAACTGGTCGCCGCCGGCATCACCACCGTGTTCGACGCAGGCTTCCTCGACCCGAGCGGCGATCAGTCGCTGCTGTACCAGACCCTGATGCGCCTGGAAGACGAGCAACGCCTCAAGCTCCGGGTGGTCGGCAGCTACATCGACATGGGCACCGACCCGGACCCGGTGGCCAGTCTCAAGGCCCTGCGCGCTGAGTACGCAAGCCCTCTGGTCAAAGCTCAGGCACTGAAACTGATGCTCGACGGCACCGAGATGAACCACACCGCCTACCTGCTCGAGCCCTACTGTGACAAGCCGCACAGCTGCGGCAGCACCACCATGCCGGAGGAAACCTTCGAGCGGCACGTGCGCGAGGCCGACCTCAACGGCATCGATGTGATGGTCCACGCCGTGGGCGATGGCGCCGTGCGCATGGCCTTGGATGTGTTCGAGCGTGTCAGCGCGAGCAATCCGCCACGTGACCGTCGCCATGTGATCACCCACGCGTTCCTCACCCACCCGGACGACATCCCGCGTTTTCGCCGCATCGGCGTGATGGCCAATACCCAGCTGCAGTGGGGTGTGGTCGACGCCTATACCCAGGCGATTCAGAAGTCCTATGGCCCGCAGCGCTGGGCCTCGATGTACAAGTTCCGCAGCTTCATCGAACAGGGCGTGACCGTGTCCATCGGCATGGACGGCCTGGCCTGCCAGTGCCGCTGCCAGCATCGACCGGTGGAGCACATCGAGTCCGGCCATACCCGGCAGTTGGCGGGCGAGCCCGATGCCCCGGTGATGCCGGACATCCACGAGAAGCTGAGCATCCCCCAGCTGATCGCCGCCTACACCATCAATGGCGCCTACCAGTTGGGCCTGGAGAAAGAGATCGGCTCGATCAGCGAAGGCAAACGCGCGGACATCATCATCCTGGAGCAGGACTTGTTCGAGCTGGACCGCTACCAGATCGGCAAGACCGAGGTTCTGCTGACCCTGATGAACGGCCAAGTCACCCATGACCAGCTGAGCCGCGCCCTGACCTGAGCGCAGGCCCTTCGTCCCAAGCCGCTTCGCAGTGTCGCGCCAACGCGCGGGCTGCGGGGCGCTCCACTGCGACACGCATCAGCCATTTCATTCATCGGGACCCCACAATGCACAACAACAATTCCCGGCTCCAGCGTGCTTCTCTGATCTTCATCGCCAGCACGGCCATCATCGTAATTGGCGTCCAACCCATGTTCATCGGCCTGCTGGCCGAACGCCTGGCCCTTTCCCTCAGCCAGCAAGGCCTGGTGATCGCCATGGAAATGGGTGGCCTGGTCCTGGGTACCCTGCTTAGCCCCTTGTTGGCTCGGCAAGGTAGCCAGCGCCGCGTCTATCTGCTGGCCGCGCTGCTGGCGCTGGCCTGTAATCTGTTCACGGCGCAAAGCGCCAGCTTCACCCCGGTACTTGCCTGGCGCCTGCTCGCGGGGATTGGCGGGGGCCTGTTGTACGCCAATGCCCTCAACGACCTCGGCCGCCTGCCGGGACAGGACCGCTCCTTTGGCCTGGTGCTGTTCCTGCAGACAGGCATCTTCGCGTTCTCAGCCGCCACCCTGCCGCTGGTGGCCGAAGCGTTCGGCAGTTCGCTGGCAATCGCCTCGATGGCGGGCTGGTTCGGCCTGATCAGCGTCAGTTGCATCGCCTTGCCGGTCTGCCAGGCCGTGACCCGCGGCACTGTGCTGGCCGCCAGCGGTCAGGGCTCGGCGCGCATCGGCCGCTACTCATTGTTGGGTATGTTGTTCCTGCAACTGGCGATCTACAGCGTCTGGGGCTTCCTCGATCAGCTGGGGCATGACCAAGGCCTGAGCGCCGTGGAGGTGGGTTGGGCATTCGGCATGGGCGTGCTGGGTGGCCTGCCTGGCTCGGGTCTGCCGAGCCTGTTGGGGGCACGGGTCAGCCGCGGGCCGATGATCGGCCTTGGCTCGTTGCTGGTGCTGTTGGCCATCGTCCTGCTCGCCGGGGGTACACCGAGCGCGATGAGCCTGTTCGTGGCGCTGTTCATCCTGAACTTCGGCTGGGCCCTGGCGTTGAGCTACTACATGGGCGCCATCGCCACCAACGACCCCCAAGGCCAGTTCACCCCACTGGTGCCGATCACGCTGGCCAGTGCGGCTGCAGTTGCGCCAGCGTTCATCTCGATGCTGTTGCAGGTGACCGGAAAGCCTTCGATCTTTATCACCGCAGCCAGTGCGGTGACCATCGGTTTTCTGCTCAAGTGCATGGCGGGCATGCGCGAGCGGCAGAAAGCCCTATGAAAAAGGGGCGCCAAGCGCCCCCGAGATACGCGGTCACTCAGCCAGCAACGCCTGTATCACCTTCTCCTGACCGTCATAGCCGCCTTCGCCGTAATGCACATGGCGCACCTGTCCCTGACGGTCAATGAAGTAATGGGCTGGCCAGAACTGGTTGCCCCAGGCGTTCCAGATCCGGTAGTCGTTGTCCACCGCTACCGGATAACCGATGCTTAGACTGGCCACCTTCTGGCGCAGGGTGCCCAGGTCATGCTCATAGTCGTATTCCGGCGTATGCACCCCGATCACCACCAGCCCTTGGTCGGCATAGCGCCGGGACCAGTCGTTGACATAGGGCAGGCTGCGCTGGCAGTTGACGCAATCCCAGGTCCAGAAATCCACCAGTACCACCTTGCCCTTGAGCGCCGGGGCATCCAGCGGCGCCGAGTTCAGCCACTGGCTGGCGCCGGCCAGCGAAGGCATGGCGCCCTGCCCGTCCCGCGCCGCCAGGTAACCGGCCAGGCCAAGCCCAACCAGTCCCATGCCCAACCCGCCGATCTTGATCAGCATGCGCCGGTCAATTTTCATGGCAGCCGCCGGTGGCGTAGGTACGGTACTCGACGCTCTGACGCTGGCCGTGGGAGTCCAGGTAATCCATGCGGGTGGTGACCACGCCACAGGCGTTGGCCTGGTCGTCCTGGGTAGAGAGTACTTTCTGGATATCCAGATGATCGCCATAGCGGTATTGCATCACGTTGTCCTGCATCGGTTGCGGGCTTGCCTGGGCACCGATGGCGCCCAAACTGGACAAGGCAAACAAGGCGGCGATGGCAAAAGTCTTGGTGGTCATGGCATCTCTCCTGCGAGTGTTCATGCGGTGGGGAGTCTTCCCCGGTCGAGAGCCATTTCACCGCTGGCGGGTATCCGGGCTGTGTCCGCAAAGGCCTCCTATTGCCTTGTGCTGTATCTGCACCGCCGACGGATACACTGCAATACAAAGCCCGGTCCGCAAGGGCCACAACGCTCGGTACACTGCGCCTATCCAACCCTGTACAGGAACCCTCCGATGGAACATGTCGATCATATCCTGATCGTCGACGACGATCGCGAAATCCGCGAGCTGGTCGGCAACTACTTGAAGAAGAACGGCCTGCGCACCAGCATCGTCGCCGATGGCCGGCAAATGCGCGCCTTCCTGGAGAACAACGCGGTCGACCTGATCGTGCTCGACATCATGATGCCCGGCGACGACGGCCTGCTGCTGTGTCGTGAACTGCGCGCCGGCAAGCACCGCAACACGCCTGTGTTGATGCTCACCGCACGCAACGATGAGACCGACCGCATCATTGGCCTTGAGATGGGGGCCGACGACTACCTCACCAAACCCTTCTCGGCGCGTGAACTGCTGGCGCGCATCAACGCCGTGCTGCGTCGCACGCGGATGCTGCCGCCCAACCTGACCATCAGCGAAAGCAGCCGGCTGATCGGCTTCGGCCAATGGCGGCTGGACACCACCGCCCGCCACCTGCTCGACACCGACGGCACACTGGTGGCTCTGAGCGGCGCGGAGTATCGCCTGCTGCGGGTGTTTCTCGACCACCCCCAGCGGGTGCTCAGCCGCGAACAACTGCTCAACCTCACCCAGGGCCGCGAGGCGGATATCTTCGACCGCTCCATCGACCTGCTGGTCAGCCGCCTGCGCCAACGTCTGGGCGACGACGCCCGCGAACCCACCTGCATCAAAACCGTACGCAGCGAGGGCTATGTGTTCTCCCTGCCGGTGCATTTGCTCGAGTCGCCGTCATGAAATGGCCCCGTACCCTTGCCTCGCGCCTGGCGCTGATCTTTCTCACCGGGCTGGTGCTGGCCTACGGGCTGTCGTTCGGCCTGCAGTTCTACGAGCGCTATGTCAGCAGCCGTTCGATGATGCTCAACAACCTGGAGCAAGACGTGGCAACCTCGGTGGCGATCCTTGAGCGCTTGCCAGCAAACGAGCGTGCTGCCTGGCTGCCACGCCTGCAACGGCAAAATTATCGCTATCAACTCAGTGAAGGCCTCAGTGGCCAGGCCATGGCCAGCGAGGACCCGCCCATGGCCGCCGAGTCGATCGTCAAGGCGATCGGCCAGGATTATCGCCTGACCTTCCAGGAGATCCCGGGCCCCATTGCGCATTTTCAGGCCCACCTGCGCCTGGCGGACGGCGCGCCGCTGACCATAGATGTCACGCCGGCCGGCGTGCCCTTGGCCAAATGGCTGCCGGTGGTGCTGTTGATCCAGCTGGCGGTGCTGCTGGGCTGCACCTGGCTGGCCGTGCGTCTGGCGATCCGTCCACTGACCCGGCTGGCCCGTGCGGTGGACGATCTGGACCCGGACAAACCCGGTCCCCAACTGGACGAAAGCGGCCCCCGAGAGGTGCGCTACGCGGCAGTCGCCTTCAACGCCCTGCAGGCGCGCATCGCGGCCTACCTCAAAGAGCGCATGCAACTGCTGGCGGCCATCTCCCATGACCTGCAAACCCCCATCACGCGCATGAAATTGCGGGTGGAGGTGATGGACGACGGCCTGGAGAAGGACAAACTCTGGAGCGACCTGAGCGCCATGGAACACTTGGTGCGCGAAGGCGTGGCGTACGCGCGCAGCATGGACAGCAGCACCGAGGCGCCCTGCCGCATCAAGCTCGATGCCTTCCTCGACAGCCTGGTCTTCGATTACCAGGACAGCGGCGCCAAGGTCGAGCGCCTGGGTGCCACCGATGTCACCCTCCACACCCGCCCCCATGCCCTGCGCCGGGTGCTGGTGAACCTGGTGGACAACGCGCTGAAGTTCGCAGGTGCCGCGCAGCTTGAGGTGGAACACACCGGGAACGGCACCTTGATCCGTGTGCTCGACGAAGGGCCTGGCATTCCCTCCGATGAGCTGGCCGAAGTGCTCAAACCGTTCTACAGGGTGGAAGGTTCCCGCAACCGCAGCACCGGAGGTACCGGCCTGGGGCTGGCGATCGCTCAGCAACTGACCCAGGCCATGGGAGGGCAACTGACCTTGAGCAACCGCGCCGGCGGCGGGCTGTGCGCGCAGATCGAGCTCAAATGACGTGGGGGCCGCGTCCCGGCCCCGGCTTCGACTACACGCCGATACATAACGCCACTGCCCTGGACACACTGCAGATACCCTCGCCGCACACACTCCTTGTCACACCTCGAGCCCCCAGGGCTCGAGTTCTCCAACCTGCTGACAAGAGAGCCTGACCATGAACGCATTGCCCCGCGCTTTTAACGCCCTGGATCGCCTCGGTACCTGGAGCGCCGACCTGCCCCTGCGCCTGTTCCTGGCCTGGGAGTTCTTCGAATCGGGTATCGAGAAATTCAACGGCGCCAACTGGTTCACTGATCTGCAAGCGAGTTTTCCCTTCCCCTTCAACCTATTGCCAGCCAATGTGAACTGGCAGCTCTCGCTGTGGGCTGAATTGATCTGCCCGCTGTTGCTGCTGCTCGGCCTGGGCACGCGCCTGGCCTCGGCGGTGCTGATGGTGGTGACAGTAGTGGCTATCGCCGCGGTGCACTGGCCGGCGCAGTGGTCGAGCCTGGCCGAGCTTGCCCAGGGCTATGCGATTACCAACCAGGGCTACGGCAACTTCAAGCTGCCGGTCATCTATCTGGTGGCCTTGCTGCCACTGTTGCTCAAAGGGGCCGGCCGCCTGAGCCTGGATCACTGGCTGCGCGGCCGGTTCCAGCCATTGAGCCTCAGAGCACCCGCCTGATCAATGGCTCGAGGCGGCTGTAGCGCAGCCGCCGCAGCAGCTTGAGCACTTCGCGCGGGTGTTCGCCGGCCTCGCCCAGCTCCTCGGCCGACGACAGCCGGGGGGCGTGCCGACGGATCCTTTCGAGTTCGGCCTCACGGGGGTCGAGCCACTGTCCCTGAGGGTCATCGATCAACAGGCCGTTCTCAAGGTCCAGATTGAACCCACGGGGATTGAGGTTGTTGCCGGTGAGCAAGCTGTAGCGTTCGTCGATCCACACGCCCTTGGCATGGAAGGTGTGCCCCGGATCGTTCCAGATCCGCACCTGCAGCTGGCCGCTGGCAATGGCAGCCTGGCGCCGATGGGCGAAGGCGCGCAGGTTGTCCTCGTACAGATAGGGCAAGGCGGCGCTGGCGGTGAAGGGTTGCCCGGGGGCGACGTAGAAATCGTTGGCGGTTCGGTGACCGATGATCATCTCCACCGTCACCCCACGGGCCAGCGCCCGGTCGATCTCGGCGATCAGTACACGGGGCGGGTTGAAGTACGGTGTGCTGAGCACGATCTGCGAACGCGCAGCCGCAAGCAGCGCGCACACGCTGCGGTTGAGCGGATTGCCTCGGCCGATGCCCAACAGAGGGATCACCCGCAGCCCTTCCCGGGCCGGAGCCACGGGCAGGTCGTAAGCCATGTGCCTCAAACGCGCACGCAGCCGGCGAATCGCACCACGCAGGCGTTTGGTCGTCGGCGGTGCAGGCAAGTCCAGGCGCGGTGTCGCGGTACTTGCCAGTATCTGCCGCACCAGGCCGGCCATGGCGTCAGCCAAGCCGGCATTGTGGAACAGGTGGTATCGATCCAGCCGGTAGCGGTCGAAGCGGTGTAGGTAGACGTTGTTCAGGCTCGCCCCGGTGTACAGCACTTGGTCATCGATGATGCTGCCTTTGAGGTGCAGCACGCCGAACAGCTCGCGGGTCTGTACCGGCACACCATGGATGACCACATCAAGGCCTCGGCGTTGACGCTGGGCCTGGTACCACGCCGCGTTGCCCGGTTGCCGGCCCGCCCCCAGCAAGCCGCGCCGGGCCCGGAACCAGTCGACGACGACGAGAACCTCCAGCGCTGGTCGCGCCGCCTTGGCCTGGTACAAGGCGTCGAGCACTTCTTGGCCGGCCTCGTCCTCTTGCAAGTACAGGGCGACGATGACAATACGTTGGGTGGCGCTGGCAATCAGCTCAAGCAAGCGAGTGCGGTAGCTCGCCGCATCGGGCAACACCTCGATGGCACCGGGGGCCAGGGCGAAGCCTTCCTGGGGTACCGGCACGGATTTACGGTTCAAGCGGTCGTCTCCTGTGCAAAAGCTGCTCCGGGTCGTGGGCATTCCGGCCCCTGTCATCCGGGTGTACTATCGGGCCGGCCACGGCATAGAACAACAAGAATTCCTCAAGGCTGGTTTTTTCTTATAGCCCGGAAACAACGACGCCTCAGCTTGCACAGGTAAATCGCACATGGTCCAGCCCTGCTCTGCGCAGCCTGCCTCCCCGCTCCCCCCACCCAGGACATTCGGCTGCACTCCAGCGCGGTGTACTAACCGGCGATCATCGGGAAGCAGTTGAGGCTGAGGATCTCGCCCTTGCTCACCTTGCGGCTGGTGACCGGGTTATGTGCGCCATCGGTATTGAGCCCCGACTGGAACCAGGTCCAGGTATCCATCAGCTCGGCGTCAGGGAAGCTGCGGGCGATCTCGCGCACCATTGCCTGGGTGGCGTGCAATGCCACCTCGTACTCAGGTACCTGATCGCGCAGGGCCTCGACCACTGCCGCACCACCGATGTCGACCAACTCGGCCTTGGGATAACAGGCAGCGAGCATGGCGTGATTCTGCAGGCTGAGATGGTCATGCTGTTCAGGCCGGTTGCCTGGGATGCATTGCAGCAGAACGACCAAGGGCGCTTTTGTATCTATCCGACCTGAAATTGGCGAAACGGCCACCGCCCCTTGGCGGCCTTTTTTGCGGATCACCTAAACACAAGGCCGTCCCACAGGCACAGCGCAATGGCGTGCGCAGAACCTGTGGGGCGGCCTTGTATCGCGAAAGGGGCGTACAGGCCCCTCAAGGCACGGTTACTTCAAGTCGAACCTATCGAGCTCCATCACCTTGACCCAGGCTGCGACGAAGTCCTTGACGAACTTGTCTTGGCCGTCGCTGCTGCCATAGACCTCCGACAAGGCCCGCAACTGGGCGTGGGAGCCAAACACCAGGTCAACGCGGGTGCCAGTCCACTTCACCTGGCCGGTCTTGCGATCACGGCCTTCGAAGGTTTCGTTGTCCGCCGCGGTCGGCTTCCACTCCACGCCCATGTCCAGCAGGTTGCGGAAGAAGTCGTTGGACAGCACACCGGGCTTATCGGTAAAGACCCCGTGTCGGCTGCCACCGACATTGGCGCCCAGTACCCGGAGGCCGCCGATCAGCACGGTCATCTGCGGTGCGGTCAGGGTCAGCAACTGGGCTTTGTCCAGCAACAGTTTCTCGGCCTTGACGCTGTACCGGGCCTTGGTGAAGTTGCGGAAACCGTCGGCCAAGGGCTCAAGCACACCGAACGACTCGACATCGGTCTGCTCCTGGGAGGCATCCATGCGTCCAGGCCTGAACGGCACGTTGACTGTGTGCCCACCGTCCTTGGCAGCTTTTTCCACCGCGGCGCAGCCCGCCAGCACGATCAGATCGGCCAGGGAAACCTTCTTGCCCGAGGCGTTGAACTCACTCTGGATCTTCTCCAGCGCCTTGAGCACTTTGTCCAATTGCTCAGGCTGGTTGGCTGCCCAGAACTTCTGCGGCGCCAGGCGCAGGCGGCCGCCGTTGGCACCGCCGCGCTTGTCCGAGCCGCGGAAGGTCGAGGCCGAGGCCCAAGCGGTGGAGACCAGTTCGCCAACACTCAGGCCCGAGGCCAGCACCTTGGCTTTGAGGGCGGCGATGTCTTGATCGTCGATCAGCGGGTGGTCCACCGGCGGGATCGGATCCTGCCAGAGCAGCACCTCTTGCGGCATTTCCGGGCCCAGGTAGCGTGACAGCGGGCCCATGTCCCGGTGGATCAGTTTGTACCAGGCACGGGCGAAGGCGTCGGCCAACTGGTCGGGGTTGTCCTTGAAACGCCGGGCGATCGGCTCGTAGATCGGGTCGAAACGCAGGGCCAGGTCGGAGGTGAGCATGGCCGGCGCGTGACGCTTGGAAGGATCGTGGGCATCGGGGATCTGTCCTGCCCCGGCGCCGTTCTTCGGCCGCCACTGGTGGGCACCGGCCGGGCTCTTGGTCAGTTCCCAGTCGAAGTTGAACAGGTTCTCCAGGTACTCGTTGCTCCACTTGGTCGGGGTAGACGTCCAGGTCACTTCCAGGCCACTGGTGATGGTGTCGCCGCCCTTGCCGGTACCGAACTTGTTCTGCCAGCCCAGACCTTGCAGCTCGAGGCCTGCGGCTTCTGGCTCAGGGCCTACGTTGTCGGCAGGGCCGGCGCCGTGAGTCTTGCCGAAGGCATGCCCACCGGCGATCAGGGCCACGGTTTCCTCATCGTTCATGGCCATGCGCCCGAAGGTCTCGCGGATGTCCTTGCCCGAGGCCACAGGGTCGGGATTGGCGTCCGGGCCTTCCGGGTTCACGTAGATCAGCCCCATCTGCACGGCGGCCAGTGGGTTCTCCAGGTTACGTTCCCCTCCCAGGGTGCGGCTTTCTTCTTCACCGTGCTTCTGCGGCTCGGCAACCAGGTCGCCCTGGCCTGGGGCTTGGGCCTTGCCATAGCGCGTGTCGCCTCCCAGCCAGACCTTCTCGGAGCCCCAGTAAACGTCTTCGTCCGGCTCCCATACGTCTGCGCGCCCACCGGAAAAACCGAAGGTCTTGAAGCCCATGGATTCGAGGGCAACGTTGCCGGTGAGCACGATCAAGTCGGCCCAGGAGATCTTGTTGCCGTATTTTTGCTTGATGGGCCAGAGCAGGCGCCGGGCCTTGTCCAGGCTGACGTTGTCCGGCCAGCTGTTGAGCGGCGCGAAACGTTGCTGGCCAGAGCCTGCGCCACCGCGACCATCGCCGATGCGGTAGGTACCGGCACTGTGCCAGGCCATGCGGATGAACAGCGGGCCGTAGTGGCCGAAGTCGGCGGGCCACCAGTCCTGGGAGTCCGTCATCAAGGCGTGCAGGTCCTGCTTGAGGGCCTGGAAGTCGAGGCTCTTGAACGCTTTGGCGTAGTCGAAACCGGGATCCATCGGGTCGGACTTGGCAGAATGCTGGTGGAGGATCTTCAGGTTCAGCTGGTCCGGCCACCAGTCACGGTTGCTGGTGCCACCACCCGCGGTTTGATGAAACGGGCATTTCGATTCGTTCGACATCTGTGTGTACCTTTGGGTCGGTTGTCCAGATTTCCCGGTCTAGGCCAGGTGTTCGATCGGCTGAGCATGCAAGCTCATGCGCCCCCTCATCGGGTCGCGTCGGCGATAGCCCGACACAGGCTCGTCAACGGCGAAAAAAGCAGGCGCCCCGAGGGGTATCCCTGCCCACGCCCATCCGCCGTTGTCACGGGGCAGAATGAAGACTAGTCGAGCGGCGGCAGGTTTCTAATAGAATGGCTATGTGGGGGTAATAGGCTGGGACTTTCGGGGGCAGTGGCTCACTTGCCGCGCTGCATCCAGGCTGCGCCCAACCCACTCAGGCAGATGATGGCGATGCCCACCAGGCTGCTGGTTTCGGGCACCTGGCTGAAAATCACCAGCCCCAACAGCCCTGCGAAGACGATCTGGCAGTAGCTGAACGGCGCCAACAAGGCTGGAGCGGCGAAGCGGAAGGCCTGGGTCAGCAACAGATGGGCGGTCATGCCGCAGCCGCCCAGGGCCAGCATCAGCAAGGCGTGATTCCAGTGCGGCAGTTGCCAGAAGAACGGCACCAGGGCGCTCAGCACCAAGGTGTTGCACAGCCCGGCGTAGAAGTTGCTGGTGGTCGGGGTGTCGTAGGCGGACAGCTTGCGGGTCAGCAATTGATAGAAGCAAAAACCCAGTGCCGAGCCCAGGGGGAAGAGGATCGCCGGCGTGAACATCGCCCCGCCCGGATGCACAACCACCAGCACGCCGACAAAGCCCATCACCACCGCCACCCATTGGCCGAGGGTGACCCGCTCCTTGAGCAGCGGTGCCGAGAGCGCAGTGACCAGCACCGGAGCCAGGAAGTTGACCGACGTCGCCTCGGCCAGCGGCAGGTATTGCAGGCCGGCGGTGAACAGCAGGCTGGTGCTCAGCAGGCTCAGGGCACGCAGGGTCTGCAGCAGCGGCCGGCGGGTTCGCAGCACGGCCATGCCGGCTTTGGGCAGGAAGATCCCCGCCATCAGCAGGGTGTGCACCAGATAGCGCGCCCACACCACCATGACGATCGGGTACAAGCCACCGAGGAACTTCGACAGCGCATCGTGACTGGCGAATAGGAACGTTGCCACGACCACCAGGGCGATGCCGCGCAGCGGTTGGTTGACTCCGGACAGCGGGGTTCTGGAACTCATGGCGCTCTCGACGGCGCGCCTGGCAGGGGCCGGCGCAGGTATGGGCGGATTCTAGAAGAGATGCACCGGGATGAGAAATCGGCGTGCACGGGTTTGTGTTCGCTGATCGACCGGATTTGTCAGTGTGGATAACGCCTCCACCTGCTCCGGCCTGTTCGTGGGTAAACCCGCTCCTACAGGTATGCGGTGCAATTGAGAGCGACACCGAACCTGTGGCGGCGAGTTCACCCGCGAAGCGAGCACCGCCGAGCTTCAGCCTTGCACGGGTACGACACTCCTGAGCCGCTGGCTCGCTGGCGCCGGCTTGCCATACAGGTATCCCTGGAAATGCGAGCACCCTTCCGCCGCCAGGCGGCGCATCTGTTCGGGCGATTCCACCCCTTCGGCCGTGGTCTTGATCATCAGGCTGTTGGACAGTTCGGTGATGGCGCGAATGATCGACATCGCTTCGCGGCTGTCGCACATGTCATGGACGAACGACTTGTCGATCTTGATCCGGTCAAACGGAAACGAGCGCAAGTATCCGAGCGACGAATATCCCGTGCCGAAATCATCCAGGGAAATCGACACCCCTAGATCCTTGAGCGCCCGCAGGGTGCGTACGTTTTCCTCGCTGTTGCCCAATAAAACCGACTCGGTAATCTCAAGTTCCAGCCGCTGCGCCGCCAACCCCGAATCGGCCAGGGCCAGGGCCACGGTCTGTACCAAGTTGGCGTTCTTGAACTGCACGGCGGACAGGTTCACCGATACCGTCTGGGTGCCTTCCCAGGTGGCGGCTTCCTGGCAGGCCAGATTCAGGGCGCGGGTGCCGATCTCATGGATCAGCCCGGTTTCCTCGGCGATGGGGATGAAGTCCATGGGCATGACCATGCCGCGGCTGGGGTGCTCCCAGCGCAGCAGGGCTTCATAGCCGGTGACGCTGTTGGTTTGCTGGTCCACTACCGGCTGGTAGTGCAACTGCAACTGCCCCAGGTGCAAGGCAGTGCGCAGGTCGGTCTCCACCAGGCGGCGCTGGCGGGCAGCGACATCCATCTCGACGCTGAAGCATTCGTAGCGGTTACGGCCGTTGCGCTTGGCCTCGTACAGGGCCATGTCGGCATAGCCGAGCAGTTGCTCGGCCTGGCCATGATCGTCCGGCGCAAGGGCGATGCCGATGCTCACGCCCACCGAAAACTGATGCCCTTCGATGCGAAACGGCGGGCTGATCGCCTCGATCAGGCGTTGGGCGGTATGGCAGGCGGCCTCGCGGGTATCCAGCCCGGCCAGTACCACGGCGAACTCATCGCCGCCAAGCCGGGCCAGGGTATCGTGCTCGCGCAACTCGCGGCGCAGGCGCTTGCCCAGCGCGCGCAGCAGCTTGTCGCCGAAGGCGTGACCGAGGGAGTCGTTGATGTTCTTGAAGTTGTCCAGGTCAAGGCACAGGGTCGCGGTCAACTTGCCGCTGTCCTGGCCGCGGCCCAGCGCCTGCTTGAGCCGCTCGCTGAACAGGGTGCGATTGGGCAAGCCGGTCAGCGCGTCATGGTGCGCCATGTAGTGGATCTGGGCGTGGGCCGCCAGCTCCTCGGTGGCATCCTCGGCCACGAACAGCACGTAGTCGGCCTGCCCTTCACGGTTCTGGCTGAGCAGCGTCCGACTGCGCAAGGTGCGCGGGCCGAGCGCTGTGACCACGCGACTCTCATCGGCATAGCCCTTGACGCTGCGTGCGCCTCGGGACAGTTGTTGGGTCAGGTACTGGGCAGCTTCAGGTGCCAGGCACTGCTCAGGCAACTGGCCGACCATGCGCGTGTCCTGAGCGCCAAACAACTGCTCGGCCTGCTGGTTGGCCAGCAGGATGCGCTGGCTGTCGAGGTCCTGGACGATGACACTGGCTGGGATGTTGGCGATCACCGAGTCGAGAAAACGCGACAGGTCGGCCATTTCCTGGCTGTACTGCTCGGCCAACTGCTTGGCCTGGCGCAGCTCGGCCTCCTGGCGCCGGTGCTCGGAGATGTCGCGGGTGGTTTTAGCGAACCCCACCAGTTGCCCTTGGTCGTCGTGCACCGCGTCGATCACCACATGGGCATGGAAGGCCGATCCGTCCTTGCGCAGGCGCAGGCCGCTGGCCTCGAAGCGACCGGTGCGCCGGGCCTGCTCGAGGTTCTGCTGCGGCAGCCCCGCAGCACGTTCATCCTCGTGGTAGAACAGCGAATAATGCTTGCCGACAATCTCCTCGCTCGAATACCCCTTGGCCCGCTGCGCTCCGGGATTCCAGTTGGCCACCCTGCCATCGGGGGTCAATAGGTAGATGGCGTAATCCGCCACACTCTGGATCAACAGCCGGTACATGAGGTCGGGGCTGACTGGCGTCATGATTTACCCTATGGCAGCACGGAACACGCCGGCCTGTCAGGGCCGGATCGAAGTCTTCAAGTGCTGGCATTATGCCGTTAGCCGAAAGCATTTTGTGAAGTACGTCACATAAATTTGTGGGCAGCTCAGTGGACGGGCGAGACCAGAAAGTTGAGCAGCGTCGGCTCATCGTCAAGCGCGATTGCCCGCCAGGCACGGGGCAAGTCCGCCAGCACAGCGCGACAGAACGCCACCGCAGGCGGGTCTTGAGAGTAGCAGCGCAGCAGCCAGTCTCCTGTCCCACTACATAGCAGTTGCTGGGCAATGGCCTTGCCGATGCCCTGGCGGCGATAGCGCTTGAGAATGAACAGGTCGGCGAGTTCCGTGGCCGCAAGCCCCGGCAGCTCACTGCGCTCGATCAGCACAAAGCCTGCGATGAAGCCATCGACCAGGATCACGCTGGCACTCCAGCCGGGCGATTGCCAATACCGGACCAGGTGTTCTTCGTGGATATAGAAGCGCCCGTCCACTTCGACGTCTTCGGCTTCCCAGTCGGAGGACTCGTAGGCGTAGAACTGGTAGAGGTTGCGGATCAGCTCGGCCTGGTCGGCGGAGGTCTGGAGCAGTTGGAGGGGGGCGTGCATGGTGTGGCTCGGCGAAAAAGAGGTGGGATTCTAGCGAAGTTCGCGGGGCGCGTTGCGCCCCGGATTCCCCCTGGGAACTGGCGACAGCCTGCGGCGCAAGGCGATGCGGCCCTGGCCATCATCGTTCTTCCAGCACCGCCCTGCCCTTGACCGCTCGCGGCCCTTTCCAGGCCCAGAAGATCAGCCCTGGCAAGGGCACATACACCACGAAGACGACCCATAGCATCTTGCGTTCGGCACGCCGGTCACTGCCGATGATGTGCCAGATGGCGACGATCTCCAGCAGGATGAGGATGGCCGCGACAATGATCCAGATCGTTCCGATTTCCATGAGCGTTCTCCCGTAAGCATGTACTGCATTGGGCGACGCTCAGGCGCAAGGGTTCAGTCGGATCCGTCAGGCTGGCTCAGGGCGTGGCGCGCTCCAGGGCGGCCTTGAGCGCCGTGGCATCGGTGTACACCTGCTGCCCGGCGAGCACCCGGTGATCCAGTTGCAGCCACAGCACCTGACCCTCCCCGACGCCATAGCGGCTGGCCACCCGCCCCTCGCGGTCGAGCACCACGCGGTAGTTGTAATCGCGCATGGCGGGGATGGCGAACAGCTTGCCGATGATCGCGGGCATGCGCTGGATGTCAGCAAGGAACACGGCATGACGCGCTTGCAGATACCCCTTGGGTTGCTCGGCCAAGGCGGCCTTGACGAGCTTTGCGCCATCCATGTCGCGTGCCACCAGCAGGATGCGGGTGTCGGTATCGAGGCTGTAGGGCTGGTCGTATTGATCGAGCAGCGTCCAGGGTGCGAGCGTGTCGCCCGACTCCAGCGCCTGGGCCAGCAGTGGGAGCAGGCTCAGCAGCAATGCGGCGGCGTATTTCATCGGGGATTGTCCTCGAGGCGGTGGCTCAGCATAGCCCAGTGGCCCTGCGCCCGCCATGCGTGCTCCGGTTGTCTTTCCCGCAGACTCCCAGCACACTCATCCGGCCAGCCAGGAAGCGGAGTCAGCAGTGTCCACGCCACGCCAGTTCAGCCAGAAAACCAGCACCAGCAACATGTTGAGGCTCAAGTCCACTGCCGGTAACAGCCAGATGCCTTATCGGGTCGACTTCGTCCTGCTCGAACACTTCTCCATGGCCAGCTTCACCGTGGCGATGGATGTGCTGGTGACGGCCAATCTGCTGCGCGCCGACAGCTTCCGTTTCACGCCGCTCTCGCCCAAGGGCGACCGGGTGCTTAGCGACCTGGGCCTAGAGCTGGTGGCCAGCGAACTGAACGCCGCCAGCCTCAAGGAGCTGGACCTGCTGGTGATCTGTGGCGGCCTGCGCACGCCGCTCAAGTACCCCGAACTCGACCGCATGCTCAGTGACTGCGCGGCCCACGGCATGGCGCTGGGCGGGCTGTGGAACGGCGCGTGGTTCCTCGGTCGCGCTGGCGTGCTCGACGACTACGGCTGCAGCATCCATCCAGAGCAGCGCGCCAGCCTTGCCGAGCGCAGCCCGCAAACCCGCCTGACACCGGCCAGCTTCACCCTCGACCGTGACCGCCTGACCGCCGCCAGCCCCAACGGTGCGATGGAATTGATGCTCGGCCTGGTCCGACGCCTGTATGGCGATGCGCTGGCCGAAGGGGTCGAGGAGATTCTCTCGTTCTCCGGCGCCCGCTATCGCCAGGTCGGGCCGGGGGCGAAGAAGTCCATGAGCCTGCATCTGCGCACCATCGTCGAACTGATGGAGAACAACCTTGAGGAAACCCTGAGCCTCGACCAGTTGGCAGCCTACAGCGGACGCTCGCGGCGCCAGATCGACCGCCTGTTCCAGGCGCAGCTCGGCACCTCGCCACGGCGCTACTACATGGAACTGCGCATCACCAAGAGCCGCCGCCTGCTGCAGTACTCCGACCTGTCAGTAATGGAAGTGGCGGTGGCCTGCGGCTTTGTCTCGGTGTCGCACTTCAGCAAGTGCTATGCGGCGTACTTCGGGTATCCACCCTCGCGCGAGCAACGGCTGGGCGAATGAGTTTCTGGGGCTGCTTTGCAGCCCCGAAGGCATGAATCAAGCGCGGATGTAGCGCAGCACCGCGTCACAGATCATCTGCTTGTGGCGCTGCTTGATCTGCTCGTCGGAGAGATCGATCTGGAAGATCTCGCTGAAGGTGTGGCGGTTGGATACCCGGTAGAAACAGAACGAGCTCATCAGCATGTGCAGGTCGATCACCTCGATACCGGCGCGGAACACGCCCTCCTCCACGCCCCGGCGCAAGGTGCGACCCAACGCCTCAAGCACCAGACTGCTCATCTCGCGGATGACCGGCGATTGCTTGACGTACTCGCCGTAGTGGATGTTCTCGGTGCAGACGATGCGCACGAAATCCACGTTATGGTCGTGGTGGTCGAAGGTGAACTCCACCAGCCGCTCGATGGCCTGCACGGCCGGTAGAGACTCCAGGTCCAGGCTGTGCTCGGTCTTGCGGATATCGCCGTAGAGTTTGACCAGGCACTCGACGTACAGCTGCTCCTTGCTGCCGAAGTAGTAGTAGATCATGCGCTTGGAGGTGGCGGTGCGCTCGGCGATGGCATCGACCCGCGCCCCGGCCAGCCCCTGCTGGACGAACTCGTGAATGGCGGCCTGGAGGATATCCTCGCGGGTTTTTTCGGGGTTGTTCTTGCGCGACTTGCGCGGCCCTTCGATCTCAGGCTGGCCGAGATTGACTACCGAATCACTCATACCCACTCGCAGGCTGTTGTTTTCAATGGGGTGGGATTATCCGCGAGCGGGACGATGCAGGGAAGCGCGGTGTTGGTCGGGTAGTCAGGTTTGGTGGGCCCTACCTGGTCTGGTGGGCCCTGGTCGAAACACCGCAAACCCGAGTCGTCACAGGACCGGCTTGCGCCCTGCCCCGACTGCGCGCCTTGGCCAGCGCCGCCAGGCGCACCGCCACGTTGGCCGCGCCGTACCCTGCGTAATCTCCCTTGCGCTGCAGGATCTCGAAGAAGAACCGCCCCTCGAACGGCTCGGTGTATACGTGGAACAGCTCCCCGCCCTGGGCATCGCGGTCATAGAGCACGTTGTAGTACGCCAGTTCGCTCAAGAACTCGTCGTCGAAGTCGAAGCGCGCCGCCAGGTCGTCGTAGTAGTTCAGCGGGATTTCCAGCAGCGGCACGCCGACTTCCTTGGCCCGGGCCACCTCGGCAAAGATGTCGTCGCAGGCAAAGGCGATGTGATGCACGCCCGAGCCACGGTAGCTGGAAAGCGCGTGGGCGATGGCGGTGTTGCGGTTTTCCGAGATGTTCAGCGGCAGCCGAAGCGTCGCGCAGGCGCTACGCAAGGCGCGGCTCTTGACCAGACCATACGGGTCGGGCAACACCACCTCGTCGTCGGCGGCAAAATCGAACAGGCTCTTGTAGAACAGCACCCAGCTGTCCAGCGACTCGGCCGGCAGCGCCAGGGCCATGTGGTCGATGCGCTGCAGGCCGCCACTGGGAATGGCCTGCGGGTCGAGGCGAAAATCGCTGTCATAGATCGTCTGGCCCTCGCCTGCCTGCTCCACCAGATAGATCAGGCTGCCGTCGGGGGCGCGCACAGCGGGGATCTCCCGCTCGTTGGGGCCGACCAATCCACGGAACGGTTGCCCTCGATAAGCGGTCGCCCGCCCCAGGGCGGCCTGGCCGTCGGTGACGCGCAGCGCCGTGGCACACAGCGATGGGCCATGGGCCTCGAAGAAGTTGTGGGCGAAGGAATAGGGTTCGGCATTGAGCACGATATTGATCTCGCCCTGGCGCAGCAGGCGCACGTGCTTGCTGCGGTGCTGTCCGCTTTCGGCAAAGCCCAGGCGCTTGAGCCACGCGCCCAACTGCGCACCGGTGGCCTCGTCCACCGCGAACTCGAGAAACTCAACGCCCTCGTAGCCGCTGGCCGGCGGCGGGTCGAACAACACGCCCGGCTCCACGGTGTGGGCTTGCTGGGCGAGCCGCACGCGGGTCTGCTCCTCCAGGTAGAGCAACGAGCGCAGGCCATCGGCGGCGTTCTGCCGGGGCGGGGCGGCGCGGAAACCGTCGTTGAAGATCTCCAGCGACAGTGGGCCGCGGTACCCCGTGGCCAGAATCGGGGCGAGAAAACCCGCCAGATCCATCTCACCCTGGCCAGGGAAGCAGCGGAAATGCCGGCTCCACTCCAGCACATCCATGGCCAGGATCGGGGCATCGGCCATCTGCACGAAGAAGATCTTCTCGCCAGGGATCTGGTGGATGCCACTCGGATCGCCCTTGAGCGACAGGGTGTGGAAGCTGTCGAGGATCACCCCCAGGGCCGGATGATCGGCCTGGCGCACCACGTTCCATACCTGCTGGTAGGTATTGACGTGACGCCCCCACGCCAACGCTTCATAGCCAATGCGCAGCCCGCGCTGGCCGGCACGCTCGGCGAGCAGGCGCAGATCGTCCACCAGCAGCTGCTCATCACCCAGGGCGTCGGCCTGGACGTTGCTGCACACCAGCACCAGGTCGGTGCCCAGCTCCTGCATCAGGTCGAACTTGCGCTCGGCGCGGTCGAGGTTTTTCTGCAGGCGCTCGCGTCGGCAGCCCTCGAAGTCGCGAAACGGCTGGAACAGCGTGATCGCCAGACCCAGATCGCGGCACAGCTGACGGACTTCACGGGGGCTGCCGGCGTAATACAGAAGATCGTTCTCGAAGATCTCGACGCCGTCGAAGCCGGCAGCGGCAATGGCTTCGAGCTTTTCCGGCAATGTACCGCTCAAGGACACGGTGGCAATCGAACGCTGCATGGGGGAGTTCCTTGTTATTGGCGCGCCCCCCGAAGGTTGCGCGGGCTGACGGTCACAGGCCCGTGGGAGCCTGGCACGATCGATTATTCGCAGGTAAAGTCAGCCCCGCAATGCGTTTTGTACGAAACAGTTAGTTTTGGTTCGATTACCGAACAAAAGCGGTTTTGGCGAATTGATTCAGGTCTGCCCCTGGACAACCATGAATCCCCAGCAACGGCCCCTGCCCCCACGTTCAGCGGGTGTCGTGCTGACAGGCCCAGCGTCACGGCATAATAAATTCAATAACCGGGTACCGACCTATGCACACTTCCCTCGCCCTGCGACCCGCACCTGCTTGTTCTTCCCATCGGCATCAGTCATCGACTGATCACTCCTGAACAGCCTCCCGCTGACCTACAAGAACACCGGAGAAAACGATGGCCCACTCCAACTCCCAAGCCAAGAAAGCGACCGCCAGCGGGTGGATCGGCTCGGCACTCGAGTACTACGACTTCTTCATCTATGCCCAGGCTGCGGCACTGATCTTTCCGCAGATCTTCTTCCCCTCCACCGACCCGAAAATGGCCATCATCGCCTCGCTGGCGACCTACGGGGTCGGCTACCTGGCCCGCCCGCTGGGCGCCTTCGTACTCGGACATTGGGGCGATACCCGCGGTCGCAAGAACGTCTTGTTGCTGTGCATGTTCCTGATGGGGCTGTCGACCATGGCCGTCGGCCTGCTGCCGACCTACCACGACATCGGCCTGCTGGCCCCGGCCCTTTTGGTGGTGCTGCGCCTGGTCCAAGGCTTCGCGGTGGCCGGCGAGATCTCCGGCGCCAGCTCGATGATCATGGAGCACGCCCCTTTCGGGCGGCGTGGCTACTACGCCAGTTACACCCTGCAAGGCGTGCAGGCCGGCCAGGTAATGGCGGCGGCGGTGTTCCTGCCGCTGGCTTACTTCATGCCTAGCGAGGCCTTCAATGAATGGGGCTGGCGTATTCCATTCCTGATGAGCGCGTTGGTGCTGGTGGCCGGCTATTTCATTCGCAAGGAAGTCCACGAGACCCCGGCCTTCGTGCAGGAAGAACAGCAGGACAAAGTCGCCAAGTCGCCGATCAGCGAAGCCTTCCGACACAGCTGGAAATGCATGGTGCTGGTGGCCTTCATGGCGTTGATGAACGTGATTCCGGTGGTGGCCACCATCTTCGGCGCGGCCTACGCGGTACAACCGGCCTATGGCATCGGCTTCGACAAGAGCGTGTACCTGTGGATCCCGGTGGTGGGCAATATCGTCGCGGTGCTGGTGATCCCGTTCGTCGGCAACCTGTCGGACAAGATTGGCCGTCGCCCGACCATGATCGCCGGCTGCCTGGGCTCGGGCCTGCTGGCCTTCGTCTACCTCTATGCGATCAGCATCCAGAACGTGCCGCTGGCCTTTGGCGTGTCGATCCTGATGTGGGGCATGGTCTACCAGGGGTACAACGCGGTATTCCCAAGCTTCTACCCGGAGCTGTTCCAGACCCGCTATCGCGTTTCGGCCATGGCCATTGCGCAAAACATTGGCACCATGCTCACCGCCATGTTGCCCGCACTGTTCGCCACCGTCGCCCCGCCCGGCTCGGACAACATTCCGCTGGTGGTCGGTAGCCTGGCGTTCTTCATCACCTGCCTGTGCGCCCTCGCCGCCTACATCGCGCCGGAAACCCACCGTCTGGCCATGGAAGACCTGGGCAACCCACAGGCCAGGCCCATGGACAAAGGCGCCTATGAAGCCAGCCGCAAAAGCAGTTTCCAGGCGGTGAGCCGCTGATACACGCCCTGTGGGCACGGCCTGAGCCGCGCAAGAACCCGCTCCCGCAGGGCCCATGCTGGCCTTGTGGGAACGGGGTTCGTAGAGGCTGCTGTCAGCCGTTGACGATGGTCTGAAGCCTTGCCCACAACTGCTCCACATGCGCCCGCTCGGTCGGCAGCGCCCCCACCGATACCCGCACCATCCAGCGCCCCTCCAGGGTCGCCGGGGTCACGTAGGCATCGCCGGAGCCATTGAGCCGATCCGCCCAGGCCCGGGTATGGGCATCCAACGCCTCCCCCTCCAGCCCCGGCGGGCAGTGACGAATGCACAACGTCTGCAGCTGCACCGGCGCCAACAACTGCCACTGCGGCGCGGCCTCGATCTGCTCGGCCAGCCAGCGGGCGTTGTCCAGGTCACGGCGCAGGCGCTGCTGCAGGGCCTCGACGCCTTCGCTGCGCAGCATGAACCACAGCTTCAGTGCGCGGAAGCGCCGGCCCAGGGGGATACCCCAGTCGCGCAGGTTCTTGACCTCGCCATCGACCGCCGATTGCAGGTAGCTGGGGTTGGTGCTCATCACCCGGATCAGGTGTTGCGGATCCCGCACGTAGTAGATCGAACAGTCGAACGCCACACCCAACCACTTGTGGGCATTGACCACCACCGAGTCGGCCAGCTCGATGCCGTCCCACATCCAGCGGCACTCGGGCAGGATCATCGCCGAACCAGCCATGGCCGAGTCGACGTGCAGCCACAGTTTGTGCGCCTGGGTGATGGCGCCGATCGCCGCCAGCGGGTCGAGGGCCGTGGTGGCCGTTGTGCCGGTGGTGGCGACCACCGCGCAAGGCTGGTTGCCGGCTGCCAGGTCCTGCTCGATGGCAGCCTGCAGCGCCTCGGGACGCATGGCAAAGCGTTCGTCGGTGGGGATCAGTCGGATGTTCTCGCGGCCAAAGCCAGCCAGCAGCGCGGCCTTGTCCACCGAGCTGTGGGCGTGGGCGCTGACATACACCACCAACGGTTTGGCCTGGGCCTGCAAGCCGCCGCGCACCAGGGCGTAGTCGGTGGCACGCTCGCGGGCGCAAATCAATGCCACCAGGGTGCTGGTCGAGGCGGTGTCCTGGATTACCCCGCTCCACTGTGCTGACAGCCCGAGCAGCTGGCGCAGCCAGTCCAGGGTGGTTTCCTCCAGTTCGCTCAGGGCCGGGCTCGATTGCCAGGACAGCCCCAGCACGCCCAGCCCGGTGCTGAGAAAATCGCCCAGCACCGACGACAAGGTGCCGTTCGACGGGAAGTAGCCATAGAAGTTGGGGTGTTGCCAGTGGGACAGACCCGGCATCAGCAGCTTGTCGACATCGGCGAGGATGGCTTCGAACGGCTCACCTTGTTGTGGCGCCTCGCTGGGCAAGGCGGCCTTGAGGTAGCCAGGCTCGACCTGGGCCATGACCGGTCGCTCGGCGACGCTTTGGCGGTAGTCGGCGATCAGGTCGATCAATTGGTGGCCGTATTGGCGAAAGTCTTCCGGGTTCACGCGCAATCTCCTTGGGCTGCTGACGCTATGGACGATAGAGTCTAGGTGCGCCAGGCACTGCGAAGAACCCCGTTTCGCGCATAGTTGCTATGGCGAAGACGCATGCCCGCCCTGCACCCCGAACTGCGACTGCCGCCACAACTCAAAGACCCGGTTGCGCAGCCAGCGGTGTTCAGCCGATGCCTGCAAACGCTGGTGCCAGACCACCCAATAGCGCTGGGTATGTTCGATGAAACCCAGGGGCCGCCAGGCCAGACGGTGCAGACGACACAGCTGGCGGGCGATGTGCTCGGGCACGGTCGCCAGCGCCTGGCCATTACCGATCACCTGCACCGTGGCAGAGAAGAACGGCACCTCCAGGCTGATCCGCCGCTGCAACCCCTGGGCACGCAAATGACGGTCGATGAAGCTGTCCTTGTCGCCACCGCCGGAAATGCGCACATGCTTGAAGGCCAGGTAATCCTCCTGGTTCAAGCTCTGCTGGGCGGTCAGTGGGTGATCGTCGCGCATCAGGCACACCGCGCGGTCTTCCCCCAGCAGCCGGCCGTGCAGGTTGGGCGGAGACTCATCGAACAAGGTGGTGGCCAGGTCGATCTCGCCGCTGGCCAACAAGGCGTACTGGCCGGCCTGCCAGGTGCGGTACTCCAAGGATACGCCCGGCGCCTCACGCTCCAAGGCGCTGACCAGCAGCGGCAGCATGTGTTCGGCCACGTAGTCCGAGGCGGCAATACAGAAGCGCCGCTCACAGCGCGCCGGATCGAAGGCGGCGGGTTGGCGCAGGGCGGCCAGCTCCTCCAACACCTGGCGCAGCGGCTCGACCAGCGACTCGGCATGCTCGCTGAGCACATAGCCGCGTCCTTGGCGGACCAGCAACGGGTCATCGAAGGCGTCACGCAGATGCGCCAGTTGCCGGCTCAAGGCCGACTGGCTGGTGCCGAGGCGTTCGGCGGCGTGGCTGAGGTTCTTCAACTGCAGGAGGCAGTCGAGGGTACGCAGGTGAGCAAGGCTCAGGGAAGCGAAGGCGGGGTGCATTGATGGGTGACTCCGGCGAGGGCCGTGCCCTCGGTCGCCGGACACATCGGGAGGCCCGATGTGTCCGGCGATGGGGCCCCGCTGATCAGTCAGTCAGGCCGACGTAGACGTTCTGCACGTCATCGTGGTTGTCGATCGCTTCCAGGAACGCCTCGACTTCGGCCAGGGCTTCTGCGCTCAGGCTGGCTGCGCTGACAGGGTTTTTCGGGGTGTAGCCGATCTTGGCCGAGGTCACGGTGAAGCCGTGCTCTGGCAGGGCCTTCTGGACCGCATCCAGGTCGGTGGTGTCGGTGATGAACAGGGTCGAGCCCTCTTCCTCGCCTTCCTCGAAGTCCTGGGCACCGGACTCGATGGCGGCCAGCTCAGGGTCGGCATCGCCGTTGGGGGTGGCTTCGATCAGGCCGACGTGGTTGAAGTCCCAGGCGACCGAACCGCTGGAGCCAAGCTGGCCCTTGCGGAAGGCGACGCGGATTTCAGCGACGGTACGGTTGATGTTGTCGGTCAGGCACTCGACGATCAGCGGGACCTGGTGCGGGGCGAACCCTTCGTAGGTCACCGCGTGGTACTGCACGGCATCGCCGTCCAGGCCTGCGCCCTTGCGGATCGCGCGTTCCAGGGTCTCACGGGTCATCGAAGCCTTCTTGGCCTGCTCCACTGCCAGGCGCAGGCGCGGGTTCATGTCCGGATCGGCACCGGATTTGGCGGCGATCTGAATTTCCTTGGCCAGCTTGCCCATGATCTTGCCTTTGGCGTTGGCTGCGGCTTCTTTATGCTTGGCTTTCCACTGTGCGCCCATGTCGACTCTCTTTGTTTCAGCGGCCGGTTCAGGAAGCGACCGGCCAAAAGTGGGAGCAGTTTATACGCCCTCGCCTGCTTGATCGACAAGAAATCGCACAGCA
The DNA here is from genome assembly GCF_001808425.1 of Pseudomonas sp. HMSC08G10. Taxonomy (NCBI): domain Bacteria; kingdom Pseudomonadati; phylum Pseudomonadota; class Gammaproteobacteria; order Pseudomonadales; family Pseudomonadaceae; genus Pseudomonas; species Pseudomonas sp. HMSC08G10. Next base: position 61,010 of record NZ_KV793324.1, on the reverse strand, counting down.
ACCGCAGAGCGGCTCCCCTGGCATCAAGCCTTGTCGGCCTTGCCCGCCGCCGCCGCGAACTTGGCCAGACGCACATCGAACCGCCGTGGCCGCACGCCGCGGTCCTCGGCGCGTTCCTTGCGGCGAATGGCATTGCGCACCATCAGCGAGCCCAGGTAACGGATCGGCTCCGGCGGGAAGTAACCGAGCGGCCCCTTGACCAACGGCGAGCGTGTCCACGGGTTGTCCAGGCCCAAGGCCAGCGAGGACAGAATCTGCCCGCCCATGTGGCACGGCCCGACACCGCTGCCCGAGTAGCCAAAGCCGTAGAACACGTTGCCCTGCCCGTCCAACCGCCCGAAGAACGGCAAACCGGTCACCGAGCGATCCGACGGCCCGTTCCAGCTGGCCGCCAAAGGCACGTCGGCCAACGCGGGGAAGAAATCGCCCAGGCTTTCACGCAGCAGGGGCTGGTAAGGCGAAGGCTGGTCGAACACCGGCAGCATGCGTCCGCCATAGGCGAACGTGTTGCCGCCCTTGCCCAGCATGAGTCGGCCATCGCTGGTGTTGTGGTAGTAGTGGACGAAAATCCGCGAGTCCAGGACGCTGACGCCACTGACCAGGCCGATCTCGCGCAGCAGCTCTGGACACGGCTCGGTGATGATCATGTCGCTGGAGACGATCGCCACACTACGCTCGAACTGCGGGAAGGCCCGGGCCATCCAGGCATTGAGGCCCAGCACCACGCGATCTGCACGAATGGTCCCGCGCGCCGTGCGCACCTGGGCCGGCGCGCCATGCTCCAGCCCCGTCATGGCGGTGCCTTCGTGGATCCGCACACCCCGTTGTAGCGCGACGCGGCGCAGGCCACGCACCAGGCGGCCGGGCTGCACCGTGGCGGCGGCCGGTGAGTACCAGCCTTCCAGATGACGCTCCGAGCCTGCCAGGCGTTGTACCTGTTCCAACGGCAGGCGCTGGAACGAATTGATTCCTTTTTGCTCCAGGGCCGCGATCACCGCATCGGTGCCTCCGACCTGGGCCTGGTTGGTCGCGGTGTACAAGGTGCCATCCAGGCGGTAGTCGCACTGAATGCCGTTGGCCGCGCAGAACTCGCCGATGGCGCTGATGCTGCGCTCCGACTCGCGCACCAGGCGCACCGCCTCCTGCACCCCGAACAGGCGTTCGAGGGTGAAGTACTTGGCCGACCACGACAACGCACATCCCCCGTTCCGGCCGCTGGCCCCGGCACCGCAGATGTCCGCCTCGATCAGCATTACATCCAGTTCGGGCGCCTGCTCCTTGAGCATCAACGCCGTCCACAAGCCGGTGTAGCCTCCGCCGACGATGCACACGTCGCATCGCGCATCGCCGATCAGCGTCGGGCACACCGCCTCGTCTTCCGTGTCCAAGGCCTGTTGCAGCCAGAAGGGTCTCATGGGTCGCTTTCCTTTAGGTGCGCGCCGGCTTGATTGCCATTGCGGTGTTGGGTGCTACGTCATTGGCCGCTGCGACGCTGGCCGGGCGGCTGTTCCAGTGCGGCAGCAGGACCAGGGCCGAGAACAGCGCGGTGCCGGCGAAGATGATGAACACCGTGACGCTGTCGAAGTAGCCTGGCAGCAGACCACCGAGCACTGCGCCCACCGAGCCGCAGCCGTTGACGAAACCGGCAGCGGTTGCGCCGGATTTGGCGGTACCGAAGTCGATGGCTGCCGCGCCGCTGATCATCGAGTCCGGCCCGTACAGGGTCAGGCCCATCACGAACAGCAAGCCGACCACCAACACCACGCTGCCGGTGTGCATGGCGCCCATGAACGCCGCCAGGGCGACCGTCAGCAGCACCAGGCTGATCACGCAGGCCGGCATGCGGCGTGCGCCGAACAGCTTGTCCGAGGCCAGGCCGATGAGGATCGGCCCCAGCAGGCCGGCCAGCTCGAAGGCCGTCGGGATGATGGCCGCGCCGACCTTGCCCACCGAGGGCATCTGTTCGAAGACGATCACCGGCCCCCACAGCAAGATGGCGTAGCGCGCAGGCTTGAGCATGAAGTAGGCCAGGCCCAGGGTCAGCACGGTACGGTTGCGCAGGATTTCCTTCAGAGGTTCCCACACGCTGCCCAGGCTCGAGCCTGGGGCCATGCTCTGCGGCTCCGGTTCCACCGCTGGCAGCCCCACATCCTCAGGCTTGTTGCGCTGGAAGATGAAGAACAGCACGGCCACGCCCGCCACCACCGCGGCGCTGGAGAAGAACGCCGCGTGCCAGCTGCCGATCAGGGTGTAGGCCCACCAACCGGCGAACGGCGAGGCTACCAGGCCGCCGAAGGCATAGCAGGAACTCCACAGGCCCAGGACACGCCCACGCTGCACGGCCGGGAAGAAACTACCGATGTTCTTGCACAGCCCCGCCCACCCGGTGGACTGCGCCAGGCCTTGGATCAACATGCAGGTGGCAAAGATCGGGAACGTGGCATAACTGCCCATCACCACGGCAGCGGCTGCGGAAATCAGCAAGCCGCCGAGCACCACCACGCGCGGCCCGAAGCGGTCGGCGAGCATGCCCCAGGTGAACTGGCCCACGGCATAGGCGGCCAGGTAGATACCGTCGAGGTTGGCCATGGCGGCCTTGTCGAGCATGAACGTCGGGTCCTCGCCGATGCCAAGCTTGGCGACCGAGAAGGCTTTGCGAGTGAAGTAGAAGGCGGCGTATGCCAGCCAGGTGATTGCGAAGATCTGGACGCGCCAGCGCTTCATGGCCGCTAGGGATTGATTCATTTGACTCTGACCTCTTGCTCAAGTGTGCCGGCAGAATGTGAAAAAACGCCTGTTTTGTTGTTGTGTTGCGCACTGCATGACGAGGAGGACCGTCACTGGTCAGATGGCACCGCAGATCGGGATGACCGGCTGGTTACCATGGCCCCCGGTGATTGCTTGCAAAGCACCGTCGGACTGTCGGACATGGAACCAGTTGGTGACTGATAAATAAAATCGATTTATCGTATTTCACACATAAGCTCAGCTTGTAACGGAGTACGTCATGTCGGTCTCCCACGCTCAACTGAAGGCCTTTCACGCTGTCGCCCAGCACGGCAGCTTTACCCGCGCCGCCGAAAAACTCTTTCTGACCCAGCCGGCGGTCTCCGATCAGGTCCGCAAACTGGAGGAGCGTTATGGCGTGTTGCTGTTTCACCGCAACAAGCGCTCGGTCCAACTGACCGACCTGGGCGAGCGTCTGCTGGGCATCACCCAGCGCTTGTTTGCCTGCGAGACCGAGGCGGTGGAACTGCTGCAGGACTCCCGCGCCCTGCACACCGGCAGCCTGGTACTGGCCGTGGATGCCCCGGTACACGTGCTGCCGCAGATCGCCCGGTTCTGCCAGCGCTACCCGGGCATCCAGGTGAAGATCGAAACGGGCAACACCGACGAGTCTCTGGCCCGGCTGTTCAGCTACCAGGCCGACCTTGCCCTACTCGGCCGCGATGTGGATGACGAGCGCTTGTTCTGCGTGCCCATGCGCCGCGACCCGATGGTCGCGTTCGTCTCCCACAACCACCCTTGGGCCAGCCGCGGCGCGATCCACCTGGCCGACCTGGACGACACGCCACTGGTGCTGCGTGAGCCCGGCTCGGTGACCCGCCAGACCCTCGAAGAAGAAATGCAGCGCGCCGGCCTACGCATACGCTCGGCGATCCAGGTGGAGGGCCGTGAGGCGGCCCGCGAGGCGGTGGTGGTGGGGATCGGCGTGGGCGTGGTCTCAGCGGCCGAATTCGGTGCCGATGCACGGGTATGCGCCTTGCCGATCCTTGATTGCCAACGGCACCTGACCGAGACGCTGGTCTGCCTGAGCGAGCAGCGCACTCGGCGGGTGGTGGCGACTTTCCTGCAGATGGTGCAGGAAGAACACTGACAATCGCGTTGGCTTGTTCCCAGGTCAGCCCGCGAACAGGTCGGGACAGGCAATAGCAGACGTTTAGCCGGCGGCAACGGCAATGGCATATGCTCAAGGCACCGTTGTTGCGCAGGGATTCACCGCATGCTGTATCGCCTTGCCGCCGACGCCTTGGTTCTAGTGCACCTGGCGTTCATCCTGCTGGTGCTGTTCGGCGGCCTGCTGGTCGTCAAATGGCGCGCGGCCCTGTTCATTCACCTACCCGCCCTGGCCTGGGGGCTGGCGGTGGAGGGCCTGCACCTGGCCTGCCCGTTGACCGGCTGGGAGAACCGCATGCGCGCCGCGGCCGGTGGGGCCGGCTACCAGGGTGGCTTCGTCGAGCACTACATCTGGCCGCTGATCTACCCCTCTGGATTGACGCCGCAGATCCAGACGCTGTTGGGGTTGTTCGTGCTGTTGCAGAACCTCGTCGTGTACAGCTACGTGATCCGGCGCTGGCGCCGATCTAGCGGGTAGCGACCACGAACAACCGTGGAAACGCCAACAGCACTTTGCCATCGGTCGAGGGCGGGTAGTCGCGCTGCATCGCTTGCAAGTACAACTGCAAAAAATCTTCCTGCTGCTGCGCGTCCAGGCGCGCCAAGTAGGGACGCAAGGCCGACCCTTTGAACCACTCGACCACAGCCTCTGCCCCGCCCTCCAGCGGGTGGTGGTAGGTGGTGCGCCACACATCCACGCGGCTGCACAGCGGGCTGAGCAAGTCGTAGTAGAACACCGCGTTGTGCCGGGGCGGCAGTGCGAACTCGGCGAACAGGTCCGCCCAGGGGCCTTGGCTGGCGATCTCACGCAACTGGCGATGGGCGGGCTCGTCCAGGTTGTCGGGGGTCTGCACCGCCAGAGTACCGCCCTCGGTGAGCTGGCGAATCAGGTGCGGATAAAGGGTGCCATGGTCGGGCACCCATTGCAGCGAGGCATTGGCGAGAATCAGGTCCTGCGGCTCGGCGGCCGACCAGCTGGCGATATCGCCGACTTCACAGCGCACCTGCGGCACGCACAGGCGGCGACGCTGGCGTGCCTTGTCGATCATGTCCGGGTCACTGTCCAGCGCTACCACCATCGCATCGGGGTGCTGGCCGCGCAGCACTTCGGTGGAATTGCCCGGCCCGCAGCCCAAGTCGGTGGCATGGCGTACCGGCCGGGGGGGCACTGCGGCGAGCAGGTCACGCACAGCGCGGGTGCGCTCATCTTCGAACAGGGAATACTGCGTAGCGGACCAGGCCATGACGGGGCTCCTGCAAAAGGCTCAATGCCAAGAGCCTAGACTTCGGTCAGCGGGATGTCACCGGCACTGCCCTTGCCTTCGCGTCGCTCGCTCATCCAGTCATTGATTTGCTGACCGAACTGCGCCGGCGCCTTGCGCCCGAAACGCCGGGCCAGATCGAGGATGGTCTGCTGGGCCAGGGCCTCCTCCATGCGCTTCTGCGCTCCCATCATCACCGCATGGATCGCGCAGACACCCTCGGTGGCCCAGCCCGGCGGCGCGCCTTCGAACAGGACGCAGCGCTCGCGGATCTCGCGGCAATCGAAAATCTTCTTCGGTCCATCGATGGCGTGGACGATATCCAGCACGGTGATCTCATCGGACGGCCGCGCCAGTCGAAAACCGCCACGCACGCCTTCTGTAGCGGCCACAAGCCCAGCACGGGCGAGTTTGGTGAATACCTTGGCCAGGTACTCCTGGGGCACGCCTTGCAACTCGGCCAGGTCACGGACGCTGGACTCGCGGCTTTCACCACGCTCATCCACCAGAAACAGCAGGCAATGGATGCCGTATTCGACCCCGGCACTGTAAAGGGACATGTCAATCTCCGACCAATATTGTCGCAAATAGTACGCCTATGTGAATCGGCGAGCAAAATTTCGCGATGCCGTCCGTCTTGCTCATGAGCCTTGCAGCCCCTTTAAACCGAAGGTCCTAGCCAAACGGCAGACCGCACTCGCAGCGCCGTGCGCAAAAAAACCTTGCCGTTTTAAACTACGACCAATAAAGTCGTAGTTACTCGGCGACAGTACAGACCCTCGCCGAAGGCTCGTTCACTTCCCCTTGCGAACCTTGTTGGAGCACCTTCATGAACCCACATATCCTGATCATCGGTGCCGGCTTTGCCGGTGTCTGGAGCGCCTTGAGCGCCGCCCGCCTGCTCGACCAGGCCCAGCGCGGCGATGTCAGCATCAGTGTGCTGGCCCCCCAAGCCGAACTGCGCATCCGCCCGCGCTTCTACGAAAGCGACGTGCACAGCATGAAGGCGCCGCTGGGCGCCCTGTTCGAGACCGTAGGGGTCACCTTCATCAAGGGGCACGCCCAGACCATCGATGTGGAGGGTCGCACCGTCCGCTACACCGACGCCGACGGCCAGCCGCGGCAGATCGGTTACGACCGCCTGGTGCTCGCCGCCGGTAGCCAGGTGGCCCGCCCACCGGTCCCGGGCCTGGCCGAGCACACCTTCGATGTCGATCAGATGGAATCGGCCATGCGCCTGGAGCAGCACTTGGTCGGCCTGACCAAGCAGCCGGCCTCCCCGGCCCGCGATACCGTGGTGGTCTGCGGTGGTGGTTTCACCGGCATCGAGACCGCGACTGAAATGCCGACGCGCCTGCGTACCATCCTCGGCGAAGACGCCCCCGTGCGGGTAGTGGTGGTCGATCGTGGCCCCAGCATCGGCGCGGCGCTGGGTGCAGGTATCACGCCTTCGATCGTCGAAGCTTGTGAACAGGCGGGAGTGCAATGGCTGACAGGGCGCTCGGTGGTGGCAGTCGATGCGGGCGGCGTGACTTTGGACGACGGCGAGTACATCGCCAGCAAGACCGTGATCTGGACCGTGGGCGTCAAGGCCAGTCCGCTGACGGCTCAGGTCCCCGGCGAACGTGACGGCTTTGGCCGCCTGCGAGTGGATGACCACCTCAAGGTGATCGGCCAGGAACACATCTACGCCACTGGCGATGTGGCCTGGGCGGCGGTGGACGAGTCGGGCAATCACGCTCTGATGACCTGCCAGCACGCCATCCCCATGGGTCGCCACTGCGGTAACAATGCGGCCGCCGACCTGCTGGGGGTGGCGCCGGTGGTGTACCGCCAGCCGGTGTACGTGACCTGCCTCGACCTCGGCGGTTGGGGCGCGACGTTCAGCGAGGGCTGGGAACGCACACTCAAGTACAAAGGCCAGGAGGGCAAGGACCTCAAACGCCAGATCAATACAGTGTGGATCTACCCACCGGCGGCGGATCGAGCCGTAGCCCTGGCGGCGGCCGATCCGCTGATCCCTGTCGTGTAAACCCTGTGTCAAAGAGGCCGCAATGCGGCCTCTTTTTTTTGCCTTTTTTTTGACCAACTGTTCAGGAGTGATGGCACTGTGGCATCATCGATAAAAACAATAGAAATGGTAAGGACTTAACCCAATCCGCAGTGTATCGAGCGCCTGATCTCCCCTGCTGTCCAGCGCTGGGTCGCTGCCACATGCGATGGAGCATTTCTATGCAGTTACGCAACCTGAAAATCGGCCTACGGGCTGCCTGCATGTTCGTCCTGTTGGGCGTTCTGGTGCTGGTCATGGGACTGGTCTCGCTCTACGAGACCCGGCAAATGGACCGCGCCACCGATGAGATTCGCGTCACCTGGATGCCGGCGGTCATTTCCTTGGGCGATGTCAGCAGTGCCCTGGGCCGGGCACGCGCCCTAACCCTGCGCAGCGCCCTGGAAGAGCAGCCCTCGGCCCGCAAGGCCACCCTGGAGAAAATCACCGAGATCAACCAGACGCTGCAAGGTAATCTGGACGACTATGAGCGCACCATCATCGCCGATGACGACCGCGCCCTGTTCAACACTTTCCTGCAGATGAGCGAGCAGTACCACGGCCTGCAGAAATCCATCCGTGATGCGGTTGCCGCCGAACAGCTCGACGAGGCCCGCCGGCTGATCAATGGCCCGTTGGCCGAATACGCCGACAGCATGATGAAAGCCCTCGCGGCGCTCATCGAGTACAACGCCAAGGGCGCCGAGCAAGCATCCCAGCGCAGCAGTGCGGTATTCGAGGAGGCCTTCTCGCTGATCATCGTTGCCTTGGTGATGATACTTGTAGCGCTGATCGCCATCGCCACCCTGCTCACCCGCAGTATCGTCCTCCCCCTGGCCGATGCCGTGGCCGTGGCCGAGCGCGTGGCCACCGGCGACTTGACCCAGGATATCCAGGTGGTCGGACGTGACGAGTCCGCCCTGCTGCTGCGCGCCCTGAGCCGCATGCAACAGAGCCTGCGCGATACCATCCGCAAGATCGCCGCCTCCTCCGACCAGCTGGCCTCGGCCTCCGAGGAGCTGCACACCGTCACCGAGGACACCAGCCGCGGCCTGCACCAGCAGAGCGCGGAGATCGACCAGGCCGCCACCGCCGTCAACCAGATGACCGCCGCAGTCGAAGAAGTCGCGAACAACGCCGTGAGCACCGCCGACGCGTCCAAAGGCGCCGACCAGACCACCCGCGATGGTCGCGAGCAGGTCAACCAGGCCCTGGCGTCGATCCAGCATCTGGTCAGCGATGTCACCGACACCTCAGGGGAAATCGAGCAACTGGCCAGCAATGCCAACGAGATCAGCCGCGTGCTGGACGTGATCGGCGCGATCGCCGGGCAAACCAACCTGCTGGCGCTCAACGCGGCCATCGAAGCGGCCCGGGCCGGCGAGGCCGGACGTGGGTTTGCTGTGGTCGCCGATGAAGTGCGGGCCCTGGCCCACCGCACCCAGCAGTCCACGGCGGAAATCGAGCAGATGATCAGTGGTATTCAGTCCGGCACCGAGCGTGCGGTCACCGCCATGCATACCAGTCAGGATCGTGCCAACGGCACGCTGGAGGTGGCTCAGTCGGCAGGCCAGGCCTTGGAGGTGATCGCCGAGGCCATCACCTCGATCAACCAGCGCAACCTGGTGATCGCCAGCGCTTCCGAGCAGCAGGCCCAGGTGGCCCGCGAGGTGGATCGCAACCTGGTCAACATCCGTGACCTGGCCATGCAGACCTCTGCGGGCGCCAACCAGACCAGCGCGGCGGCGCAAGACCTGTCCCGCCTGGCGGTAGACCTGAACGCGATGGTGGCGCAGTTCAAGGTCTGAGCGTAGGGCTGTTCCCACGCAGACCGCCTCGCGCGATGGGCTTTATGGCAGCCCATCGCGCTGCTTGTTCAGTCACTGGCACTCACAGCCCGGCCTACCTTGCCCAAAGACTTGCCCCGAGTCGCCAGGCAGTAGTACAGCGGGCAGGTCACCAGCAGGCCGAACAGCCATGACAGGTCCGCCCCTTCCACCAGGTTCGAGTACGGCCCGACATACAGCGACGTATTGGCGAACGGCAACTGGACCAGGATGCCGCAGGCATAGGCGACGATCGCATGATGGTTGAAGCGCCCGTAGATGCCGCCGTCGGCGCGGAAGATCGAGGCGATGTCGTATTCACCTTTCTTGATCAGGTAGAAGTCGATCAGGTTGATCGACGCCCAGGGCACCAGCACCAGCAGCAGCGCCAGGATCAGGCCGATGAACTGGCCAATGAAGTCCGCCGAGGCGTTGAGCGCGACCATCCCGCATGCCACCAGGATCACCGAAGCCAGCACCACACGCACCTTGACGCTGGGCGTCCATTGGGCGGCGAAGGTCTGGATGGCAGTGACGATCGACAGCACCGCGCCATACAGGTTGAGTGCGTTGTGGCTAATGATGTTGCACAGGAACAGCACCATCAGCACCGGGCCCAGCCAGCCGGTGGCTTGTTCCACCGCAGCCATGGCGTCGGTGCCTTCAGGTACGCACAGCACCGCCACGACACCGAAGCTGAAGCACAGGATGGTGCCCAGGGTGGCGCCGAAGTAGGTCGCCCAGAACGGCCGGGCGATGCCCACTTCACGCGGCAGGTAGCGTGAGTAGTCGGAGGTGTAGGGCGAGAAACTGATCTGCCAGATCACCCCCAGCGATACCGTGGCCACGAAACCTGAAAGGTTGAAGGCCCCGCGACTGAAGAAGTCCATCGGCAGCGCCTGGCTGAACATCATGACAAAGCCCGCCAGCAATGCCGAGCCCATGACCCAGGTACCGATGCGGTTGAGGGTGTGGATGAAGCGGTAGCCAATCACACCGATGGCTGTGGCACTCAAGGCGCCAAGCACGATCGCGGTGGGCATCGGCACGCTCGGGGCGATGCCGTGGATCGACTTGCCTGCCAGCACGATATTGGAAATGAAGAAACCGACGTAGATCAACGCCGTGAAGAACACGATCAGCAACGCGCCGTAGCGGCCGAATTGGCCCCGGCTCTGGACCATCTGCGGAATGCCCAGCTGCGGACCCTGCGCAGAGGCTAGGGCGATGACCACACCGCCCAGCAGATGACCCAGCACAATGGCGACGAGCCCCCACAGCAGGTTCAGGTGAAATACCTGGACGACCATGGCGCCGGTGACGATGGGCAACGGTGCGATGTTAGTGCTGAACCAGAGGGTGAACAGGTCGCGCGCCTTCCCATGGCGCTCGGCAGGTGGGACGTAATCGACCGTGTGGTTTTCGACAAACGGGTGCTGCGACGACGGTTGGGACATGGTTTTCAGCTCGAAAGGGTCGTTTTTTATCTTTGTAGGAAACCGCTCAAGGCGGCCTCTCAGCTGCGCACCATATTATGGTATTCCAAGTTTTTGACAACACTGCGCTGCGCTTTTTCGGCGCATCTGCTCCGTATTGCGCCCCACCCCGATGCACTTCATTTCTCAGCAACGCCAATGAATACGGGGCCTGTACCGTTCATCGCATGCGTCCGGCAGTTGAAAATTCCACTTGCAATCCAGGTATTACGGTATACCATCAGACACATCAACGATAAAAATGCGGACCACCGCTGCCCTACCCCGAGGAACACGCCATGATCGACGCAACCGTCTATAAGAACGTCCTGGGCTCTTTCCCGTCCGGCGTCACGGTCATCACCACCCTGGACGACGACGGCTCGGTCGTCGGCCTTACCGCCAGCGCTTTTTCGTCCCTGTCCATGGACCCGCCGCTGGTGCTGTTCTGCCCCAACTACAGCTCCGACTCCTACCCCGTACTGATCAAGCAGAAGCGCTTTGCCATTCACCTGCTCTCCGGCGAGCAGCAGGCCGAAGCCTATGCCTTCGCCAAGAAAGGCAAGGACAAGGCCGCCGGAATCGAGTGGCGCCTGAGCGAGCTGGGCAATCCGCTGCTGGCCAATGCCACGGCGATCATCGAGTGCGAGCTGTGGCGTGAATACGAAGGTGGCGACCACGCGATCATGGTCGGCAAGGTGCATAACCTCATCGTCCCTGAAGAGGCGCCACGGCCGATGGTCTACTGCCGCGGCAAGATGGCCAGCCTGCCAGCCTTCGCCTGAAGTCACCCCTTATATGACGGATGCCCAGGCATGCGTCGAGACACCTGACGCCTGCCCCGACAGGCGACACTTCCAAGCTTCGAGGAAAGCCCCATGAAATTTTCGTTGTTCGTGCACATGGAACGTTGGGATGAACAGGTCAGCCACCGCCAGCTGTTCGAAGACCTCACCGAACTGACCCTGATGGCCGAGCGCGGCGGTTTCAGCACCGTGTGGATCGGCGAACACCACGCCATGGAATACACCATCTCGCCAAGCCCGATGCCGCTGCTGGCCTACCTGGCCGCGCGCACCGAGACCATTCGCCTGGGTGCCGGCACCATCATCGCGCCGTTCTGGAACCCCATCCGCGTGGCGGGTGAATGCGCGTTGCTCGATGTGATCAGCAATGGCCGCATGGAAGTGGGCCTGGCCCGCGGCGCCTATCAATTCGAATTCGACCGCATGGCCGGCGGCATGCCCGCTACCGACGGCGGCAAAGCCCTGCGTGAGATGGTCCCGGCGGTGCGCAAGCTGTGGGCAGGCGACTACGCCCACGACGGCGAGGTCTACAAATTCCCCACCTCCACCAGCGTGCCCAAGCCGGTCCAGAAGGGCCAACCGCCAATGTGGATCGCCGCCCGCGACCCGGATTCGCACAACTTCGCGGTGAAGAACGGCTGCAACGTCATGGTCACCCCGCTGATGAAGGGTGACGAAGAAGTGCTGGACCTGAAGAACAAGTTCCAGACCGCCCTGGACAACAACCCCGACGTACCCCGCCCGCAATTGATGGTACTGCGCCACACCCATGTGCACAGCCCATCCGACCCTGAGGGCTGGAAGATCGGCGCCCAGGCCATCTCACGCTTCTACCGCACCTTCGATGCCTGGTTCGGCAACAAGACCACCCCGGTCAACGGCTTCCTGGAGCCAAGCCCTGAATCGAAGTTTGCCGAAGTGCCGGCGTTCGAGCTGGAGAACATCCGCAAGAACACCATGATCGGCACACCTGAGCAAATCATCGCGCGCATCAAGTACTACCAGGAGCTGGGCGTCGATGAGTTCAGCTTCTGGTGCGACAACAGCTTGCCCCATGCCGAGAAGAAGAAGTCGCTCGAGCTGTTCATCAAGGAAGTGGTCCCGGCGTTCGCCTGATTCCCCGGCGGCGAGCGGCGAGCTGCAAGAAACAGCAGCGCGCGCGGCTTGGAGCTCGGAGCTTCCCGCTTGCCGCTCGATTCTGAAGAGAAATTCCACCGCCCTCTTGCACAACCAATATTATGGTATACCATCAGACAGCAAGAGCTGATAACCCTCACCAGGAGCCATCCATGAGTTTCGAAATCCGCAAGATCGTCACCTACTCCGAAGAGACCCGCATCGAAGGCGGCAAGGCCACCGACAAGCCGGTGACCATGGTCGGCCTGGCCGTGGTGATCAAGAACCCGTGGGCCGGTCGCGGTTTCGTCGAAGACCTCAAGCCCGAGATCCGCGCCAACTGCTCCGAGCTGGGCGCCCTGATGGTCGAGCGCCTGTGCGCAGCGATCGGCGGTGCCGACAAGATCGAGGCCTACGGCAAAGCTGCCGTGGTCGGTGCCGACGGTGAGATCGAGCACGCCTCCGCCGTCATCCATACCCTGCGCTTTGGCAACCATTACCGCGAAGCCGTGCAGGCCAAGAGCTACCTGAGCTTCACCAACAAGCGCGGCGGCCCAGGCACCTCGATCCAGATCCCGATGATGCAGAAGGACGACGAAGGCCTGCGCTCGCACTACATCACCCTGGAAATGCAGATCGAAGACGCCCCGCGTGCCGACGAGATCGTCGTGGTCCTGGGCGCCGCCGACGGGGGCCGGCTGCACCCGCGCATCGGCAATCGCTACATCGACCTGGAAGAACTGGCCGCCGAGAAGGCCAACGCTCAATAACAACAACCAGACGGGCCGGGGCGTTGCGTGCAAGCACTGCCGCCACGCCCGACCTTCAAGGAGCGCCCTCCATGATTCAGCCTGTTGCTGAACGTACACCCGCCGGGACCAGCTACCTGAGCCTCGGCCAGGGCCAACCCGTGGTGCTGATCCACGGCGTGGGCCTGAACAAGGAAATGTGGGGCGGACAGTTCGTAGGCTTGGCCGGCGACTACCGCGTCATCGCCTACGACATGCTCGGCCACGGCCAGAGCCCACGCCCCGACGCCGACACCGACCTTGCCGGCTACGCCACGCAACTGGCCGAACTGCTCGACCACCTGCAGATCCCGCAGGCCACGGTCATCGGTTTCTCCATGGGTGGCCTGGTCGCCCGCGCCTTCGCCCTGCACTACCCTCGGCGCCTGGCGGCGCTGGTGGTGCTCAACAGCGTGTTCAATCGCAGCCCCGAGCAGAGCGCCGGCGTCATCGCCCGCGCTGCCCAGGCCGCCGAGCACGGCCCCGACGCCAATGCCGAAGCGGCGCTGGCGCGTTGGTTCAGCCGCGAATACCAGGCCGCCAATCCGGCCCAGGTCGCGGCCATTCGTCAGACCCTGGCCGGCAACGACCCGCAGGGCTATCTGACCACCTATAAATTGTTCGCCACCCAAGACATGTATCGCGCCGATGACCTGGGCAGCATCCAAGTGCCGACCCTGATCGCCACCGGCGAGCACGACCTGGGCTCGACCCCGGAGATGACCCGCCAACTGGCAGCGCGTATCCCCGGTGCTCGCAGCGTGGTGCTGGCCGAGCAACGCCACATGATGCCGGTCGAAGCGCCACGGGAGGTCAACAAGATGCTGCTGGACTTCCTGGCGCACGCCCGCACCCTCAACGAATCCGCCAAGGGGATTGTTGCATGACCCTCGTACGTTTCCAGATGTGCATCGACGGCCAATGGTGCGATGCACAGAGCGGCAAGACCTTCGACAGCCTCGACCCGGCCACCGCCAAGGCCTGGGCGCAACTGCCGGACGCCGATGAAGCCGATGTGGAGCTGGCCGTGCAGGCCGCCCAGCGCGCCTTCGAAAGCGCCGCATGGCGCGGCCTGACCGCGACCGCGCGGGGCAAACTGCTGCGCCGGCTGGGCGATCTGATCGCCGAGAACAAAGAGCACCTGGCCCAGCTGGAAAGCCGCGACAACGGCAAGCTGATCCGCGAGACCCGCGGCCAGGTCGGCTACCTGCCGGAGTTCTTCCACTACACCGCAGGGCTTGCCGACAAGCTCGAAGGTGGCACCCTGCCGCTGGACAAGCCTGACCTGTTCGCCTACACCGTGCACGAGCCGATCGGCGTAGTGGCCGGGATCATTCCCTGGAACAGCCCGCTGTACCTGACCGCCATCAAGCTCGCCCCCGCCCTGGCGGCCGGCAACACCATCGTGCTCAAGCCTTCCGAGCACGCCTCGGCGACCATCCTGGAGCTGGCCCGCCTGGCCCACGAAGCCGGCTTCCCGGCAGGTGTTGTCAACGTGGTGACCGGTTTCGGCCCGAGCACCGGCGCAGCGCTCACCCGCCATCCGCTGGTGCGCAAGATCGCCTTTACCGGCGGCGCCGCCACCGCTCGCCATGTGGTACGCAGCAGCGCCGAGAATTTCGCCAAGCTGTCTCTGGAGCTGGGCGGCAAGTCGCCGAACATCATCTTCGCCGACGCCGACCTGGACAGCGCGATCAACGGCGCGGTGGCCGGCATCTATGCCGCCTCCGGCCAGAGCTGCGTGGCAGGTTCGCGCCTGCTGGTGCAGGACGAAATCTTCGATGAATTCGTCTCGCGCCTGGTCGAGCGCGCCAAGCGCATTCGCATCGGCAACCCCCAGGACGACGCCAGCGAAATGGGCCCGATGGCCACCGCCCAGCAATTGGCCGTGGTCGAAGGCCTGGTCGCCGCAGCCAAGGCCGAGGGTGCCAAGCTACACCTGGGCGGCAAGCGCGCCGAGGTCGAGGGTGACGGCTGGTTCTACGAGCCGACCCTGTTCGAGTGCGACAGCAACTCGATGAAGATCATGCAGGAAGAAGTCTTCGGCCCCGTGGCGGCGGTGATTCGCTTCAAGACCGAAGAAGAAGCCTTGGCGATCGCCAACGACTCGCAGTTCGGCCTCGCCGCCGGTATCTGGACCCGCGACCTGGGCCGCGCCCACCGCCTGGCGCGCGACGTGCGCTCGGGGATCATCTGGGTCAACACCTACCGCGCGGTCTCGGCCATGGCGCCGATTGGTGGCTTCAAGAACAGCGGCTACGGCCGCGAGAGCGGCATCGACTCGGTGCTCGCCTATACCGAGCTGAAGACGGTGTGGATCAACCTCTCCACCGCGCCCATGCCCGACCCGTTCGTGATGCGTTAACGAGGTAGCACCAAGATGATCGAACCTGGCATCTACAAAGACGTGATGGGCTCCTTCCCGTCCGGCGTCACGGTGGTCACCACCCTTGACGCCGAAGGCGGCATCGTCGGCATCACCGCCAGCGCGTTCAGCGCGCTGTCGATCGACCCGGCGCTGGTGCTGTTCTGCCCCAACTACGCCTCCGACACCTACCCGATCCTGCGTGACAGCAAGCAGTTCGCCATTCACTTGCTGTCCGCCGACCAGACCGCCGAGGCCTATGCCTTCGCCGGCAAGGGCAAGGACAAGGCCAACGGCATCGAGTGGCGCCTGAGCGAGCTGGGCAACCCTCTGCTGGCCAAGGCCACGGCGATCATCGAATGTGAACTGTGGCGCGAGTACGACGGCGGTGACCACGCGATCATCGTCGGCCAGGTGAAGAACCTGGTGCTGCCGGCCGAGCCGGTCACGCCGATGGTCTATCACAAGGGCAAGCTCGGCGCGCTACCGCCGCTGGGTTGAGACCTGAACGGGCGGCGTTGGTTTACCTGCGAAGAAACCAACACCGCCTCCCTGTTTCCGGGGGCCGCGCATCCACCCCCTCACCTTCGGTTGCGGCCCCTTTTTTCATGCAGGAGCACGGCAATGAGCAACGAGAAGTACGAGAAAGGCCTGAAGATCCGCACCCAGGTGCTGGGCGAGGACTATGTCAACCGCTCGATCCAGAACGCCGACGACTTCACCAAGCCCTTGCAGGAGCTGGTCACCGAGTATTGCTGGGGCCACGTCTGGGGCCGCGACGGCTTGTCGCTCAAAGAGCGCAGCATGATAAACTTGGCCATGATTTCCGCGCTCAACCGGCCCCACGAGCTCAAGCTGCACATTCGCGGCGCCTTGCGAAATGGCCTGAGCCGTGAACAGATACGCGAGATCCTGCTCCAGGTCGGCATTTATTGCGGCGTGCCCGCGGCGGTGGACAGCTTCCGCCTGGCCCGCGAAGCGTTCGCCGAGGCCGATGCGGAGTCAACCCGTTAACAGCGGGCTGTTCGAACCACGCAAGGAGAGCGCCCCAGGTTCGTGGTGCTCCCAAGTTGTGGCCAGGCAGCCTCATTCAGAGCGCAATCGATGAAACGCCAGCCTCTCGACGACAGCTTCAAGGTCAACCGCAACCCCGTTACCCTGCGCGAAATCGTGCTCGACAAACTGCGCGGGGCGATCATGAACTTCCACCTGCTGCCCGGCGATCGCCTGGTCGAGCGCGACCTTTGCGATCGCCTCGGCGTCAGCCGCACCTCGGTGCGTGAGGCCCTACGTCACCTGGAGTCCGAAGGCCTGGTGGAATTCGCCGATGCCAAAGGCCCACGGGTGGCGATCATCACGCTCGAAGACGCCCGCGACATCTATGAGCTGCGCTGCGTGCTCGAAGGCCTGATCGTCCAGTTGTTCACCCTCAATGCCAAGGCCAAGGACATCCGCGCCCTGGAGCGCGCCCTGGAGGTCAACCGCGAAGCCCTCGAAGAAGGCGAGCTGCAACAGGTGCTCGAATCGGTGCAAGGCTTCTACGACGTGCTCCTGGAAGGCTCCGGCAACCAGGTCGCCGCCCAGCAACTGCGCCAGTTGCAGGCGCGCATCAGCTACCTGCGCGCCACCTCGGTGTCCCAGCAGAACCGCCGCGGCGCCAGCAACCGGGAAATGGAAAAGATCGTCGAGGCGATCAAGACCGGCAATCCTCAGCTCGCCCACCAGGCCTCGGTCGACCATGTGCGCGCCGCCGCCAAGGTGGCCCTGGATTACCTGCGCCAGAAGCAGGACGACAACGCCAAGGTCCGTGACATCGTCGAACCCCTGGCCCTCAAAGATCCTCGCATAGGCCGCTGATCATGCCCGCCGCCCCGCGCTACTGCCCGCACTGCACCACGGCGCTTGTCCGGGGCGTTCCCAGCGGTGACACCCACGAGCGCCTGCATTGCACCGGGTGCGGCTACGTCCACTACATCAACCCCAAGATCATCGCCGGGTGCATCATCGAGCGCGACGGCAAGTACCTGTTGTGCCAACGCGCCATCCCGCCACGTCCCGGCACCTGGACCTTGCCGGCGGGCTTCATGGAGGCCGGCGAGACCACCGAGCAGGCGGCGCTGCGCGAGGTCTGGGAAGAAAGCGGCGTGCGCGGCGAGATCGTCTCGCCCTATTCGATCTTCAGCGTGCCCAAGATCAGCGAGGTGTACATCATCTTCCGCGCCATCGCCACGGAAGAGACCGGCCAGCACGGCCCCGAGACCCTTGCCTACCGCTTCTTCGAGCCCGACCAGATCCCCTGGGACGACATCTACTACCCCGCCATCCGACAGATTCTCGAGCGCTACATCCTCGAACGCCAGGCGGGTGTCTATGGCATCTACATGGGCAACGACGATACCGGCAAGGTGCATTTCATCCGCTGATCGACGCGCCCTGCGTCACAGCCGGCAGCTTCAGCGCATCTGCCCTGCAATCAGCCCCAGCGCAATCAGGATCATCACTAGCCCCGACACTCGCCCCACGACCTTGGCCGCCGCCGGCCGAGTGCGCAGCACGGCCTTGGCGCCGTAACCCACCATCAGGTACACCACCAGCGAACTGGCCAAGTGCACCAGGCCCAGCAACAATATCTGCATCCACACCGGCCAGCCCGATGCCGGGTCGGTGAATTGCGGCAACAGCGCAACGAACAGCAGGAACACCTTGGGGTTCAGGCCGCTCACGCAAAACCCTTTCAGTGCCCAGCGCGACCCGCTCTCCTGGCTGTGCGATGCGCCCGCCTGCGGCACCGACGGACTCAGCAACAGGTTGCCGCCCAACCACAGCAGGTAGATGCAACCGGCCAACGTCAGCAACGACAGCGCCAGAGGATGCCCGGCGATCAAGCTGCCCACCCCCGCCGCAACGATCAAGGTCGCCGCAAAATGCCCCGACAACATCCCAGCCACCGCTGGCATCACCCAGCGTCCGCGCATGCCCGCCGAGATGGCATAGGCCCAGTCCGCGCCAGGGGTGATCACGAACAACATCGACACAGCCCAGAACGCCGTCAACACACTGATTGCCACGTTGAATCTTCCTTCACACTCGGTTGGGTGAAAAAAGCGTACGGATTTCAACGGGGGATTTTCTTTCGTATATTCCCGCCATCTCTCAAAAAAATGGAAGGTTCTCCCTCATGGACAGAACAGATCGAAAGATTCTTGCCGAGCTGCAAAAAGACGGTCGCCTCTCGGTGACCGAACTGGCCGATCGTGTGGGCCTTAGCCTCTCGCCCTGCCACCGCCGCCTCAAGGCCCTGGAGGAGTCCGGCGCGATCCTAGGCTATCACGCACGCCTGGCGCCCAGCGCGCTGGGCCTGAACTTCGCCGCACTGGTGTTCGTCACCCTGCGCGAGGTCACCCGCCAGCCGGTAGCGGATTTCGAGGCTGCGGTGGCAGCGATCCCACAGATCGTCGAAGCCCAGCGTCTGTTCGGCGACCCGGACTATCTGCTGCATGTGGTCGCTCGCGATCTGCCGGCGTTTCAGAAGCTGTACGACGAACAGCTCACCAGCATCCCTAATGTGCAGCGGCTGAGCTCCACCTTGGTCATGAAGGAAGTGCTGCAGGATCGGCAATTGCCCATGTAGGTGCGATCAGTCGCCGCGCACCTCCCGCACGCGGATATCGGCCACGATCGGGTGCGAGGGGTTGAGCACCTGATTGCGCTCCAGTTACAGGACTACCGACGGCACGATCAGCCCCAGGTGACTGCGGGCCTCAAGCCAGCGTGTGCCAAAGGCCATGCTGGAGCTGTCGGCAGGAGTGCATCCCAGACGCTCGGCAGTTCGGCCGGCCCGGACTCGAGGTACAAATTGGGGGGCATCGGGCAGTTCGAAGCAGGTGATCTTCAAGGCAAACTGCGGGCGCCCGGCAGCGTGGACGAAGGTTTCTAAAGTGCTGATCGCCGGTGAAAGGCCCATGTACAGCGCCGGAGCATCGACCTGGTTCCCCAAGCCTTTGCGCTCGCCGTTTGCTAACCGTTTGTCAGCCTTAGTTTTTTTAACGTTTGTAGGCACATATTTACTAATTTATCGATCCGCTCCCACCCCTCATGATCGCGCTTACAAGAACGCGTCGCCCTTTGCCGGCCCGCACCCGGGCACATTCCCGCGCCCCTCCCTGCCTTGGAGTCCGTCATGACCCGTGCAGCTACATCGGCCCCTCTCATAGAAAAACACACGATCGGATACGTGCCCCCGCAAGACCGCCATGGAAAGGTAAGGGATCTGTTCACCCTCTGGTTCGGGGGCAACATCGCCCCCCTGCCGATTGTCACCGGCGCCCTGGGCGTGCAGTTGTTCCACCTCAATCTGGTGTGGGGCATCGTCGCCATCCTGGTGGGCCATTTGGTCGGCGGCGTGTTGATGGCGCTGCACTCGGCCCAGGGCCCACAGATGGGCATCCCGCAGATGATCCAGAGCCGCGCGCAGTTCGGCTCGCTCGGCGCACTCTTGGTGGTGGTGATCGCCGGGGTCATGTACATCGGTTTCTTCGCCTCCAACATCGTGCTGGCCGGCAAGTCGCTGCATGGCGTGGTCGACACCGTGCCGGTCCCGGTGGGCATCGTCATCGGCGCGCTGGGTTCGGGCATCATCGGCATCATCGGCTATCGCTTCATCCATGTGCTCAACCGCATCGGCACCTGGGTGCTGGGCATCGGCATCGTGGTGGGCTTTGGCTACATCTTCACCCACGTGCAAAGCGATGACTTCCTGACCCGCGGCAGCTTCAACATCTCCGGCTGGCTGGCCACCGTGTCGCTGGCAGCGCTGTGGCAGATCGCCTTCGCCCCGTATGTGTCGGACTACTCGCGCTACCTACCGGCCGACGTGAAGGTGTCCTCGACCTTCTGGACCACCTACCTGGGCTCGGCCCTGGGCTCGAGCCTGTCGTTCGTGTTCGGTGCGGTGGCGGTGCTGGCGATCCCGGCGGGCATGGACACCATGGACGCCGTCAAGCTCGCCACCGGCGCCATCGGCCCACTGATGCTGGTGCTGTTCCTGCTCAGCGTGATCAGCCACAACGCCCTTAACCTGTATGGCGCGGTGCTGTCGATCATCACCTTGGTACAGACCTTCGCCTACCGCTGGATCCCCACCGCCAAGAGCCGCGCGGTGCTGTCGCTGGTCGTGCTGGCGGCGTGCTGCGTGGTGGCGGTGTTCGCCTCGGCGGACTTCATCGGCCACTTCGTCGACATGGTCTTGGTGCTGTTGGTCGTACTGGTGCCCTGGACGGCGATCAACCTGATCGACTTCTACGTCATTCACCAAGGCGACTATGACATCCAGTCGATCTTCAAGGTCGACGGGGGCATCTACGGGCGCTACAACCCTCAGGCATTGATCGCCTACGCGGTGGGTATCGCAGTGCAGATCCCGTTCATGAACACCCCGCTGTACGTGGGCCCGGTGTCCGCCCACATCGATGGCGCCGACCTGTCGTGGCTGGTGGGCCTGCTGGTCACCTCGCCGCTGTACTGGTGGCTGGCGACCCGCGACAGCGCCTACCGCCGCCGGCAAATGAGCGCCAAGCTCGCCGCGGGAGTTTGACGATACCGCGTGACTTGAAACGCACAAGCCCCGCTCTGGCGGGGCTTGTTCTGCCTGGGGTTTGCGATATCCCCTATAGGGCGACTCGATTCAGCTGATACCCATCAAAGCCACTCATCGCCAGCATGCCCGCTCCCCGGACAAGGAGTTCCCCATGCAAAAACTTCCATTGGTCAAGTTCATCGCCCCTCGCATCAACCGCAAGCTCGTCACCACCGTCACCCTCCCGGTACTCGCCCTTGGCGGCCTGGCTGTGCTGTTCAATAGCGTGTTTTTCTACAACGAAGCGGGTCAGATGACCCATGTGCGCACGATCTTCGGCGAAGAGAAAGTGGTCGAGGACGTGGGCTACGCCACCAAGTGGTTCGGACGCAGCACGGTCTGGCGCCGCACCATCGGGGTCCAGTCCGCACTGCAGGCGGACATCCAGGACGACAGGCGTAGCGGGCAGCCTTCGATCGTCCTGCCAAACCTGCCCATCGTGTTCCTGGGCAACGTCGATGCAAAGGCCGAGTTCAGCACGCAGTTTCGCCTGCCATCGGGCGAGGCCTTCCTCAAGATCGCCCAGGAATACCGAACGCCAGACAACTTCCTGCAACGCGCCTTGCTGCCCGCGGTCAAGGAAACCCTCCAGGCCACGGCCTCGTTGATGAGCGCAGACGATTACTACGCGGGTAACCGCAGCCACTTCGGCGCCGAGTTCGAAAACCAGTTGCGCAACGGCCTGTACCTCACCAGCCGCAAGGAAGTGCGTATCAAGCGCGACACCTTGCCGGCACAGACCGCCATCCTGCAGGCCGGCACCGACCAGGGCAGCTTCGGCGACAACACCGCCACCCGCTTCATCATCGAGAAGAAACTCGACAAACACGGTCAGGAGCTACGCAAGCAGCAGCAATTTCGCCTGTACGGCGTAGAAGTCGTCGACGCGCGGGTCACCCACATCGACCCCAACCCTCAGTACCAGCAACGGATGGTCCGGGTGCAACAGGCCTTGGCGGAGCTGGCGGTGGCCCGGCAGAACCGCCTTAAGGAAGAGGAAGAAAAGGAGCTGGTGTCCGCCCGGGGAGCCAAGGATGTCGAGGCCAAGCGCCAGGAAAGCCTACGCCAGCAGATCGAACGCACAACCGAGGCCGAGACGGAAAAACAGCTCACACTGATCAACGCCGAGCGGGAAAAGCGGCGCGCCGAGATCGACAAGCAGACAGCCGAACTTTTACGCGACAAGGCCCGGGTCAATGCCGAGGCAACCAAGATCACCGCCGACGCCGAAGCCTACGCCCGCGAGGCATCCCTGAAAGCCGACGGCGCCCTGCAGAACAAGCTCGATGCGCTGGTGCAAATCAACAAGGCCTGGGCCGATGCCGCCGCCAGGGCCTCCGTGCCCACTGTGATGATGGGCGGCACGGAAGCGGGCATCGGTCGCCAGGATGAAATGAGCAAGCTCATGAGTGTACTGGCCACCAAGGCGGCCAAGGACCTCGCAATCGATCTCAAGACGCCTTGAGCCCTGCACCCAGTAGCTTCAGGGCGCAGTGCCCTCGACGATGATCACCTCGGCCGTCGCCACCCCCTGCCGATGTCGGCACGCCTCCTGGTATGCCTCGGACCGGTAGCACGCCACCGCCTGTTCGTATGAATCGAACTCGATCACCACGCTACGCTGTGGAGTGGGCCGTCCTTCCATCGCCTCGCTGCGCCCGCCACGGGCCAGCAGGCGCCCGCCGAACGCGGCGAAGGCCGCGGGGGCGCGCTGGGTGTATTGCTGGTACTGCTCAGGGTCGGTGACATCCACGTGGGCAATCCAGTAGGCCTTCATCCATCGCTCTCCTGTGAACGGTTATTTGTGTATGATGGTATACCATAAAAATCACCCTACCACAGCGAGTGTGCAGCATGGCTTTCAACAGCATCGAAGAACTCCTCGAGGACTACCGCCAGGGCAAGATGGTCCTGCTGGTGGACGACGAGGACCGTGAAAACGAAGGCGACCTGCTGATCGCCGCCGAGCGCTGTGACGCCCAGGCCATCAACTTCATGGCCCGCGAGGCACGCGGGCTGATCTGCCTGACCCTGACCGACGAGCACTGCCAACGCCTGGGCCTGGAGCAGATGGTGCCGGCCAACGGGAGTGTGTTCAGCACAGCGTTCACCGTCTCCATCGAAGCCGCCACCGGCGTCACCACAGGCATCTCGGCTGCCGACCGAGCCCGTACCGTCGCCGCCGCCATGGCGCCCGACGCACGCCCTGAGGACCTCGTCCAACCAGGGCATATCTTCCCTTTGCGCGCCCGCGAAGGCGGCGTGCTGACCCGCGCCGGGCACACCGAAGCTGGCTGCGACCTGGCGCGCCTGGCCGGGTTCACCCCCGCCTCGGTGATCGTCGAGGTGCTCAACGATGACGGCACCATGGCGCGCCGCCCGGATCTGGAGGTGTTCGCCGAACGCCACGGCATCAAGATCGGCACCATCGCCGACCTGATCCACTACCGGCTGAGCAACGAGCAGACCATCAAGCGCATCGGCGAGCGCGAGCTGCCCACCGTGCACGGCACCTTCCGCCTGGTGACCTACGAGGATCGCATCGACGGTGGCGTGCACATGGCCATGGTGATGGGTGATATCCGTCGAGAACAGCCGACCCTGGTACGGGTGCATGTCATCGACCCCTTACGCGACCTGGTCGGCGCCGAATACGCGGGGCCCGCCAACTGGACTTTGTGGGCAGCCTTGCAAAAGGTCGCCACCGAAGGCACCGGCGTGGTGGTGATCCTGGCCAACCACGAGTCCTCCCAGGCCCTGCTCGAACGCGTGCCGCAGCTGACCCAGCCGATCAAGCCATTCCAACGAGGCCAGTCGAAGGTCTACTCCGAAGTGGGCACTGGCGCCCAGATTCTCCAGGACTTGGGCGTGGGCAAACTGCGACACCTGGGGCCACCGCTCAAATACGCAGGCCTGGCCGGATACGAGCTGGAGGTGGTGCAGAGCATTCCCTTCGAGCCCGCCGAGTTCAACTGAGCCGACACCCGTGACAGACACCGTCCTGCTCTGCGGTGTGTGCTTCGCGGGTAAACCCACAACCCACCGCTTGAGAACGCCACGCCGTCCCCCTGGAGGACGGCGTGGCGTTTCGCTGAGTGGGGCCGGTGTTTTTAGTGATGGCCGGTCGCCTTCGACCTCTTGCGAAAAGTTTGGAATACCATAATATGATATCCCGTAGACCTTAGATTTCCGGCCGCACCTACACTTCAAACAACGGCCACGCGACATCGTTGGAAAGCTGCTCCCCGAATACATGGCGGGCGACAGGAAGCCCGCTCAAATAACAAAAGCAATGAGGGCGTTAACCATGCTGTTGAGCAAACGAGTCACCGCAGTGCTGTCCGCCAGCCTGCTCTCCCTGGCCTGCCAGGCCACCCTGGCCGCTGACAGCATGAGCTTCGTCAGCTGGGGCGGCACCACCCAGGACGCCCAGAAACAGGCATGGGCCGAACCCTTCAGCGAAAGCAGCAAGATCAAGGTCGTGCAGGACGGCCCCACCGACTACGGCAAGCTCAAGGCCATGGTCGAGAGCGGCAACGTGCAGTGGGACGTGGTCGATGTCGAAGCCGATTTCGCCCTGCGCGCCGCCAGCGAAGGCCTGCTCGAGCCTTTGGACTTCACCACCATCCAGCGCGACCGCATCGACCCGCGCTTCGTCTCCGACCATGGTGTGGGCTCGTTCTTCTTCTCCTTCGTGCTCGGCTACAACGAAGGCAAGCTCGGCGCCAACAAGCCGGTGGACTGGTCGGCCCTGTTCGACACCAAGACCTACCCCGGCAAGCGCGCCCTGTACAAGTGGCCAAGCCCCGGCGTGCTGGAGCTGGCCCTGCTGGCTGACGGCGTACCGGCCGACAAGCTCTACCCCCTGGACCTGGACCGCGCCTTCAAGAAGCTCGACACCATCAAGAAAGACATCGTCTGGTGGGGCGGCGGCGCCCAGTCCCAGCAACTGCTTGCCTCCGGTGAAGCCTCGCTCGGGCAGTTCTGGAACGGTCGGGTCTACGCCTTGCAGCAGGACGGTGCGCCGGTGGGCGTGAGCTGGAAGCAGAACCTGGTCATGGCCGATTTCCTGGTCATTCCCAAGGGCGCCAAGAACAAGGACGCGGCCATGAAGTTCTTGGCCAACGCCAGCAGCGCCAAGGGGCAAGCGGACTTTGCCAATCTCACCGCCTACGCCCCGGTCAACCTCGACAGCATCGCCCAGCTCAAGCCGGAGCTGGCACCGAACCTGCCGACTGCCTATGCCCAGGACCAGGTGACCCTGGACTTCGCCTACTGGGCGAAGAACGGCCAGGCCATCGCGGCCCGCTGGAATGAGTGGCTGGTCAAATGAAAGTCGCCATCAACGCCTTGCACAACGCCCAAGGTGCCCCTAGCGGCACCGGCGCCCCGGGAGCGGCCGTGCGCCGCCCTCCCCTGAGCGAGCGCTGGCGGGGCAGCCGCAACCTGCTGCCGGCCTTGCTGTTCCTGGGCCTGTTCTTCTTCGCCCCGCTGATCGGCCTGTTGCTGCGCGGGGTGCTGGAGCCCGTACCGGGGCTGGGCAACTATGAACAGTTGTTCGCCAACTCAGCCTATGCGCGGGTGCTGTTCAACACCTTCTCGGTGGCGGGCCTGGTGACCCTGATCAGCGTGCTGCTGGGCTTCCCGCTGGCCTGGGCGATCACCTTGGTGCCGCGCGGCTGGGGCCGCTGGTTGCTGAACATCGTGCTGTTGTCGATGTGGACCAGCCTGCTGGCCCGCACCTACTCCTGGCTGGTGCTGCTGCAGGCGTCGGGGGTGATCAACAAGGTGCTGATGGCGCTGGGCATCATCGATGCGCCGCTGGAGATGGTGCACAACCTCACGGGCGTGGTGATCGGCATGAGCTACATCATGATTCCGTTCATCGTGCTGCCGTTGCAGGCGACCATGCAGGCCATCGACCCGATGGTCCTGCAGGCCGGCTCGATCTGCGGCGCCAGCCCCTGGACCAACTTCTGGAGGGTGTTCATTCCGCTGTGCCGCTCGGGGCTGTTCTCCGGGGCGCTGATGGTGTTCGTCATGTCGCTCGGTTACTACGTGACCCCCGCCCTGCTCGGCGGCGCGCAGAACATGATGCTGCCTGAATTCATCGTCCAGCAGGTGCAATCGTTCCTCAACTGGGGCCTGGCCAGCGCCGCCGCGGCGTTGCTGGTACTGATCACCCTGGTGCTCTTCTACTTCTACCTGAAGCTGCAGCCGGAATCCCCGGTCGGCAACGCGAGGTAAACCGCCATGCTCCTGACTCCCAATGCCATGGGCCGGCCGCTGCGCACGGGCCTGTACCTGACCACCGGGGTGATCGCGGCCTTCCTGCTGCTGCCGATCCTGTTCATCGTGCTGCTGTCGTTCGGCTCGTCCCAGTGGCTGGTGTTCCCCCCACCCGGCTGGACCTTGAAGTGGTACGGCCAGTTCTTCTCCAACCCCGAGTGGATGGACGCTGCCCTGGCCAGCCTCAAGGTGGCCGTGCTCACCACGATCTGCGCCGTACTGCTGGGCCTGCCCACGGCCTTTGCCCTGGTGCGCGGACGCTTCCCAGGCCGCGAACTGCTGTATGGCCTGTTCACCCTGCCGATGATCGTACCGCTGGTGATCATCGCCGTGGCGGTGTACGCGCTGTTTCTCAAGCTTGGCTACACCGGCACGCTGTTCTCCTTCGTGGTCAGCCACGTCATCGTCGCGCTGCCCTTCACCATCATCTCGATCATCAACTCGCTCAAGCTGTTCGACCAGTCGATCGAGGACGCCGCGGTGATCTGCGGCGCCTCGCGCTTGCAGGCAATCTTCAAGGTGACCTTCCCAGCGATCCGCCCGGGGATGATCGCCGGTGGCCTGTTCGCCTTTTTGGTCTCGTGGGACGAGGTGGTGCTCAGCGTGATGATGGCCAGCCCAACCCTGCAGACCCTGCCCGTGAAGATGTGGACCACCCTGCGCCAGGACCTGACCCCGGTGATCGCCGTCGCCTCGACGCTGCTGATCGGCCTGTCGGTCCTGGTCATGGTCATCGCCGCCGCCCTGCGCCGGCGCAACGAAGTCAGCGCCTGAGCGCCCGGAGACAACAACAATGAGTGCAGTGATGAAAGATGCCGCGCCCGCCAAGACCCTGGTCAGCCTGCGCAACCTGAACAAGCACTACGGCGACTTCGCCGCGGTGGACAACATCAACCTGGAAATCCAGGACGGCGAGTTCCTGACCTTCCTCGGCTCCAGCGGCTCGGGCAAGTCCACCACCCTGTCCATGCTGGCGGGCTTCGAGACCCCCAGCAGCGGCGAGATCCTGGTGGACGGCCAATCGCTGGTGAAGGTGCCGCCGCACAAGCGTGACATTGGCATGGTGTTCCAGCGCTACTCGCTGTTCCCGCACCTGTCGGTGCGCGACAACATCGCCTTCCCCCTGGCGATCCGCAAACAGAGCGCGGCCGAGACCGCCAAGCGGGTCGACGCCATGCTCAAGCTGGTGCAGTTGGAAAAGTTCGCCCACCGCCGCCCCGCCCAGCTCTCCGGTGGTCAGCAGCAACGCGTGGCCATTGCCCGGGCGCTGGTGTACGAGCCGCGCATCCTGCTGATGGACGAGCCCCTCGGCGCGCTGGACAAGAAGCTGCGCGAAGACCTGCAGGACGAACTGCGCCAGTTGCACCGCCGCCTGGGGATCACCATCGTCTACGTCACCCACGACCAGGAAGAAGCCATGCGCCTGTCCCAGCGCATCGCGATCTTCAGCCACGGCAAGATCGTCGGCCTGGGCACGGGTTATGACCTGTACCAGAACCCACCGAATGCCTTCGTGGCATCGTTTTTGGGCAACTCCAACTTCCTGCGGGTCAAGGCCAGCAGCCATGGCGCGGCCGCGTTCGAAGGGCAGTCCTTGGCAATCCGCCTGACCACGGGCCTGAATGCCGGGCAGGATGCGCTGATCATGGTGCGCCCGGAAAAAGCCCTGGCCTTGAGCGCCGAGCAGGCGGCCCGCGAGCCATTGCCAGCCGGCTGGAACGAAGTGACCGCCAAGGTGGGCGAGGTGTTGTTCCTCGGCGAGAGCCAGACCTGCCATGTGGTGACTGTCGGCGGCACCGAAATGACCGTCAAGGCGCTGTCGGCAGCCGGCATGCCGATGCAGCCCGGAGATACCGTGAAGGTCCGCTGGGCAGTGGCCGATGCTTGCATCTACACCGAATGGGCCGAGAGTGACCTGAGCAAAGCTGCCGGAGCGCATTGAGCAGGGTCAGGCGCAGAGCGTACTGGCCCCTTCATGGCTAAACCCGCTCCCACAGGCTCTGCGGTGCTCTCAATGACACCGCTGTCCCTGTGGGAGCGGGTTTACCCGCGAATGGAACAACGCTGAACATCAAGGCTCACACAGGCAGCTGATATCGCTCGGCGAAGTACTGCCGGAAGAACTCCACCGCCACCCGCACCTTGGCCGACCCGGCCAGGGGCGTGGTGTACACCGCCCAGATGTCCGCCGCCTGCTGATAGTCCTCCAGCACCTGCACCAGTCGCCCGTCGGCGAGGTTGTCGTGCACATCCCACCACGAACGCAACAGGATGCCCCGACCATCCAGGCACCATTGGTGCGCCACCTCGCCATGGTTGCTGGACAACGGGCCGGTCACCCGCACGCTTTCCTCGCCGCCTGGCCCCTCCAGGTGCCACACACCAAAGGGATGGTCACGCTCCTTGATCACCAGGCAGTCATGGCTGGCCAGATCCGCCAGGCTCTTGGGCGTGCCCCTGCGCGCCAGGTAGCCAGGTGCCGCGCACAGCACCCGACGGTTGCGCGCCAGGAGCTTGGCGATCAGGTTCGGCGCAATGACGTTGCCCACGCGAATGTCCAGGTCCACCCCCTCGGCAATCAAGTCGATCAGGCGGTCATGCACATCCAGGCGGATATCCAGCTTCGGGTAGCGCGCCGCCAGCTCCGACAGCGCAGGCGCCACGAAGCGTCGGCCCAGCCCCAGGCTGCTGGCGATACGCAACTGCCCGGCCGGTTCGCGCTGGCCAGCGTTGAGGTCATCGTCCATGCGCTGCAGGGATTCGAAGATCTGCAGCGCCCACTGGTACACCCGCTCGCCCTCCTCGCTCACCGTCACCCGCCGGGTGGTGCGGTGCAGCAGGCGCACACCGAGATTCTCCTCGAGCAGGCGGATGCGCTTGCTGATGAAGGCAGCCGACATGCCGCGCTCGTCGGCCACGGCGGCGAAGCTGGCACGACGCGCCACCTGCAGGAAGATATCGAGGTCGTCGAGGTTAGGCAGATTATTCACGATTCGTGCACCAAGAATTGATGATCCACCGGATTATCTCCGGTTCGCGTCCTTATAGCATGGCCAGCATCCGTTACCCAGAACAGCGAGTGCGCCCCCATGAGCAAGACCTTCAAAATCGCCGCCATCCCCGGTGACGGCATCGGCAACGAAGTCCTCCCCGAAGGCATCCGCGTGGTCGAAGCTGCCGCGCGCAAGCACGGCCTGAACCTTGAGATCGAATTCTTCGAGTGGGCCAGCTGCGACTACTACCTGGCTCACGGCAAGATGATGCCCGACGACTGGTTCGAACAGCTCAAAGGCTTCGATGCCCTGTACTTCGGTGCTGTCGGCTGGCCAGACAAAGTCCCGGATCACATTTCCCTGTGGGGCTCGCTGCTCAAGTTCCGCCGCGACTTCGACCAATACGTGAACATCCGTCCGGTTCGCCTGTTCCCTGGCGTGCCCTGCCCGCTGGCCAACAAGCAACCTGGTGACATCGACTTCGTGGTGATCCGCGAAAACACCGAAGGCGAGTACTCCTCCCTGGGCGGTCGCATGTTCGAGAACACTGAGAACGAGTTCGTCCTGCAGGAGTCGGTATTCACCCGCCGCGGTGTGGACCGCATCCTCAAGTATGCATTCGACGTGGCCCAGACCCGCGAGCGCAAGCACGTCACCTCCGCGACCAAGTCCAACGGCATGGCCGTGAGCATGCCTTACTGGGACGAGCGCACCGCCGCCATGGCGGCCAACTACCCAGAAATCAGCTGGGACAAGCAGCACATCGACATCCTCTGCGCCCGCTTCGTGCTGCAGCCGGAACGCTTCGACGTGGTGGTGGCGTCCAACCTGTTCGGCGACATCCTCTCGGATCTGGGCCCGGCCTGCGCGGGCACCATCGGTATCGCACCGTCGGCCAACCTCAACCCGGAGCGCAAGTTCCCATCGCTGTTCGAACCGGTACACGGCTCGGCGCCGGACATCTACGGCAAGAACATCGCCAACCCGATCGCCATGATCTGGTCCGGCGCGCTAATGCTCGAATTCCTCGGCAAGGACAGTGAAGACGCCCGCTACCAGGCCGCCCACGACGACATCCTCAAGGCCATCGAGACGGTCATCGCCAACGGCGATACCACCCGCGACATGGGCGGGAACCGCTCGACCCAGGAAGTCGGCAAGGCCATCGCAGAACTGCTCGGCGCCTGATTCGGCGGCGTCCATTAGCAAATAAACCCGCTCGCCAGGCCACGCGCCCCTGGAAGAGCGGGTTTACCCGCGAAATAGACGCCACCAACCATCAGATTGTCTGACGATCCTATTGCAGTTCTGCCCCATTTCAATGCACACTTCGTTAACCAAAAGATATGCGTAAACTTTAGGTTAACAGTCGAGGAAAAAAGCTTTATCTGACATGGACTTCCCAAGCGCTTAGCATTCCAAACGCTCCAGGAGACAATTGATGTCCCACAACAATAAAAAGATTGATGTGTTCCTGATTACCGTGAGCCTGATCGCCGTACTGCTCACTGTCATCGGCCTTGCTGCCTACCCCGCCCAAGCGGAAAGCATGGCCAATCACCTGTTCGAACTGTCCACCCGTACCTTCGGCACCAGCGTCCAGGTGCTGGTGTTCGGCAGCTCCCTGGCCGTTCTGTACCTTGCCTTCAGCAAGTACGGCAACATCCGCCTGGGCGCTGGCAAACCGGAATACTCCACCGCGACCTGGGTCTTCATGTTCATCTGCGCCGGCATGGGTTCCTCGACCCTGTACTGGGGCGTGATGGAATGGGCCTACTACTACCAGACCCCCGGTCTCAACATCGCCCCGATGTCAGCCCAGGCTCTGGAGTACAGCGTCAGCTACTCGTTCTTCCACTGGGGTATCAGCGCCTGGTCGATCTACGCCCTGGCCTCGCTGGCCATGGCCTACCACTTCCACGTGCGCAAGAAGAGCGGCTTGAACCTGGCCTCGATCATCGAAGCGGTGACCGGCTTCAAGGCCACCGGCCCTGTGGGACGCACCGTCGACCTGATCTTCCTGCTGACCATGATGGGCGCGCTGACCGTTTCCCTGGCCTTGACCGCCTCGACCCTGACCCGCGGCCTGTCGGACCTGGCCGGCACTCCCAACACCTTCACCGTGCAACTGATGGTGATCGGTGCGGTAGCGCTGCTGTTCTCGCTCAGCTCCTACATCGGCATCGACGGTGGCCTGCAGCGCCTGTCGAAGATGGTCTGCATCGGCGCCTTGTTGTTCGCCGTGGTCGTGCTGCTGGTCGGTCCGACCCAGTTCACCGTCAACAACACTGCCAACGCCATCGGCCTGATGATCCAGCACTACGTGCACATGAGCCTGTTCACCGACCCTGCCGGTGATGGCGCCTTCACCCGCAACTGGACCGTGTTCTATTGGTTGTGGTGGGTGTCCTACGCCCCAGGCGTTGCCATGTTCGTCGCCCGTGTCTCGCGCGGCCGCCAGATCAAGGAAGTGGTGTTCGCCCTGCTGCTGGGCGGCAGCTTCGGTTGCTGGTTCTTCTTCGGCGCCCTGGAAAGCTACAGCATGCACCAGTTCATCAACGGCCAGATCGACGTGCCGAAGCTGCTGAGCAGCGTCGGTGGCGAAGCCGCGGTGACCGACCTGTTGCTGGCCCTGCCATGGGGCACCCTGTTCCTGGCGGTGTACCTGTTCATCATGGCGGTGTTCTGCGCCTCGCACATGGATGCAGCGGCCTACGCCGTGGCCGCCACCAGCACCCGCAACCTGCGCGAAGGCGAGGACCCGACCCCGACCCTGCGTCTGTTCTGGTGCATCGTGCTGACCCTGGTGCCGCTGGCCATGCTGTTCGCCAAGGCCTCGCTGTCGACCATGAAGACCGCTGTGGTTCTCACCGCGATCCCCTTCATGGTGATCCTGCTGGTGAAGATCTACGGCTTCTTCAAATGGCTCGCCGCCGACTACGGCCAGGTTCCGGCCTACCGTATCGAGGAAGAAGCCGCACGCCTTGCCGGCGAAGAGCCGGAGCACCAGGTACCGCGCAGCGCCGCTGCCCTGCATTGATCGTATGACCCATGGCATCGCCAGTGTCCTGTAGGCGCTGGCGAAGCCTGCGATGGGCTGCACAGCAGCCCTAAAGCGTCCGGCCAAATTTTTTTGCCCGACTTGTTAACCAATAGATACGCGTTAACCAATAAGTAAAAACCGAGAAAGAGCCATGAACGATTTCAAACGACTGCCCGCCGATTTCTGCGCCAACCCTGAAGAGGCCTTCACCCTTCCGGCCAACTTCTACACCCAGGCCGCTGTGTTCGAGCATGAAAAAGAAGCGATCTTCGCCAAAAGCTGGATCTGCGTCGGTCACCGCAGCGAAGTCGCTGAAAAGAACGCCTACATCACCCGCCAGGTGATCGGCGAGAGCATCATCGTCGTGCGTGGCCGCGACGACGTGCTGCGTGCCTTCTACAACGTCTGCCCGCACCGTGGCCACCAACTGCTCGAAGGCAGCGGCAAGGCCAAGAACGTCATCACCTGCCCGTATCACGCCTGGACCTTCAAGCTCGACGGCGAGCTGGCCCACGCCCGCAACTGCGAGAACGTGGTCAACTTCGACAAGGAAAACTCCACCCTGGTGCAGCTACGCGTCGAAGAGTACGCAGGCTTCATCTTCATCAACATGGACATGGAGGCCGGCAGCGTCGAAGACCAGCTGCCGGGCCTGCAAAAGCGCATGCGCGAAGCCTGCGCCGTGATCGACGACCTGCACCTGGCCGCGCGTTTTGTCAGCGACACCCCGGCCAACTGGAAGTCGATCGTCGACAACTACCTGGAGTGCTACCACTGCGCCCCGGCCCACCCAGGTTTCTCCGACTCCGTGGACGTCGGCCAGTACAACCACAGCCTGCACGGCAACTGGACCCTGCAGTACGGCCTGGCCAAGCCCTCGGAGCAGTCGTTCAAGTTCGACGAAACCGTCAAGGACCCCTCCTTCGCCGGCTTCTGGGCGTGGCCGTGCACCATGTTCAACGTGCCGCCAGGAGCCAACTTCATGACCGTGATCTATGAGTTCCCGGTCGATGCCGAGACCACCCTGCAGCACTACGACATCTACTTCCTGAACAAGGACCTGACCGAAGAGCAGCTCAAGCTGATCGACTGGTACCGCGAAGTGTTCCGCCCAGAAGACCTGCGCCTGGTCGAAAGCGTGCAGAAAGGCCTCAAATCCCGTGGCTATCGCGGCCAAGGCCGGATCATGGTCGACCCGCAGCGCAGCGGCGTGAGCGAGCATGGCATTGCCCACTTCCACAACCTGATTGCCGTCGCCCATCTGGACTGATGCACCCGGCCGCCGGCTTCTGGGTCGGCGGCCTTCGGAGAGCCTTGCGTGAAACTTCAAGACAACAAGCTGTTCCGCCAGCAGGCCTACATCGACGGCCGTTGGTGCGATGCCGAGACGCGGCAGACGCTGGCGGTCAACGACCCGGCTAGCGGCGAGCTGCTCGGCCATGTGCCGCTGATGGGCGGCGCCGAAGCCGTGCGCGCCATCGAAGCCGCCGAAGCGGCCCTGGCCGACTGGCGCGGCCGTACCGCCAAAGAGCGGGCGAGCATTTTACGCCGTTGGTTCGAACTGCTGCTCGAACACGAGCAGGACCTGGCCCGACTGATGACCCGCGAACAGGGCAAACCCCTGCACGAAGCCCTGGGCGAGATCCGCTACGCCGCCTCCTTCGTCGAGTGGTTCGCCGAGGAAGGCAAGCGCGTCTATGGCGACGTGATCCCAAGCCCGGCAAATGACAAACGCCTGCTGGTGATCAAGCAAGGCATCGGCGTGTGCACCGCGATCACCCCATGGAACTTCCCGGCGGCGATGATCACCCGCAAGGTCGCCCCGGCGCTGGCCGCCGGCTGCACCATCGTGGTCAAACCCGCCAACGAGACCCCCTTCAGCGCCCTGGCCCTGGTCGAGCTGGCCGAACGCGCCGGCATCCCTGCCGGGGTGTTCAGCGTGGTCACCGGTGATGCCCCGGCCATCGGCGCCCAGTTCACCGGCCACCCGAGCGTGCGCAAGCTGAGCTTCACCGGCTCCACACCGGTCGGTCGCCTGCTCATGGGCCAGTGCGCCGAAACCATCAAGAAGGTCAGCCTGGAACTCGGTGGCAACGCCCCGTTCATCGTCTTCGATGACGCCGACATCGACGCGGCCGTCGAGGGCGCGCTGATCGCCAAGTACCGCAACGCCGGGCAGACCTGCGTGTGCGTCAACCGCTTCTATGTGCACGAGAGTGTCTATGAGCGCTTCGCCCAACGCTTCGTCGAGCGCGTGCGCGCCCTGGCGGTCGGCCCTGGCGACAGCGAAGGCACGCAGATCGGCCCGCTGATCAGCGACAAGGCCGTGGCCAAGGTACGCAGCCTGATCGACGACGCCACCAGTAAAGGCGCCAGCGTGCTGCTGGGCGGCAAGGCCCACGCACTGGGCGGGCAGTTCTTCGAGCCTACCGTGCTCGCCGACATCGCCCCGGGCATGGAGCTGCTGCAGGAAGAGATCTTCGGGCCGGTGGCCGCGCTGGTGCGCTTCACCACCGACGAGGAAGTGATCGAGCTGGCCAACGCCACCCAGTACGGCCTGGCGGCGTATTTCTACAGCCGTGACCTGGCCCGCGTGTTCCGCGTGGCCGAGCGCCTGGAGTACGGCATGGTCGGCATCAATACCGGGCTGATCTCCAACGAGGTCGCGCCATTTGGTGGCATCAAGCAATCGGGCCTGGGCCGCGAAGGCTCCAAGTACGGCATCGAGGATTATCTGGAAATCAAGTACCTGTGCCTCGCCGTCTGAGCGAGCCAGTATCTGTGTCACACGGCAGGGCCTGCCGCGTGATGAGCAAGTCGAGGTGAACCATGGCCAAGCAATACGAAATGTTCAAGGTGCGTGTCACCGACGTGGAACAGGCCACGCCGCTGATCAAGCGCTTCACCCTGGCCCGCGAAGACGGCGCCACCCTGCCCGCCTTCAGCGGCGGCAGCCACGTCATCGTGCAGATGCAGTCAGCCTGTGGCAGCCAGTTCAGCAATGCCTACTCGCTGATGAGCGACCCGCGTGACCTGTCCAGCTACCAGATTGGTGTTCGCCTGGAAGAGCAGTCCAAGGGCGGCTCGGCGTTCATGCACAATCACGTCCAGGTGGGCACCGAGCTGACCATCTCCACTCCCAACAACCTGTTCGCCCTGGACCCCACGGCCGGCCGCCACGTGCTGATCGCAGGGGGCATCGGCATTACCCCGTTCCTGGCGCAACTGCATGAGCTCGAAGGCGGCAATACCCCCTACGAGCTGCACTACGCCTTCCGCGCCCCGGAGCACGGGGCATTCCAGAATGACCTGGAAAACAGCCCGCACGCCCAAAACACCCGCTTCTACATCGACAGCCTGGACCGCAAGCTGGACCTGGCCGGCCTGTGCGCAGGCCTGGCCGACGACGCGCACCTCTATGTCTGCGGTCCCAAGCCGCTGATCGATGCCGTCATCGCCACGGCCGCCGCTGCGGGCATCGATGCCTCGCGCGTGCACTGGGAGCAGTTCGCCGCCGCAGCGCCTGCCGCCGGCGCTGCATTCACCGTGGTGCTGGCCAAGTCCGGGACCGAGCTGCAGGTCGAGGAAGGCATGACCATCCTCCAGGCCATCGAGAAGTCCAAGGCGGCCAAGGTCGAGTGCCTGTGCCGCGAAGGCGTGTGCGGCACCTGCGAAACAGCGATTCTCGAGGGCGAAGCCGAGCATTTCGACCAGTACCTGAGCGACGAGGAAAAAGCCTCGCAGCAAACCATGATGCTCTGTGTCTCGCGCGCCCGCAGCGCGCGCCTGGTGCTCGACCTGTAACAGTCACAGTGGTCTAGGCTGGTCTCTTGACGACAAGAACAAGAGACCCAAGCCCATGCCGCTGTTATCCCACGGCTCGACCGTCCTCCCACGGGGGGCGTGAAGCCGAGCCATGAGTATTCTCTACGACGAACACCTGGACGGCCCCCTGCCCACCGTGGACAAGGCGGCCTTGTTGGCAGCCCTGCACGACGCCCTGCCGGATCTTCAGATCCTTCACCACGCCGAAGACCTCAAACCCTACGAATGCGATG
This sequence comes from Pseudomonas sp. HMSC08G10, assembly GCF_001808425.1. NCBI lineage: Bacteria > Pseudomonadati > Pseudomonadota > Gammaproteobacteria > Pseudomonadales > Pseudomonadaceae > Pseudomonas > Pseudomonas sp. HMSC08G10. The sequence goes on along the minus strand of NZ_KV793324.1, from coordinate 24,407 downwards.
GCCTCTCGGCCTACCGCAGCGTGCCGTTGCTGGTGGCATTGCCCGAGCGTCTCGAACAGGTCCAGGCACTGCTACGCCTGTGCCATCAACGCGGCGTGCCAGTGGTGGCGCGCGGCGCGGGCACGGGACTTTCCGGCGGCGCCCTGCCCCTGCCCCAGGGCATCCTGCTGGTGATGGCGCGCTTCAACCGCATCCTGGAGGTCAACCCACAAGGGCGCTATGCCAGGGTCCAGCCCGGCGTGCGCAACCTGGCGATCTCCCAGGCAGCAGCGCCTCACGGCCTGTATTACGCGCCGGACCCTTCCTCGCAGATCGCCTGCTCGATCGGCGGCAACGTCGCCGAAAACGCCGGCGGCGTGCATTGCCTCAAATACGGCCTGACCGTGCACAACCTGCTCAAGGTGGACATCCTCACTGTCGAAGGCGAACACCTGACCCTGGGCAGCGATGCCCTGGATAGCCCCGGCTTCGACCTGCTGGCGCTGTTCACCGGCTCCGAAGGCATGCTTGGCATCGTCACCGAAGTCACCGTCAAGCTCCTGCCCAAGCCCCAGGTCGCGCGGGTGCTGCTGGCCAGCTTCGACAGCGTCGAGAAGGCCGGCGGCGCGGTCGCCGATATCATCGCCGCTGGCATCATCCCGGGCGGCCTGGAGATGATGGACAACCTGGCCATCCGCGCCGCCGAAGACTTCATCCACGCCGGTTACCCGGTGGAGGCGGCGGCGATCCTGCTGTGCGAGCTGGACGGTGTGGAATCGGACGTGCAGGACGACTGCGAGCGCGTCGCCGCCGTGCTGCGCCAGGCCGGTGCCAGCGAGGTACGCCTGGCCTGCGACGAGGCCGAACGCGTGCGTTTCTGGGCTGGGCGCAAGAACGCCTTTCCCGCGGTAGGGCGCATTTCCCCGGACTACTACTGCATGGACGGCACCATCCCCCGCCGCGAACTGCCTGGGGTACTCAGGGGCATCGCCGAGCTGTCCCGGGAATACGGGCTGCGGGTGGCCAACGTGTTCCACGCCGGCGATGGCAACATGCACCCGCTGATCCTGTTCGACGCCAACCTGCCCGGCGAACTGGAGCGCGCCGAGGCCATCGGCGGCAAGATCCTGGAGCTGTGCGTGGCGGTCGGTGGCAGCATCACCGGCGAGCATGGCGTCGGGCGTGAAAAGATCAACCAGATGTGCGCCCAGTTCAACGCCGACGAAATCACCCTGTTCCACGCGGTCAAGGCTGCGTTCGATCCCAAAGGCCTGCTCAACCCCGGCAAGAACATCCCCACCCTGCACCGCTGCGCCGAGTTCGGTGCCCTGCACGTACACCAGGGTCAATTGCCCTTCCCTGACCTGGAGCGTTTCTGATGGATGCGGACCGCGACATGAGCCAGGACCTGCTCGACCAGGTCAACCAAGCCCTGGCGATGGACACCCCCCTGCGCATCCAGGGCGGCAACAGCAAGGCCATGCTGGGCTGCCCCGTAACCGGCGAAATCCTCGATACCCGAAGCCACCGAGGCATCGTGCGCTACGATCCGACCGAACTGGTGCTCACCGCCCGCGCCGGCACGCCCCTGCGCGAGATCGAAGCAGTGCTGCACGAAGCCGGCCAGATGCTGCCCTGCGAGCCGCCCCACTTGGGCCCGGATGCCACCCTCGGCGGCATGGTCGCCGCGGGGTTGTCCGGGCCACGCCGGCCCTGGGCCGGGGCGGTGCGCGACTACGTGCTCGGCACGCGTGTGATCACCGGCCACGGCAAGCTGCTGCGTTTTGGCGGCGAGGTGATGAAGAACGTCGCCGGTTACGATGTCTCACGACTGATGGTCGCCAGTTTCGGCTGCCTGGGCCTGCTCACCGAGGTGTCGCTGAAAGTGCTGCCACGACCCCGTCAATGCGCGAGCCTCCGCCTGGACATGAACACTCACCAAGCATTGGACGCACTGGCCGAATGGGGTCAGCAACCGCTGCCGATCAGCGCCGCCTGCCACGATGGCGAAGCGCTCTACCTGCGCCTGGAAGGCGGAGAAGGCTCGGTGTTGTCGGCCCGCCAACGGCTGGGGGGTGAGGCGCTCGAAAGCCGCTTCTGGGAGGACTTGCGCGAACAGCGCCTGGCCTTTTTCGACGACCCGGCGCCGCTGTGGCGACTCTCGGTACCGACCGCCACGGGGCCACTCGCGTTGCCCGGCAGGCAATTGATCGACTGGGGCGGCGCCCAGCGCTGGTTGAAGTCTTCGGCCGCGCCGGCGCAGCTACGTGCGCAACTGGCCCAGGTCGGCGGCCATGCCACGGCGTACACGCCGGGCGATGACAGCATGCCGCCGCTGCCTGCCGCACTGATACGCTATCACCGCGCCCTCAAGCAGCAACTCGATCCCCAGGGCATCTTCAACCCTGGTCGCCTGTACCCGGACCTGTGAGGCCGCCATGCAAACCAACCTGAGCGAGGCCGCCAAGGCCCTGCCACGCGGCGAAGAGGCCGAACGCATTCTGCGCAGTTGCGTACATTGCGGCTTTTGCACCGCCACCTGTCCCACCTATCAACTGCTCGGTGATGAACTCGATGGCCCGCGCGGACGCATCTACCTGATCAAGCAGGTGCTCGAAGGCGCGCCGGCCAGCGCCAGCACCCAGTTGCACCTGGACCGCTGCCTGAGCTGCCGCAATTGCGAGACCACCTGTCCATCGGGTGTCAAATACCACGACCTGCTGGACATCGGCCGCCCCGTGGTCGAACGACAGGTCCCGCGCCCGCTGGGTGAGCGCCTGTTGCGCCAGGGCTTGCGCGCCGTGGTGCCGCATCCTGTGCTGTTCAAGGCCCTGACCCGTACAGGCCAGGCCCTGCGCCCGCTGTTGCCCGGCGTGCTCAAAGCCAAGCTGCCCGCACAGATCGCTGCCCCCGGCCAACGCCCGGCACCCCGCCATGCCCGTCGGGTGTTGCTGCTCGAAGGGTGCGTGCAGCCGGCCCTGTCGCCCAACACCAATGCCGCGGCCGCACGCGTGCTGGACCGCCTGGGGATCAGTGTGGAAGCAGCGACCGCAGCCGGCTGTTGTGGCGCGGTCGACTACCACCTCAACGCCCAGGAGCACGGCCTGGCCAGGGCACGACGCAACATCGATGCCTGGTGGCCTGCCATCGAGGCCGGCGCCGAAGCCATCGTGCAGACCGCCAGTGGTTGCGGTGCCTTCGTGCGCGACTACGGCCACTTGCTGGCAAACGATCCGCACTACGCCGCCAAGGCCGCCCGGGTCAGCGCCCTGGCCCGGGACCTGGTAGAGGTGCTACAGGCCGAGCCCGTCGAGCAACTGGGCCTGTGTGCCGAGCAGCGCCTGGCCTTCCACTGCCCCTGCACCCTGCAGCACGCCCTGAAGCTCGGCGGTGCGGTGGAGCAGTTGCTGTCACGCCTGGGCTTTACCCTCACCCCCGTGCCGGACAGCCACCTGTGCTGCGGCTCGGCCGGCACCTACTCGCTGACCCAACCTGCGCTGTCGCGCCGCCTGCGGGATGATCGCCTCACGGCGCTGGAAAGCGGCAACCCTCAGCTCATCGCCACCGCCAACATCGGTTGCCAGGCGCACCTGGACAGCGCCGGACGCACGCAGGTGCGGCACTGGATCGAGATCGTCGACGCTGCCCTGACAGACACCTAGCCGACCGCCACTTCGCGGGTAGCGCCCACAAGGTTGGCGCTTCCCTCTGCTGGAGCGGCTTTACCCGTGAAGGACTGCCCTGCAGCCCGCGCCCTTGCAGCCAGCCCCACAAACCCCGAAGCTTGCCCTCTCACCACCCCGGACAGCCCCATGGAACTGCACATCCGCTTGCAAGGCCGCAAAGGCCTGGCCGACCAGCTCTATCAGCAACTGCGTGCCAGCATCGACAGCGGTCACCTGGCCGCCGGCACCCAACTGCCCCCCACTCGCCTGCTCGCCGAACAACTGGGCGTGTCCCGCAAGACCGTCGCCGAAGCTTACTCACGCCTGACCTACGACAACCTGCTCAGCGGCGTGGTCGGTCGCGGCACCTTCGTGACACCGCAACGCCCCTTGCAAGCCATCCAGGCCCAGGCCATTCCCCTGGCCGCCGCCGCGTCCGTGGCGCGCTGGCAGCAACGGGCCACGGTGCTCTCCCGGCCAGCCCTCGAAACCCCATCGCGCTACGACTTCGTCGGTGGCGCATCGAGCAAGGCGCAGTTCCCGTTCGATCAGTGGCGCAGTTGCCTTCAATACGCCCTGCGCCGAAGCCAACGTCACACCCAACGCCAGTTCGACGCTCAAGGCCTGCCGGAACTTCGCGAAGCCATCGCCCACCACATCGCTTTCGCCCGTGGCGTGCATTGCAGCGCGGCCGACGTGATGGTGTGCAACGGTGCACAGCAAGCGTTGGACCTGATCGCCCGGGTGCTGATCGAACCCGGCTGCCAGGTGGCCATGGAAGACCCCGGCTATCCGCCCGCGCGCCAGCTGTTTCTGGCGCTGGGCGCGCACCTGCAGTCGGTGCCGGTGGATGACGAAGGGCTGTGCGTCGAACAGATCGCCGACGGCACGCGGCTGATCTACGTGACACCGTCCCATCAGTTCCCCCTCGGCATGCCGATGAGCGAACGCCGGCGCATCGCCCTGCTGACGCGGGCCGCCGAATTGGGGGCATTGATCATCGAGGACGACTACGACTGCGAGTTCCGCTACCAGGGGCCGGGCAGCGATGCCCTGCAGCGCCTGGACCGCCATGGGCTGGTGGCCTACGTGGGCACCTTTTCCAAGACATTGCTGTCCGAACTGCGTCTGGGCTACGCCGTGCTGCCTGCGAGCGTGCTACGCGCCGCGTGCGTGGCCAAGCACCTGACCGACTGGCACAGCCCGAGCCTGCAGCAATGGGCGCTGGCGCGCTTCATCAGTGAAGGTCACCTGAACAAGCACATCCGCCGCTGCCATGAGGTGTACAGCGCCCGCCGGGAACGAATCCTGGCCCGTCTGGGCGGTGACTTGGCGCCCTGGCTGACGGCCGTACCGGCCAACGCCGGCTTTCACTTGAGCGCCCTGGCCAGCCCCGAGGTCGATGTGGACTTGCTGGTGAGCCTGGCGCGCAAGGTAGAGGTCGGCCTGTATTCGCTGGCCCCGTTCTACAGCGAGGCCCCGGTGCGTCCGGGGCTGTTGCTGGGCTTCGGGGCCATCGAGTTGCTGGACATCGACACCGCGCTGGACCGCGTGCGCGATACCCTGCAAGGCCTCAGTTGACCGCTGCCTGGGCCGGTTGACCGGGGCGAGCGATGGCGGCGACATAGCCGTGCGGGGCGAAGCGCGCCGTGACCAACAGCATCGCTACCACGGTGATGGTGAGCAAGGTCCAGGAGGCCTGGAAATCGCCACTGATATCGCGCAACCACCCCGTCAGGTAGGGAATGATCCCGGTGATGATGAACCCGATGCCCTGCACGAACGCGGCCAGGCTGCCGGCTTGAGCGGGGTCCTTGCGCAGATGTTCCAAAGTCAGGGTCAGGCTCAGGCTGAAGCACGCGCCCAGGCCCAGGCCGATCATCGCCACCCACACACCCATGGCCAAGGTCGGCGCCAGCAGCAGGCCAAGAAAGCCCCCCAACTGGATAGACAGCGCCAGCCACAGGCCCGGGCGACGGTCCGCCAGGCTGCGCAGCAACAGCGGCAGCCCCAAGGCGCCAGTGACCTGGAAGATCGTCATCAGCCCGACCAGCTCACCCCCCCCCTGCGCGGTACCGCCGTGCTCGATGTGGTAGGCCGGCAACCACGCCACCATGCTGGTGTAGCCGCCATTGATCAGCCCGAAGTAGCTGGCCAGCAGCCAAGCCCGGCGGTTGCCGAACCAATGCCCGCCCCCGCCACCGGCGAGTTTCGGCGTGTTGTGCCGTGGTCGCAGCACCAGCCAGGCCAATACCGCCAGCACCGCCGGGAGCGCCCAGACGCCCAGGCCAACCTGCCAGCGCCCGGTCACGGCACTGATCGACGGGCCAAGCACGGCCGCCAAGCCTCCGCCGCTCATCAACGCCGCCGAATACAGGCCCATGGTGGTCGCCAGGCGCGAGGGGAACCAGCGATTGACCAGCCCAGGCATCATGCCCTGGACCACAGCCACGCCGAGCCCGGCCAGCACGGCACTGGCGATCAGCGCCCAGGCGCTGTTCAGTTGCAGACGCCATAGGCACGCCAGGGCGATTGCCGCAAGGCCCATGAGCATGCCGCCATGCTCGCTCAACCAACGGCGCAGCCAGGGTTGCAGCAACGGGATCAGGCCCATGCACAGCACCGGCAAGGCGGTCAGCAGCGCAGCCTGTTGGTAGCCCAGGCCGGTGCTCGCGCGCATGGGTTCGAGCAGCGGCCCGATACTGGTGAGGATCGGCCGCAGGTTCAGTGCCAGCAACAGCACCAGCAATAGGTTCAGTGCGCCTCTCATCCCTGGTGCGCCTGCATCCATTGAAGGTACAGGTCGGCCTCGCCGGCGGGTTTGAGTGGCCGCAGAGGCAGGCTCTGCTGCTGGGGTGGGTGGGCCATCTGGGCGTACACCGCTGCGGTGGACAGCCCATAGGGCTCGCCCTCGTCGTTGTCGTAGGCGAACCAGGCGCGCTCGATGCCGCACAGGTGCATGGCGGCCAGGCACATCGGGCACGGATGGCCACTGGCGTAGATCTCGGCGCCGTCCAGACGCGCCTGCCCCAGGGCCTGGGCCGCTTTGCGGATCGCCTGCATTTCCGCGTGGGTGGTCGGGTCCTGGGTGCTGTGGATTTCATTGACGGCACGCGCCAGGACTTTCCCCTGATACACCAGCACGGCGCCGAATGGCCGGCCACCGGCCTGGATATTGGCGCGGGCCAGGTCGAGGGCTTCGCGCATGAAACGTTCATCGGACATCGTAGGAAATCTCTTGGTGCAAGACCGTCTCATTATCGCGGCTGGGCGGCGCCAGCAAAAATGAAGAGATTGGATGCAGGTCAGTGGCCCCCTGAATAGCTCATTGGCCTCCTGGCAAAGCACAGGATTGGCTATCGGGCCCTTCGTGCCCTAGCGCTAACGTATGACCAAGGCCAGGCGCTGCCTCAGCGCCGGCAAACGTGATCCCCCTTACACCGGAGTCCGCCATGCACGAACGTATCGAATGGGCCAAGCACGCCCCGCAAGCCTACAAAGCCATGATCGGCCTGGAGCAAGCCCTCGCCAACAGCGGCCTGGAAAACTCCCTGCTCGAACTGGTCCGCCTGCGCGCCTCGCAGATCAACGGCTGCGCCTATTGCGTCAACATGCACGCCAACGATGCGCGCAAGGCTGGCGAGACCGAGGCTCGCCTGCAGACCCTCTGCGCCTGGCAGGAAACACGCTATTTCACCCCACGCGAACGGGCCGCCCTGGCCTGGCTGGAATGCCTCACCCGCCTGCCCGAGCGCGGCGCGCCGCAGCCGGAGTACGAAGCCCTGCTGGAACACTTCGAGCCTGCCGAAGTCGCCAACCTGACCCTGGCCATCGCCACCATCAATGCCTGGAACCGCTTCGGCGTAGGCTTTGCCATGGTCCCGGCCTGACACTCTGCCCTGAAAACAGCCACGACAAACAACGTTCGCACCGACTGAAAGCGTGGATGTGTACCCCTAGCATCGATCACCCGATCAATAGCCCTCAGGTACCTTTCCATGCCCGCAACCCGACCCACCCGCATCGTCGGGCGTCTGCTCGGTGCGACGTTGCTTGCCAGCGCCACCCTGCATGCCGCCCCCCTGACACGCGACAACGGCGCCCCGGTTGGCGACAACCAGCATTCGCAGACCGCCGGCGCCAACGGCCCGGTGCTGCTCCAGGATGTGCAGCTCATCCAGAAGCTGCAACGTTTCGACCGAGAACGTATTCCTGAACGCGTCGTCCATGCCCGTGGCACGGGTGCCCATGGTGAGTTCACCGCGTTCGAAGATCTCTCCACACTGACCCAGGCCCGGCTGTTCACGCCGGGAGAGAAAACGCCCGTATTCGTGCGTTTTTCCTCGGTGGTTCATGGTCTGCACTCACCGGAAACCCTACGCGATCCTCGCGGCTTCGCCACCCGTTTCTACACCAGCAGCGGCAACTGGGACTTGGTTGGCAACAACTTCCCGACCTTCTTCATCCGCGATGCGATGAAGTTCCCCGACATGGTCCACGCCTTCAAACCCGATCCACGCACCAACCTGGCCAACGACGCCCGGCGCTTCGACTTGTTCTCGCACATGCCCGAGGCCACCCGCACCCTCACCTTGCTGTACTCCAACGACGGCACCCCCAAGAGCTACCGGCACATGGACGGCAACAGCGTACATGCCTACAAGTTCGTCAATGCCCAGGGCGAAGTAACCTATGTGAAGTTCCACTGGAAAAGCCTGCAAGGCCGCGAAAACCTCGCGCCCAAAGAGGTCGAGCGTATCCAGGGCCAGGACTTCAACCACATGACCCACGACCTCGTCGCTGCCATTGGCCGTGGCGAGTTCCCCAAATGGGACCTTTACATCCAGACGCTCAAGCCCGAGCAGCTGGCAGCCTTCGACTTCGATCCGCTGGACCCGACCAAGATCTGGCCGGATGTGCCGCAGCGCCGTGTCGGCCAGATGGTGCTCAACCGCAACGTAAACAACTTCTTCCAGGAAACCGAACAGGTGACGCTGGCCCCATCCAACCTGATCCCGGGCATCGAGCCTTCCGAGGATCGCCTGCTGCAAGGACGCCTGTTCTCCTACGCCGACACCCAGATGTACCGGGTCGGCGCCAATGCCGGCCGCTTGCCGATCAACCAGCCACGGGCCGCGGTGAACAACGGCAACCAGGACGGAGCCCACGACAACGGCCGCACCCGAGGCATGGTCAACTACGCGCCCAGCCGCCTGCAGCCGCGCACCAGCACCGAGTCGGCGCGCTACAGCCAGCTACCCCTGGCTGGCAGCACCCAGCAACGCGGCATCACACGGGAGCAGAACTTCAAGCAGGCCGGTGAGCTGTACCGGTCCTACAGCAAGCAGGAGCAGCGCGACCTGGTGAACAGTTTTGGCCAGTCCCTGGCGGGGGCCGATGACGACAGCAAGCACATCGTCCTGTCGTTCCTCTACAAGGCCGACCCCGACTATGGCAAGCGCGTTGCCAAGGTCGCCAAGGGTGACCTCACCCGGGTCAAAGCACTGGCACGGGAGCTGCGCGACTGACAGCGCCTAGCGGGTGCGATCGGCCAATCGCGCCCGATAGCTGCCCGGACTGTAACCGGTCCATTTCTTGAAAGCGCGGTGGAAGGCGCTGGGCTCCTGGAAGCCGGTCTGCTCGGCGATTTCGGCGATGCTCAGCACACCTTCGCGCAAACGTTCGAACGCCATGGCACGGCGCACTTCATCCTTGATCTGCTGGTAGGAGCGCCCTTCGCGCTCCAGCTGCCGGCGAAAGGTGCTGGCGCTGATGCCCTGCTGCTCGGCCATGGCCTGGAGGGTCGGCCATTGGCCGTAGCGCCGGGCACGCAGATGGCGATAGACCACCGCTGCCAGGCCGTTCTGGTTGCGAAAACGAATCACCAACCCCTGGGGCGCACTGCGCAGGAAGGTCTTCAGCGCGGCCAGGTCCTGCACCACCGGCAAGCGCAGGTAAGCGCTGTCGAACTCCACTTCCGTACGCCCACTGCCCAGCCGCAGGTCCGGGCCCCACAACAAGGTGTCGTCCTCCTGGGCCGGGCGCGCCACGGCCAGTTCGGTACGGTCGATCGCGATGCGCCGTCCGGCCAGCCAGCACAGCAATCCGACCACCAGCACCAGGTAGGTTTCTTCGGCGTAGACCCGCGTCAACGGATCGTTGATGCTCGACTGCACGCTGATCACCACCCGCCCGCCGCGCACCGAAAACGTACCGCGCACATCGCGCAGGAACAGCGCGAAATTGCCCAGGTATTGGCGTAAGGCCTTTTCCAGGGTGGGCTCCTGGATCAGCCCCCGGCAGATCAGGGCGAAGCTGCCCAAGGGCATGCCATGGCTGTCGAGGTGGAAGAACTCATCGTCCAGCACATGGATCATCTGCAGCCAGAGTTGGGCGAATGCCTTGGCCGGCACCCTGGCCTGAGGCTGCTCGAGCAGTGCCGGGTCGATCCCCACGCCACGCAGGTAGGCATCGCGTTCGGCGGGGCGCTCGCGCAGGGCATGGAGCATGGCGTTGAGAAAGTACACCGCGACCGAATCGCTATCGCGCATGGCTGGTTTTCACTGTCTATGCTGGGTGGCAAAAAATGCCAGGTTTACTGAACAGATCCGGCATAGGCCAAGCCTGGGCGGTTGCCTAGACTCGACCCATTCCGGGAACGCCGGCCATTCTCTCAGAGCCTGTGCCGGTCCCGCCATGCCTTCGCAATCGGAGCCTTCCATGAGCAACGCAGAAATCTACGTCGTCAGTGCAGTCCGTTCGGCCATCGGTGGTTTCGGTGGGTCTCTCAAGGACCTGCCACTGGCCGACCTGGCCAGCGCCATCACCCGCGCCGCCATCGAGCGCTCGGGCATCGCCGCCAGCGATATCGGCCATGTGGTCATGGGTACCGTGATCCCCACCGAGCCGCGCGATGCCTACCTAAGCCGCGTCGCCTCGATGAACGCGGGCGTGCCCAAGGAAACCCCAGCCTTCAACGTCAACCGCCTGTGCGGCTCGGGCCTGCAAGCCATCGTCTCGGCCGCCCAGACCCTGCTGCTGGGCGACACCGATGTGGCCCTGGCCGCTGGCGCCGAATCCATGAGCCGTGGCCCCTACCTGCTGCCGCAAGCCCGTTGGGGCGCACGCATGGGTGACCTGCAGGGCATCGACTACACCGTCGGCGTGCTGCAAGACCCCTTCGAGCACTTCCACATGGGCATCACCGCCGAGAACGTCGCCGCCCAGCATGGCATCACGCGCGAAATGCAGGATGAACTGGCCCTGACCAGTCAGCGCCGCGCCGCCCGCGCCATCGCCGAAGGTCGCTTCGACAGCCAGATCGTGCCGATCGAGCTCAAGACCCGCAAAGGTAGCGTGCAGTTCGCCACCGACGAGCACGTACGTGGCGAAGTGACCGCCGAGCAACTGGCCGGCATGAAGCCGGTGTTCAAGAAAGACGGTAGCGTCACCGCCGGCAACGCCAGTGGCATCAACGACGGTGCCGCCGGCCTGGTCCTGGCCACCGGCGATGCGGTTCGCCGCCTGGGTCTGAAGCCTCTGGCACGCCTGGTGGCCTACGCCCACGCCGGTGTCGAGCCGGAGCTGATGGGCCTGGGCCCGATCCCGGCCACGCGCAAGGTGCTGGAAAAAGCCGGCCTGAGCATCAGCGACCTGGACGTGATCGAGTCCAACGAAGCCTTCGCCGCCCAGGCCTGCGCCGTGGCCCGCGCGCTGGACTTCGATCCAGAGAAGGTCAACCCCAATGGTTCGGGCATCTCCCTCGGCCACCCAGTCGGTGCCACCGGAGCGATCATCGCCACCAAGGCCATTCATGAACTGCAACGCACCCAGGGCCGCTATGCCCTGGCCACCATGTGCATCGGCGGCGGCCAAGGCATCGCCGTTGTCTTCGAGCGCGTCTGAGGAGCCTGAACGTGAGCATTCAACACATCGCCGTGATCGGCGCCGGCACCATGGGCAACGGTATTGCCCAGGTGTGCGCGGTGGCCGGTTACCAGGTCCTGCTGATCGACGTCTCGCAGGCGGCACTGGAGCGTGGCGTGGCCACCCTGGGCAAGAACCTGGAGCGCCAGGTCAACAAAGGCACACTGGAAGCCGACAAGGCCGAGGCGGCCAAGACGCGCATCCGCACCAGCACCGACTATGCCGACTTGGGCAGCGCGCAACTGGTGATCGAAGCGGCCACCGAGAACCTGGAGCTCAAGCAACGCATCCTCAAGCAGGTGGCGGCCAACGTCGTCAGCGACTGCCTGATCGCCACCAACACCTCGTCGCTGTCGGTCACTGCGCTGGCGGCCAGCATCGAGCACCCTGAGCGCTTCATTGGCGTGCACTTCTTCAACCCAGTGCCGATGATGGCCCTGGTGGAGATCATCCGCGGCCTGCAAACCAGCGACAGTACCTATGCCCAGGCCCTGGTGGTCACCGAAAAACTGGGCAAGACGCCGATCACCGCCGGCAACCGCCCGGGCTTCGTGGTCAACCGCATCCTGGTGCCGATGATCAACGAGGCGATCTTCGTCCGCCAGGAGGGCCTGGCCAGTGCCGAGGACATCGACACCGGCATGCGCCTGGGCTGCAATCAGCCGATCGGCCCGCTGGCCCTGGCCGACCTGATCGGCCTGGACACCTTGCTGGCGATCATGGAGGCCTTCCACGAGGGCTTCAACGACAGCAAGTACCGCCCTGCCCCGCTGCTCAAGGAAATGGTCGCCGCCGGCTACCTGGGCCGTAAGAGCGGTCGCGGTTTCTTCACCTACTGATCGGGAGCGAGCGCCATGCCAGTCACTGCCGCCCTACGCTGTGCGAACTTCGAAGAGCGCCGCGACAAGGCCATGGCGCTCTTTGCCGAAAAAGGCTTTGGCCAGGTCAGCATGCGCGAGCTGGCGGCCCATGTGGGCTTGACCGCAGGCTCGCTGTATCACCATTTCCCCAGCAAGCAGGACCTTTTGTTCGACTTGATCGAGGAGCTCTATGAAGAGCTGCAGGCAACCCTCGACCAAGGCCGGCGCGCTCTCGCTCGCGGCCAGGCGGTGCTGCCTTGTTTGATTGCCGCACATTGGCAATTGCACGAGGAGCGCCCCCTGCAGTTTCGTCTGGCCGAGCGGGATTTCTGCTGTTTGAGCGAAGACCAGCAAGCCCGCCTGGCCAGTACGCGGGCCCGCTACGAGAAAGGCCTGCTGCACCTGATCGCGCCACAGGCCCGGCTGCAAGGCCAAGCCTTGGCGGCCACCGGGCATGTGCTGGCCACCTTGCTCAACCAGTTACCCGGTCTGCTGCGCGGGCGGGAGCTGGACAGCGACCAAGGGCTGGCCTTGATGCAGAGCCTGTTACTGGGCGCGCTGGAGCGTACGCTGGGCTAAACCGGCTGGCCTGGAGTCGGGATCTGCCAATGCCACGTCAAGCGGCGCATTGCCGCCTTGGTCAACGCCAAGCGTTGGTCGAGCCGCCATTGGTCTACATCCTTTTGAAGCGCCTCAAGCGCTCGCAGACTATCTTCGTCGTTGCCCAAGGCCCGCTCCTTGTCACGAAAATGTCGCGGCAGCTTGAATTTAGAGCCATAGGCGCGCTCCAGATACTTGGTCCAGAAGCGCTGCCCGACCATCCACAGTGCGAGCGTATCTTCGCTCTGCGAGGCCAAGATCCTCCTGCGAGCATCCTTGACGCCCTCGTCAATATTCCCGGCAGCGTGCTCGAAGCGAATTTGGCTGGGTTTGCCCGGCAGGTCCAGGTCTTTGAACAAACGCACCCGGAACGCGAGCACCACCTCCACTTGGTCCATAGGCCCAGGCATCCGTATGGCATACCAACGGGAGTAATCATCTAAGGCATTTTTCCGCCAGAGCTGGCCTCCTAGATGCAACAGCTCAGGCTCTGGGTCGACTTCATATTCACCGTGCTCTGCCTCCCATGCCAGCACATGGGTCTCCAGGTCAGTAAAACGCAGGAGGGCATTGTCACCACAGGTGCGAATCTCCGACATTGGCAAGATTTCCTCGCCTAGCGTTTCGTTCGTTTCAATGACCTCAAGCATGTCCATGATGCGATAGGCCAGGGCGCGGGCAGTGTTGTCATGAGCGAATTCTTCAGATTGCACCAGCCGCCGCATCAGATCGATGAAATTCGCAGAATTGGAATGGTTCACCAGCGCGTGCCAAAGCCGCGCCATTTCTTCCCGGTCTTCGGCATCCACACGATCCAGCCAGAGCAAACGTACCGGAACCCTGCCATCGTCCGGTCGATACCAAGCGCTTCCTTCGTTGTCCGACAAGCCTAATGCTTGCCTGTCAAAACGCACTCTGCCTCGTTCCCACAGTGAGGATCCGTACAAGCCTTCCGGTAGTGCTTTTAGAGTGTTGCCCGCCATGTCCAACTCGTACAGGGTCTGATGGGACGCTACACCAAGGGGCATATCGTGTAGACCAGCATTACGTAGTATCAGTGTCAGCAATCTTGGCATACCTTCGACCGAAAACTGGCGCTGCAACGAGTTACGTGACAAGTTCAGGTATTCCAACCTTTCACATTCATTGATCAACTGGACTTGCTCATCGTCCAGACGAATTTTGTTGTCGGAAAAATCAATAATTCTCAGGCGCTGTCGCAGTCCGCTCATCGGAGGAAACCGCCTGAGCTTGCAGTGAGTGATTTCGACTGAAATCAGATTATCAAAGGCGCGAAGGAACCCATCAGGCAGGCCTTTCAAATTCATCGAGCGCAAGTCAAGCGCTGTGACATGCGGAAAACGGATCGGCTCAGGCAAGTCCGGCAACTTGCTCACATCCAAGCCACCCAGGGAAAACTTGAAATACGACTGATCTTCCAACGGTTTGGGTTGTTCGGGTATCAATTGGCGCCAGCAACGGATGAGCTCCTTGCGCATGTGATAGCGCGAACTGTATTCAAAATGCACAAGCCCCTCGCGCTGCCAAGTCGTCAAGGTATTGCTTAACAGTTCATGCTGATTCTCCAAATTGTCGAGCACGCTGTGCAAACTCTCGCCACGCCCGAGCATAGCGCTCAGCCAGTATTGGATTTCCTCATCGCTGTAGCTGGGGTAAAGGTAGCGAAGCTTGGCTCTCAGCGAACGGGGGCTGCCGAAACCAAAGAGCCGCCGGCCTCCGCTCAAGGGGTAGCCGACCCGGCCATCGTCCAGGCGAAAAGGTAGCAGGAAGGAAGGCGTGGGCTGTTCTCGGTCCAGCAGCTCGGCCAGTTCCTGGCGGCGCGAGGCTATGTCCCTCGCCAACGCCTTGCGAAGCTCTTGGGCGAACGGCTCGCCAATATTCATCGCGTCCCGCTGCGCCTGGGTGAAGAGGTCCGCCAACACATCGAATAACTCGCCAGGTTGATCCAGCGCATCGCCGCGCTCATTGCGCAATACGAACACGCCTTCCTGATGGCTGAGGTGGAGGGTCTCGACGGCCTCGTTTGCAGAGTGATGCGCCAGCAGGCCGTCCCCGTCGAACAGCACCCAGTGCCGGCCCTGAGGCGCACCTGGCAGTTTATTGATCAGCTTGATAACACCACGGGCCATATCGAGCGTCTGCGGCGTGTCGATGAAAAGCCCCTCGAATACCCGTGCCACCCGGATACGCATCGCCCTTTGCCGGGCAACCTGCGCCATCGACAAAGGTACCCGCCCGGTCTGTTCCAGCAATTCACGGTCTCCATCGCTCGCCTCGCTCAGGAGCTGCTCGGCAGCAAGCCGATGCAGGCTGGGGAAGTCTCTGCGCAATGCCTGCACCGAAACATCTTCGCTTGCGTTGCTCTCATCGTAGAGGCTCTGCAACAAGAACCGTCGCTGCTCCCAGACCACCTCGGCCAGAGCCTCGCCCTCAAGCCCTGCTGCCCCGGGCAGCTTCAACGCTTCTTCAAGCAGTGCCTTGTCCATCACCTGCCGTCCTTGCTGCAAGCGACTCCTGAGCTCAACGATGCGATTGGCCAGCACGAAGCGGTTCACTGTATCGGTCAACTCTGCTTCAGGAGCGTTGGCAAAGACATGCACAGCCCGCAGGTGGTCTTCCTCGAGGCCGTGGGCCAGCAAGACTTGCCCAATCTGCTTATCGCTCAGGCTTGCATACGCGACGCCAAGCCTGCGAAACATGCGCTCGGTGCCTCGCCATTCCGCGGGCCGTTCGCTCCACAGCCGCCAGGCGCCAGCACCATTGTGTTCGAGCAGTGGGGCATGATTTTCGTAAGGCACCAGGTACCAATCTTCGCTTTCGGTTTGGTACACCGGGTAGTAATACCCTTCCATTTCGATCCACGATTGCTCGCCCAGGCGGTAGACCCCGCTTTGATCGACAATCGCCTGCGCAGGTGGCGATTCGCTGACGTAAGGCGCCAGATCCTGGTTCCAAAGTTTTTCGCTGCCATCTTCAAGCATCGCAGGTACCAGCCCGTCCACCAGGTCACTGCGCGTCCACAGCGTTCGCGCCGCCGCCACTCCGGTAGCCGTGGCCCCCAGCAGGGCCACGTCCTTGCCTACGTTCACCAAATGGTCCAGAGCCGCATTGGTGTCCCCCTCCCGCCAGTCCTTGACCGACTGGAATACCTCGCTGAGCAGCTCCCAGGCCATCACCGCCAACAACGCCGCGCCGATCGCCGGGATGAACAGCCCTGCGAGCGCCAGCAGGGCCATCCCTTGCGCATGCCGACGCTCGCTCTTGGCCAACGCGACATCGCCATCGATGCGCGCAACAGGTGTGGCGAACACGGCCGCGTCGTCCTTGATTTGCTGGATGCGCATCGTCGCCAAATGGTCGAACAAAGGCGTCGGGTAGACCTTCATGTGCTGGTCCAACTCCCGCGTGGCCCAGTCAGCCACACCGTCCACCCGCTGTTGGACAGCGGCAAAGAATCCGGCGCGGTCGCGCTGAAGGACGAAACGCTCGAAGAACTGCCGGTAATCGTCCTTGCGCAGGCGCTTGCCCAGAATCTTCCTGGCGAAGCCTTCCAGGTTCTTGGCGACGCACCAGGCACCTAGTCGGTCCCCTGGGATATACACCAGCACCCGCTTGCTGCTGTTGAGCAGCAAGCCTTCGTCGATCACGTCCAACACCACGATCTGCTGAAGGTGACAGTTGAATGCCTTGAGCTGCTTGGCGACCACCGGTGCGCCTTCGAGCCGCCCGAGCTTACCGTCGGTATACAAACCGATGATCAGTTCGAGTTCGGCGTCCCTGAGCACACCCTCGGCATGGGCCTTGAAGGCGTCCACCAGCAGGTTTGAGCGGTATTGCGCTTTGAGCAAGGCTTTGCAGCTCTGCGCGTCTTTCTGCTCTTTGGCCTCAAGCACTGCTTCAAGATGGCTCTGGTACTGCCCCCCC
Source organism: Pseudomonas sp. HMSC08G10 (assembly GCF_001808425.1). Lineage (NCBI taxonomy): Bacteria > Pseudomonadati > Pseudomonadota > Gammaproteobacteria > Pseudomonadales > Pseudomonadaceae > Pseudomonas > Pseudomonas sp. HMSC08G10. The sequence continues at coordinate 7,432 of NZ_KV793324.1, read as the reverse complement.
AAGTCCAGTTCACGGCAGAACGTGGCGAATGCCGGCACCGAGGGTGTCGTGAGCGCGGCACCCGGCCCATCGACCAGCGTGTTACGCGCATGCTGCCCGCCCTCGGCAGCCTGAGCCTCGCTGAAGTTGGACATTGCTGCGCTGAGCAACGACACGTCGAAGTAGTCGCTCGCCGGCGTCGGGTAATGGCTGGTGTAGTAACTGTGCTCGGGGCTCGTGTAGGTATACCACTGGCGCAGGAAGTGCTGCTTTGCATCCAGACCGGTGTTGAATTTCTCTTGCAGCGCGGTGTTCAGGCGCGTGATGCAGAAGCTGTCGAGGCTTTCAATCTTGCTCCAACACTTGGCCAATTGCCGACGACTCTGCAGGCCATTGACCAACGCCTCCCGCAGGAGCGTGAAATCAGAAACCCGGACCTTGCCCATCCAATCAGGCAAGCGCTTGGCAATCAGTTGATCTTGGAACTGCTGCGCAATGGCCATCATGTCCATGGCCGTCGATTGCGCGTTGTCACTGACGTTTCCCATACCGCGAATTCCCTCACCGATAAACGAAGCGGTGAGGCTAGAGAGGACGGTCCAGGTACACGCGTTACATAGTTACGTCTGGTGCGACAGCGACTAAAGGCTCACGCCCAACGCCTGCCGCAATCGATCGGCACGTGCATCATCGGCCGCGCCAACCAGGGCGAAATTGTAGGCGCCATGAGACCAGTAGCGCGCTTCAAGCTGCCCTTCAGTCCGTTGCCCGCTGGGCATACGTGCATAGCGCTCGCTGGGCGAGCGCAGGAACAGGCTGATCCGCTCTCCCTTGTTGTCCTGAAACACCAGCAGCGCCGCCGGGCCTTGTTCGTTGCTCAGCAGCCGGGCGCCCACCGGCTGGAACCCGTAGGCGCCAAGGTCCGGCAACTGTCCGACGCGGTCGAAATGGCGCTCGAGCCAGGCCTGCAGGTGCTGCGGGTCGCCGGCCTGGACATCCAGCGGGGTCCCCCCTGCGAACAGGCGATGGGCCTGCACGGCGTCGGCCATCGGCAGGGTATCGGCCACCAGCGTCGCCTCGCGGGCCTGCCAGCCACCGAACCCACCCACGCCCAGCGCCAGAAGCAGCAGCGCAGCCGATGCCCACTGCCGCTGGCGACGCTGACGCAAGCGTCGCCTCAACTGCCCAAGATCCAGGTCGGTCGTGGTGGTGGCCTGCCCGAATCCGGCCAGGGCCGCGCGCAGGCGCCGGGCGTCGTTGCGCCAGGCCTCCACCCGCGCCGCCTCCTGCGGATTGGCTGCCAACCAGGCGTGCACCTGGGCTCTGCGCACCGGGTCGAGCCGGTCATCGATGTAGGCATGCAGCTCATGTTCGGTGGGGATCAACGGGGTCATTTCAGTCTCCGCAAGGCTGGGGGCGTCGGGTCGCCCTCGGTCAGGTCGCGCAGGGCGGCTCGGGCGCGTGACAGGCGCGACATGACCGTACCGATGGGGATGCCCAGGGCTTGGGCGGCCTCTTTGTAGCTCAACCCTTCGACACTCACCAGCAACAGCAAGGCGCGCTGTTCCGTGGACAGCCGGGCGAAGGCCGCAAGGTCGGCATGGGCCATGACGATGCGCTCGGTCTCGCCGCCCACCGCTTCCTCCTGGCCACGGCCGAACCAGGCCAGCCAGCGGGCATGCAGGCGCTCGCGGCGCTTGCCGTCGAGAAACAGGCGATAAAGGATGGTGAACAGCCAGGCGCGCAGGCTGTCGGCGTCACGCTGCTGCCCGCTGCGGCGCAAGGCGCGCTCGACAGTGGCCTGGACCAGATCGTCGGCGCTGCCCGACTCACGGCACAGCCACAACGCGAAGCGGCGCAGCCGCTGCAGCAGTTCGCGCCATTGGTGTTCATCCAGGTCATGCATGGTCAGGTCCCGGGCCCTTTGATGGTCAGTCTAAGGGGGCAGACGCACTGGCACGACATTTATTCCCATAGCGGGGAATAAATCTCTCGCCAGCCCGTCGTACCGGCTCATTCACTGCGTGGAACCTGACCATGACCACTCCTCTGTACGGCCCGGCCAAGGCCTTGCGCCTGGCGGCCATCGGCGCGGCCCTGCTGGCCCTGGGCGCCGGCTTTGCCTATGCCGCCGGCTGGATCGGCGCCCCGGCGCTGACGCCCCAACGCATCATCGACACCTTCGAAGCCCAGGCCGGCCATTACCCCGGCTATCGCAAGAACCACGCCAAAGGCCTGTGCGTCAGCGGCTACTTCCAGAGCAGCGGGCTCGCCGAGCCGTTGTCCAGTGCACGGGTGTTCAGCCAGCCCCGCGTGCCAGTCATTGGCCGCTTCGCCATCGGCGGCGCCAACCCGTTCGCCCCGGACACCAGCATCCCGGTACGCAGCCTGGCCCTGCAGTTCAGCACCGATGACGGGCAGATCTGGCGGACCGGCATGAACAATCCGCCTGTGCTGGCAATCGGCACGCCGCAAGCGTTCTACGAGCAAGTCCTGGCCATGGCGCCAACCCCTGCCACCGGCAAGCCCGACCCTGCAAAGATGCAGGCCTTCTTCGCGGCCCACCCCGAAAGCGCGGCCTTCCGTCAATGGGCCGCCACCTACAAACCCAGCGACAGCTTCGCCAGCACCCAATACCACAGCATCAATGCCTTCCTGCTTAAGGATCGCGGCGGCATCAGCCATCCGGTGCGCTGGCAGCTGGAACCGCAAACCCCGTTCGTAGCGCTGCCGACGCAAATCGATGACAAGCAGTTCCTGCAGCACGACCTGCAGCGACGCCTGGCGCAAGGCCCGCTGCGCTGGACGCTGCGCCTGGTGCTCGCCGAACCCGGCGACCCAGTGGATGACGCCTCTCGCCCCTGGCCTGCCGAGCGGCGCAGCATCGAGGCCGGCACCCTGGTCGTCGAACAGGTCGATGCGCCCGAACAAGGCGCGTGCCGTGACATCAACTTCGACCCGCTGATCCTGCCCAAGGGCATCGAGCCCTCCGCCGACCCGATCCTGGCCGCTCGTTCGGCCGCGTACTCGGAGTCTTTCAACCGCCGCAGCCGCGAGTCTCTCGCTACCGGAGCACGCCCATGACCGTCACCGTCTTCCATCCCCTCGCCCGATTGGTGCATTGGCTGATGGCCGTGCTGATCCTGGCGATGCTGTTCATCGGCGTGAGCATGGTCGGCGACCTGTCGCCACGCCATCCGCTGCTGGTCGAGTTGCACAAGGCCACGGGGCTGACCTTGCTGGTGTTGGTGGTGCTGCGCATCGCCCTGCGCCTGACCCTACCTCACCCACCGCTGCCCAGGGACATTCCGCCCGTTCAGCGCCTGGCCGCCGGCGCTTCCCACCTGCTGCTGTATGGCCTGATGTTGGCCATGCCGCTGCTGGGCTGGGCCATGCTCTCGGCCGGCGACTACCCGCGCCCACTGCAACTGCCGGCCATCGCCCCCCATGATCTGCAGCTGTACGCGGTGTTGCGTCGGGCCCACGGCTGGGCCGGCTACCTGTTGTTCGCCACCATCCTGGTGCACCTGGGGGCCGCATTGATGCACGCTTGGGTGCGCCGGGACGGCGTATTGCGTAGCATGTGGCCTGGCCCAGTGCGCCGCAGCGAATGAGCGTTGCGGGCCAGTTTGGCCCCTGACCTCCAACCGACTGGACTGCCCATGACCGCTGCAAAGGACCCTGCTGCCCTGATTCCCCCTGCGACCTTGGATCTGCGCCCGCTGCTGCTGATCAGCGGCGCGTGCACCCTGTCGATGATGGCGTTCGTGGCATTGATCGGCCCGATCGCCCGCCAGCTGGGCATGGCTACCTGGCAGGCCGGTGCAGCGGTGACCGTGGCAGGGGTGGTCTGGGTGATGCTGGCCCGGCCTTGGGGGCGCGCCGCCGACCGCTATGGCCGCAGACGTATCCTGTTGCTGGGCAGCGCGGGGTTCACGCTTTCGTATTGGTCGCTGTGCCTGTTCATCGACGGTGCACTGCGCTGGATGCCTGGGGCGACCCTGGCCTTCATCGGCCTGATGCTCACGCGCGGTCTGATCGGTGCGTTCTATGCAGCACTACCGGTAGGGGCCAACGCCCTGATCGCCGACCATGTCGAACCCCAACGCCGGGCCCGGGCCATGGCTTCGCTGGGCGCAGCCAACGCCGTCGGCCTGGTCCTGGGGCCGGCCTTGGCCGCCTTGCTGGCTCGCCACAGCCTGAGCATGCCGTTCTATGTCATGTCGCTGTTGCCGGCGAGCGCTTTCTTCGTGCTGCTGTTCAAACTCAAACCACAACCCTTGGCACATGGCCATGCGCCTAGCCCGGTGCGGCTGCGCGATCCGCGCCTGCGTCGCCCGTTGCTGGTGGCCTTCAGCGCCATGTTCAGCGTGACGGTCTCGCAGATCACCGTGGGCTTCTTTGCCCTCGACCGCCTGCACCTGGCCGCGGTCGAGGCGGCGCAGGCCGCAGGCATCGCCCTCACCTGCGTAGGTGTCGCGCTGATACTGGCCCAGGTACTACTGCGCAAGCTCGAATGGCCGCCGCTGAAGATGATCCGCGTGGGCGCCACGGTCTCGGCCTTGGGATTTGCCAGCGCCGCCCTGGCGAGCACCGCGCCGTGGCTGTGGGGGGCATTCTTCGTGGCAGCTGCTGGCATGGGGTTTGTCTTCCCGGCGTTTTCGGCACTGGCGGCCAACGCCATGCATGCCACCGAACAAGGCGCCACCGCGGGGTCCATCGGCGCAGCCCAGGGCATGGGCGCGGTGCTCGGGCCGCTGGCCGGCACCCTGGTCTATGCGGTCGATCCATCCCTGCCCTTCGCGGCGGTAGCCGCGCTGTTGCTACTGGTCGGGCTATGGCCGACACCCGCCGATAAACGTCACTGACAAGCACAGCGCGTTGCCGTCCAGAGTGTGCTTTAATGCGTCGCCCATTATTTTTGACACCTCTCTATCTAACAAGGCGGCTATGGACACGGGGACACGACTCAAACTGGTGCGTGAACGCAACAACCTCTCCCAGCGGGAGCTGGCCCGCCGTAGCGGCCTGACCAACTCGACGATCTCGCAGATCGAGCAGAATCGCGTCAGCCCGTCGGTCAGTTCCCTTAAAAAGCTGCTCGAAGGCATCCCCATGTCCCTGGCGGAATTCTTCAGCTTCGATGAGCCGGTGCGCGAAGAGCGCTATGTGTTCCGCGGCGGCGAGCAACCCGACCTGGGCCGCAACGGCCTGCGCATGCTGTTGGTCGGCGCCAGCGTCCCCGGCCGGCAGATGCGCATGCTGCGCGAGCTGTACGCACCGGGCGCCGATTCGGGCGAACCGATCGTGCACTCCGAAGGCGAAGAATGTGGCTTGGTCACCCGTGGCACCATCGAGCTGTGGGTCGATGGCCAGGTGAGTGTCCTCAACGCAGGCGATGGCTACTACATCCCCACCACCCTGCCGCACAGTTTCAAGAACATCGGCCCGGACGAGGCCGAGATCATCAGCGCCAACACCCCGGCCAACTTCTGATCCGCCGTGCTGCCGCCCAACAGCCGAGAAGCCTGCCAGCGCCTGCGTGACGCCGCCCTGGGTGTCCATGCGCTGCAGGTGTTGGCCCGCACCCCCGAGGGGCAGGTCGACGTACGTATCGATGGCTGGCAACTGCGCTTGCTGCTGGACGCCGACGGGCTGGTCCAGTGCAGCCATTGCCGCACGCCCGACGGCCATGAAGCCGGCCTGCAGGACTGGCACCGCTATGGCACCAACCCCACCGATCTGCTGAGTATCTGGGAGCGTGGCCGCATCGAGCAGCTCCTGGCCACGGGAACCTCTGGATGAAACGCGCCAGCCTGTTGCTCGGCCTGGCGCTCGCCTTACCGGCATTAGCCGAGAACACTTGCCCGCCAGGGCAGTACCAGGTGTGCCTGATGGGCTGTTTCTGCGCACCTATCGACCCAGGCCAGGCCGGCCAGGTACTCAAGGATGTCGAACTCATGGCCTCCGGTAGCCTGGCCTTCGCTCTGCGCCAAGCCCGCGACGAAGCCACCACCAACGGCACCGAGCCGATTCCCCTGCACATCCGCGCCCAACTCGAGCCCTGGTATGACTTTGCCGTGCTCGATGCAGCGCGTTATCGGGTGGGAGACGAGCAGCAGGTCAGCGCGGCCAATGCCCTGCTGCAAAACCCGGACGTGAACGCGGTGACCTTGGTCGACACGATCATCTTCCGCCACGCCCAGGACGCCGAGGACAACGTCGCGCTCTGGGCCCACGAGCTCAAGCATGTGCAGCAGTACCAAGAGCTGGGCGTGGAGGAATTTGCCCGGCGGTACACCCGCAACTACGAGGACCTCGAAGGCCCGGCCTACAAGGTCGAGGCCGAGGTTGCCAAGGCGTTGCGGGAAAAACGCTCGGGGCAGGCGCGTTGAGCCTCCCACCCTAGATCTGTACGAAATGTGTTCGCGCGAAGGCCAGACAAGGCGAAACGGAGCGAGCAAGCGCAGTGTACTAGAGTACATGAGCATTCCGAGCCCCGTTTCAACCCAGTATGGGCGAGTGCGGACATATTTCGTACAAAGCCTAAATCACACGCCAGGCAATGGTTATTGGTGAGTCATACGCCTGCTCGCCTTGTACTGTTCTTCGGCTTGTAATTCTCCCATTCAGGCCTCCCAAATATTTCGTCTTGGGAGATTTTCTTTCCCTCCCGGTAGAAAATCAGATTGGCTTGAACTTCCGGTAGCGCTCGGTGGCGATATAGCCAGCGAAGCTCACTCGACGTGATACTGGTACCGGGGCCTTTCGTTTTTGATGCCACGCCGGCAAGCGTATCTTCAATAATGTCCACCACGAAGTGGACAGTTTTTTTCTGATCGAGCAACTGAAACGCGAGCCCCGCCTTACTGGTTTTTTTCCATAGTTCTGGTCCCAGTTTCATGACTAAACTTGGGTTCTCCTTCAGCTGTCTCGCGCCCTCCAGCTCTTTGACATTATAGGCTGCATGACTTTTGAGAAATTCCCTAAACGAAATACCTCGCTTAAAATCATGCAGGTGGTTTTTTATATCCTTATCTTGTGCATATTGGGTAGGATTTCCAGGATCCCAGACAGCGTCGGTAATATCATTTTGAATAACAATATTACTTCTTTCTTTTTTCTTTTTAAAAAGACGTAACATCCCCGTCGGAGAGGCCTTTGCCTCTTTTCTTTTCACACCCACTCCCTCAAGGGCTGCAACCGCTTTTTTACGCGGTGCGTCCAATCCATAGACGATATCCCCCGACTCGAATAGTTTTGCCAGCGGCGTGCCATCCGGGGCCAACGGTCCCACCGCCTGCTCTCGACCGTCACCATCGCGCCAAGTCACTGGATTGTTCTTGACCATCCGATAGAGGTTCAGTCCATCCACCGTGCCAGCCGGGTCGGTACTCAGCCATCGCCCGGCCCAGGATTGATAATAGCGATAGCCGTAGTAATAGAGCCCCGT